>NZ_JAJSRC010000015.1:0-140169 GCF_021283245.1 Pseudomonas sp. NMI760_13 | reverse complement strand
CCTGATCGGGATCAACAGCACACGAAGCAAGCCGCATAGCTGGAAGGGTGACGCGACAACTACCTTGAAAAACGCCGATCAAGATCAAGATCAACAGACATGAACCAACTATTGGACCACTGGCAGTGTAGCTAAGTTATAGGCTCTCGGCGACTAGCCGGCTCCCACAAGGATAACCGAACCCCTCAAAGCCCAGCGCTAATTTACTGTTGATCATTGTAATGAAACTTCGGCATCTCCCAATGAAACCGAATCGCCAACAACCGCACCAGAAAACCACCAAACAGCGTCAGCAACATGGCCTGTTCCGCCGGAACTTTGAAGTAAACACACCCCAGGTAGAACCAGGCCGCCGCAAACGAAACACTGGCATACAGCTCACGCCGAAACACCAACGGAATATCGTTGCAGAAGATATCCCGCAGGATGCCACCAAACACCCCGGTGATTACCCCGCTGATCGAAGCGACCAGGAACCCCTGCCCCATTTCCAGAGCAGTCATGCAACCAATCAGGGTGAACGCCACAAGCCCCAGGGCGTCGAGCACCAGGAACAGCGACCGCAGGTGGCGCATCAAGGGCGCGATGAAGATCGTAAGCAGCGCCGCGAAACTGGTCAGCACCAGGTACTCCGGATGCTTCACCCAGGTCAGCGGGTAGTGCCCAAGCAGCACGTCGCGCACCGAGCCGCCACCAAGCGCGGTGACGCAGGCGATCAGCACCACGCCGAACCAGTCCATGCCGCGACGGCCAGCGGACAGGGCGCCGGTCATGGCTTCGGCGGTGATGGCGATGAGGTAGAGCATCAGCAACATGGTGCAGGTCCGTGCGGGAAAGGCGCGCAGTCTACCCAGTCGCGCGGGGCACCAAAAGGGGGCGCGCCGACGATCGTCGGCGCACGGCAAGGTCAGACCTTGATGAAGTGCTCGCGATAGTGGCGCAGCTCACCGATCGACTCGCGGATGTCATCCAGCGCCAGGTGGGTGCTGCCCTTCTTGAAGCTGTCGCGCACATCCGGCGCCCAGCGTGCGGCCAGCTCCTTGAGCGTGGAGACATCGAGGTTGCGATAGTGGAAGTAGTTTTCCAGTTCACGCATGTGGCGATAGAGAAAACGGCGGTCCTGGCAGATGCTGTTGCCACAGATCGGCGACTTGCCCTTCGGCACCCACTGCTCGAGGAAAGCGATGGTCTGCGCCTCGGCCTGCGCCATGCTCACCTTGCTCTCGCGCACACGCTGGGTCAGGCCCGAGGCGCCGTGGGTGCGGGTGTTCCACTCGTCCATGCGCGCCAGCACCTCATCGCTGTGATGAATGGCGATCACCGGGCCTTCGGCCAGGGTGTTCAGCTCGCTGTCGGTGACGATGGTGGCCATCTCGATGATGACGTCGTTGTCCGGATCCAGGCCGGTCATCTCCAGATCGATCCAGATCAGGTTCTGTGGGTTCTGCATGAAAAGGCTCCTCGAATAGCCCGTCATATTAGCCTAGCAGGGCGGCTCGTGGGCACGCCGTGCTAAACTGCCCGCCGTTTTCTTTCTGCCCCGCCGACACGGAACCCTCATGGCCAAACGCCAGCTCAACCGCCGCCAGAACTGGCGCATCGAAAAGATCCAGGGCGAGCGCGCCGCCCGCGCCGCCAAACGCGAGCAGCACGTGCTGCAGGAGCTGGAAGGTGGCGACCTGGGGCCTGAGCAGCTTGGCCTGGTGATCGCCCACTTCGGCGTGCAGGTCGAGGTCGAGGCCCAGGACGGCGAGGCCGCCGGCCAGGTCTTCCGCTGCCACCTGCGGGCCAACCTGCCGGCGTTGGTCACCGGCGACCGCGTGGTCTGGCGCGCCGGCAACCAGGGGATCGGCGTGATCGTCGCGCAGATGCCGCGCAGCACCGAGCTGTGCCGACCGAACAACCACGGCCAGCTCAAGCCGGTAGCGGCCAACGTCGACCTGATCGTCATCGTCTTCGCCCCGGCGCCCGAGCCGCACCCCAACCTGATCGACCGCTACCTGGTAGCCGCCGAGCATGCCGGTATCCGCCCGCTGCTGCTGCTGAACAAGGCCGACCTGATCGACGACGAGAACGGTCCGACCCTCCATGCGATGCTCGAGGTCTACCGTGGCCTGGGCTACCCGCTGCTGGAGGTCTCGGCCCACCACGGCGATGGCATGCAGCGCCTGCAGGAGACCCTCGACGGCCATATCAGCGTGTTCGTCGGCCAATCCGGCGTGGGCAAATCCTCGCTGGTCAACAGCCTGCTGCCCGCCGCCGACACGCGCGTTGGCGACCTGTCGGAGTGGTCCGGCCAGGGTACCCATACCACCACCACCGCACGGCTTTACCACTTCCCCAACGGCGGTGACCTGATCGACTCGCCGGGCATCCGCGAGTTCGGCCTGATGCATGTCAGCCGCGACGACGTGGAGGATGGTTTCATCGAGTTCCGCGAACTGTTCGGCCACTGTCGCTTTCGCGACTGCAAGCATGACCGCGAGCCCGGCTGTGCCCTGCTCAAGGCCCTGGAGGACGGCAGCGTCACCCAGCAGCGGATGAACAGCTACCGCTCGATCATCGCCAGCCTGCCGGAAGATACCTACTGATTGGCGCGTTGAACTGCCCGAGTTGTAGGAAACGTTACCGGAGCAGGTAGGACCGCTCCGGTTTTGCGGTCACCTATTGTCCCTATCCCAGCTTTCCCTGATGGTCATGCCTTGTCGTCGGCATTGATCAGGGAGGGCAACAAGGATGCCGGTTTTCATCAGTTACCGCCGGGATGAACGGCTCGATGCCTTCATCCTCAACGAACGCCTGCTGCTCGAAGGTATTCCCACCCAACTGGTGCCCTTCGACAGCGAAGGGCAGACCCTGGACGACCTGCATGACGGCTTCTGCCAGCACATGGCCGATGCCACCCATTGGATCGGTGTGCTGTCCGAGCACACCGTCGACGACTGGTGGACGGCCTGGCTGCTGGGCGCCGCTACCATGGCCAATCGCCGGGTGAGTTTCTATCACGCAAGCACCGCCGAACTACCGGAGTGCCTGGGCAGATGGCCGGCAATGCGCGAGCGGGAACATATCGAGCTGTTCGTGCGGGCCTACCACGACGAGCAGACCTTTGGCCGCTCCATGGCCTCGATGGCCCGGAGCGGGAGCGTATCGGACAGGGACAACGCGGATTTCTTTCACGCCGACCTCAAGGCCAAGATCAGGCGGGGTTTCTGAGCGCGCCGGGGCAGGCTTTTGGGCGATCGCCCAGCCCTTCGGGCTACGTTATCGCGCAGGGAACTGTCCCCTGTGGGAGCGGGTTCACCCGTGAACACCGGCGCAGCCGGTGCCATACACCGCGCTGGATTCTTCGCGGCGGTGCGGCGGTCCGATAAACCCGCTCCCACAGGGTCGAGCTAAATCAATGAGTTACGGTTTGTTCCATGAGAGAGGGCTTGGCCCGACACCGGAAAAGCCGGTGCCCTACACCGCATCGCGGGGCAAGCCCGCTCCCACGCTGAACGTGATGCAGGCAATGAAAAAGGGCCGCGATGCGGCCCCTGTCATTTACTGGTCCTTGGCCTCGTCCATCTTCAACACGCCATCCTCGAAGATGTTCAGCTTCTGGCGCAGCTCGCGCGGCTGCATCGGCGCGTCGCCCGGCGCCGCGGCGGCCCCGGGTGCGGCGTCCGCAGGCGGTGTTGCAGTGGCCGGTGGCGTGGCCTCCGGCGCACCCTGCTCACCCTCGATATCGCGCTGGGCCTTCTTGGTCAGGACGATGATATCGATGCGGCGGTTTACCGGGTTGAACGGATTGGCCCGGTCGAACAGCGACGACGAGGCATAGCCGACCACCCGCGCCACCTGCTCATCCGGATAGCCGCCAGCAACCAGGGCACGACGCGCGGCGTTGGCGCGGTTGGCCGACAGTTCCCAGTTGCCGAAGTCGCCGGTGCCGGAATACGGCTTGGCGTCGGTGTGGCCACTGATGCTGATCTTGTTCGGCACCGCCTTGATGGTGTCGGCCATGGCCAGCAGGATGTCCTCGAAATACGGCTGCAACCGCGCGCTGCCGAGGTCGAACATCGGCCGGTTCTCGGCGTCCATGATCTGGATGCGCAGGCCGTCCTGGGTGATCTCGAACAGGATCTGGTCCTTGAACTTCTGCAACTGCGGGTTTTCCTCGACCTTGTTCTGCAGCTCCTGCAGCAGCAGCTCGAGACGCTCGCGCTCGACCTGCTCGGCCATGGTCTCGACCTGGTCCTTGTCCAGCTGGATGCTGGTGTCAGGCGTCGGCTCCGACTTGGTTTCCGGGTTGATGGTCTTTTCCGGCGCCAGTTGCGGCGAGCCGCCCAGGTCAATGATGTAGGGCGTGCCGCTCTCGGAGAAGCCAATCGGATCCTTGAAGTAACCGGCGATGGCGATCTTCTGCTCGGGCGTGGCCGTCGACAGCAGCCAGAGCACCAGGAAGAACGCCATCATCGCCGTGGCGAAGTCGGCGAAGGCGATTTTCCAGGCGCCGCCGTGATGGCCGTCGCCAAAGCGCTTGACGCGCTTGACGATGATGGGCTGATTGTTCTCCATGGCTTAGCGACCGCGTACTGCTTGTTCCAGCTCGGCAAAGCTCGGGCGGTGCGCCGGGTACAGCACCTTGCGACCGAACTCGACCGCCAGCGACGGCGGCATGCCGGAGGCCGAGGCCACCAGCGAGGCCTTGATCGCCTCGTAGACGTTCAGTTCCTCTTTCGCATCGTGGCGCAGGGCGTTGGCCAGCGGGCCGAAGAAGCCGTAGGCGGCGAGAATACCGAAGAAGGTACCGACCAGCGCCGCGCCCACGTGCAGGCCGATGGACTTCTGGTCGCCATCACCCAGCGAGGCCATGGTCACCACGATACCCAGTACCGCCGCGACGATACCGAAGCCGGGCATGCCGTCGGCGATGCCGGTCACCGCGTGGGACGGGTGCTCCAGCTCCTCCTTCATGCTCAGCAGCTCCATGTCGAACAGGCCTTCGAGCTCATGGGGCGCCATGTTGCCGGTGGACATGATCCGCAGGTAATCGCAGATGAACGCGGTCATGCGCTCATCACCCAGCACGGCCGGATACTTGGCGAAGATCGGGCTGGCCGCGGCGTCCTCGATGTCGCCCTCGATCGCCATCATGCCTTCACGACGGCTCTTGTTGAGGATCTCGTACACCAGGCCCAGCACCTCGAGGTAGAAGGTGTGGGTGAAGCGGGTGCCGAACATCTTCAGCGACTTCTTGATTACATGCATGGTCATGTAACCAGGGTTGGCCTGGAGGAACGCACCAAAGGCCGCGCCGCCGATGATCAGCACTTCGAACGGCTGGATCAGTGCCGCGATCTTGCCGTGGGAAAGCACGTAGCCGCCGAGCACGCTCGCGAATACGACGATGATGCCGATAATTTTAGCCATAAGTTGGAAGCACTTGCTGTCGTGGTCAGGGTAGGGAACGGAAGCTTGAAAACTCTTCTTCTACTTATCGGCAGAACTGCGCCAGACTATAGCCACTCATTGCGAAAAGCCAGTTCGGACTGATGTCAATATGCCAATTGAAACCAAGGTGCCAACTCAGGTCCCGACGAGCCTGGAGGGCTGGATAAAGCTGCTCGACGGGGTCCGCGTGCCGGTCCCGAAAGAGAGCCATGACCGCGTTCTGCAGGCCATCAACGACAGTCGCCGCTCCCTGCGCGACATAGCCGAACTGATGCAGGACAGCCCCGCGCTGGTGCTGTGCGTGATGCGCGAGGCCAACCATTCGGCCAATGCCAGCCAGGCCGAGCCAGCTGAAAGTCTGGAAGTTGCCCTCAACCGCCTGGGCCTGGCCCGTATCAGCCAACTGCTGGCACGCTTGCCAGCGGTGCCCGGCGACGACACTCCACCGGTACTGCGCCAGTTCCTGCTGATCAGCCAGCATGCCACCCAGCAGGCCAATGGCCTGTTCGCCAGCCGCCTGGCACGGCTGTGGCAGGAGATCCACTGGGGCAGCCTGCTGTTCCTCTCGCCGCTGTGGCCCCTGGCCCTGGCCTACCCCAAGCTGCTCGACACCTGGGAACTGCGGGTGATTCACAAGGGCGAGGACGCTGCCGTGGTCGAGCGGGAGCTGTTCGGGGTGCGCCTGATGCAGCTGTGCCGAAGCCTGGCCGAACACTGGCGCCTGCCCGAATGGGTCATCCAGGGCTACCGCCTGCTGCTCGAAGAACGCGAGCAGCTCGCCCAGGTGCTGAACATCGCCCGCGAGCAGGACCCGCTGGTCCAGCAGCAGCGCCTGGACGACGAACCGGCCCTGCGCCGCTGGTTCAACCAGCCGCCCAACACCGTGCTGCTGGCCAACGGCCTGGCCCTGGCGGCCCAGGTGGGCTGGGACAACCCGCACCTGCTGCGTTGGCAACTGCTCACCGCGCTGTATCTGCAGACCACCCTGGACGATGTCCAGCAGCAGGTCCACCAACAGGCTGCGGCCAGTGCCCGCCATCACGCCCGGCATGCGCTTTTCCACCCGGCCGAGGCGCTGATCTGGCCCTGGCACCAGCGCCGGCCGCACCCGGACATGCTCACGCCGCCACCGCCCAGCACCGAGGACCTCGGCCGCTGGCGTGCGCTGTGCCAGGAACTGCTGGCCCAGCCCAGCCCGTTCAGCAACGCCGTGCACCTGGCCACCCAGGCCCGCGATGCCCTGCTGGCCTGTGGCATGCAGCGCATCATGCTGCTGAGCCTGGACAAGGCCACCGACTATCTGCGCGTGCAGCAGACCGCCGGCCTGCCGCGAGAGGCCGCCGCCATGGCGTTGCCCGTCGCGCAGAACAAATTGTTGCAAAAGTTGATGGCAAAAGCCGGCCAACTGCGCCTGACGCCCGACAACCATGGCCAGTTCAGCGCCCTGCTGCCGGCACCGCTACGCGCCTTCTTTCGCGGCGAGCACCTGTTGCTGCGCTCGCTGGCGGTGGGCGACCAGGTGCTGATGCTGGCGGTGGCCGACCAGGACGGCAAGCCACTGGCCGATGTCAGCGTGCAGGCGTTCGGCAAGACCGCGCAATGCGTTGAACGCGCCCTCGCCGTGTTTGCCACCCGCAATGCCTGACCCTTGCGCTACAATCGCCCCTCTTTCCACCCTGGAGAACGTGGATGACTGACTTTTCCGGCCTGCCCCTGGTGATCGAAGCCGAGGATCTGCTGCCGCGCCTGGATTCGCCCGAGCTGATCCTGATCGACCTGAGCAGCGCCAACCGCTATGTCAGCGGCCATATCCCCGGCGCCCGCTTCGTCGAGGGCAAGCGCACCCAGCTCGGCCAACCCCCGGCCCCCGGGCTGGTGCCGGCACTGGCGGACCTGGAAAGGCTGTTCAGCGAGCTCGGTCATCGCAACGACGCCGTCTATGTGGTCTACGACGATGAAGGTGGCGGCTGGGCCGGCCGCTTCATCTGGCTGCTCGACGTGATCGGCCATGAGCACTACCACTATCTCAACGGTGGCATTCAGGCCTGGCCCGCCGACAAGCTCACCACCGAGGTGCCGGCAGCGGCCGGTACATCTGTGCGCCTGCAATTGCACGGCGAACCGACCGCCACCCGTGAATACCTGCAAAGTCGCCTGGGCGCTGATGACCTGGTCATCTGGGATGCCCGTGGCCCACAGGAATTCAGCGGCGAGAAGGTACTGGCCGCCAAGGGCGGGCACATTCCCGGCGCGATCAACCTCGAGTGGACCGAGGGCATGGATCTCAACGATCACCTGCGCATCCGCAAGGACATTGCCAAAACCCTGAAGGAACGGGGCATCACTCCGGACAAGGAAGTGATCACTCACTGCCAGACCCACCGCCGCTCCGGATTCACCTACCTGGTGGCCAAGTCCCTCGGCTATCCACGCGTCAAGGCCTACGCCGGCTCGTGGAGCGAATGGGGCAACCACCCGGACACGCCTGTAGAAGTCTAAGGAACCTGCATGAAATCCCGTCTGTTCATCATCAGCCAGTACCTGCTGCCGCACCACCTGCTGTCGCGGCTGGCCGGCTGCGTCGCCGAGTGCCGCGCGCGCTGGTTCAAGAACGCCTTCACCGCCTGGTTCGCCAAGCGCTACCAGGTGAACATGTCCGAGGCACTGGTCGAAGACCTCAGCGCCTACGAGCACTTCAACGCCTTCTTCACCCGCGCCCTCAAGCCCGGTGCCCGCCCGCTGGACGAAACCCCCGGCGCGATCCTCTGCCCAGCCGATGGCGCCGTCAGCCAGCTCGGCCCGATCGAGCACGGCCGCATCTTCCAGGCCAAGGGCCACGGCTACAGTGCCCTGGAGCTGCTGGGCGGCGATCCGGCCCTGGCCGCGCCGTTCATGGGCGGCGAATTCGCCACCATCTACCTGTCGCCCAAGGACTACCACCGCGTGCACATGCCGCTGGCCGGCACCCTGCGCGAGATGGTCTATGTGCCGGGTCGGCTGTTCTCGGTCAACCAGACCACCGCGGAAAACGTGCCTGAGCTGTTCGCCCGCAACGAGCGCGTGGTCTGCCTGTTCGACACCGAGCGCGGGCCGATGGCCGTGGTGCTGGTCGGCGCGATGATCGTTGCCTCGATCGAGACCGTCTGGGCCGGCCTGGTCACGCCGCCGAAGCGCGAGCTGAAGACCTTCCGCTACGACGAAGCCAGCCGTGCGCCGATCCATCTGGAAAAAGGTGCCGAACTGGGCCGCTTCAAGCTGGGCTCCACCGCCATCGTGCTGTTCGGGCCGGAGCAGGTGAAGTGGGCCGAGAGTCTGGGTGCGGGTTCTGCAGTGCGCATGGGTGAGCTGCTGGCGCAGCCGAACCAGGCCTGATCATCCGGTAAGCAAAAGGCCCTGCATGATGCAAATCATGCAGGGCCTTTTTATTGGGGCTGCGTTGCAGCCCTTCGCGGCACAAGGCCGCTCCTACAGGGTATTGCGGCTCTCTGTAGGAGCGGCCTTGTGCCGCGAAAGGGCCGCAACGCGGCCCCGGCTCAAGATCAACCGCGCGCTTCGCGATCGCGCACGCCCAGCAGGTACAGTACGCCATCCAGCCCCAGGGTCGAGATCGCCTGCTTGGCCGACTGACGCACCAGCGGCTTGGCGCGGAAGGCCACGCCCAGGCCGGCCAGGGACAGCATCGGCAGGTCGTTGGCGCCATCGCCAACAGCGATGGTCTGCTCGAGCTGCAGGCCTTCCTCGCTGGCCAGCTGCTGCAGCAATTCGGCCTTGCGCTGGGCATCGACGATCGGCTCGACGGCAACGCCGGTCACCTTGCCGTCGACCACCTCCAGTTCATTGGCGAACACGTAGTCGATGCCCAGGCGCGCCTGCACCTGCTTGGCAAAGTAGGTAAAGCCGCCAGAGAGGATGGCGGTCTTGTAGCCCAGGCGCTTGAGCTCGGCGAACAGGTGCTCGGCACCCTCGGTCAGGCGCAGCGAGGCGCCGATCTGGTCGAGCACACCCACGTCCAGGCCCTTGAGCAGCGCCATGCGCTCCTTGAAGCTGGCGCGAAAATCCAGCTCGCCACGCATGGCGCGCTCGGTGATCGCCGCCACCTGCTCGCCGACGCCAGCGGCCTTGGCCAGCTCGTCAATCACCTCGGCCTCGATCAGGGTCGAGTCCATGTCGAACACCGCCAGGCGGCGGTTGCGACGGAACAGGTCATCGCGCTGGAAGGCGATGTCGACGTTGAGTTCTTCGGACAACGCAAAGAAATCGGCGCGCAGGGCCTGGGCATCGCTGGCCTCGCCGCGCACGGAGATTTCCAGCGCGGACTTGCCCTTGTCGGTCGGGGCGTCCAGCGCCACGCGGGCGGACAGCCGCTCGATGCGCTCGATGGTCAGGCCATACTGGCTGATGATCGCGCTGACCCGCTGCAACTGCTGCGGGGTCACCCGGCGGCTGAGCAGGGTAACGATATGGCGCGCCTCGCCCTGGCTGTCGGCCCAGTGCTGGTAGTCGGCCTCGGAAATGGGGGTGTAGCGGGCCTGCAGGTCCAGTTCGTGAGCCTTGGACTGCACGCTCTGCAGCAGCGCGGTGGCCACTTCGTTGTCGGGGATGTCGACCAAGATGCCGAACGACAATGTGCCGTGCATGACCGCCAGGCCTATGTCGAGAATGTTCACACCGCCCTGGAGCAGGACGCCGGTGATGGCCGCAGTGAGACCTGGACGGTCTTCACCAGTGATGTTGATCAGGACGATTTCGCGCAAGACCGGGGCTCCAACTCGATGAAAAATGCGCATTCTACCGATTTTCCATGACCATCGGGCGCCAACGATACTTTGCCGACAAAACACGTATCGCTATACTGCGCAGCAACTTTCTCGCCATAAAGAGCCGAGCTCTGTGAACCGGCCCACGCCCGTAAAACCCGACAACTTCTTCCTGATGATCTACCGAGCCCTGAGCCAGCGCCGAATTCCACTGGCCCTGCGCATTGCCAGCCATAACATCTTCCTGGTGGCCCTGGCCCTGGTGATCTACGCCTGCGTGATGGGCCTGCAGTTCAAGCAGGCCATGCACGAGCAGGCCGATGCCGTCGGCCAGAGCCTGACCACCCAGACAGCCACCTCGGCCACCGAGCTGCTGGTGTCCAACGACATCCTCAGCCTCAACGTGCTGCTGGGCAACCTGGTGAAGAACCCGCTGGTGGCCCATGCGGCCATCTATAGCGTGGACAACCGCATCCTCGCCGAGGCCGGCCAGCGCCCGCGCAACAGCCTGCTGGGCGAAACCGAAGGGGTCTACCAGACCAAGATCACCTTCCAGGACGTCACGGCCGGCCAGTTGCGCATCAGCCTGGACATGAGCCAGTTCCAGCAGCCGATGCTGATCAGCCTGCAGAGCATGGGCATCCTCGCCGCGATCCTGCTGGCCCTGGCCCTGACCCTCAGCCTGCGCCTGGGCCGCTTCATCTCGACCCCGCTGCTGCAGCTGCGCGTCTGGTTGCGCGACCCGCACCCCTACACGCCGGGCACCGACCGCCAGGACGAGATTGGCGACCTGGCGCGCCAGCTGCACGCCCGCCTCGCCCCACCGCCGCCACCGGAGCCGGAGGAAGAAGACGAGGAAGACGATTTCGACGACGCGCCAGCTGCCAAGGTCGCTCCACGGGCGAAAGCGGCGGTACAGACTGTCGATCACGACGAGGACGACGACGCCTTCGCCGATCTGATGGATGAGCAAAGCGCCCCGGCCAAGCCTGTCATCGTCGAGTCCGACGAGCCGCAGTTCAGTGCCGTGCTGGCCGTGCAGCTGGGCTCCCAGGAGCAACTGCGCCGCCTGCCACGCACCCGCCTGACCGAATTGCTCGAACGCTACCGCGACTGCCTGGAGCAGGCCGCTTCGCTGTACGAAGGGGAAGTCCACACCCTGAATGACGGCAGCACCCTGCTGTTGTTCCACAGCCGCGATTGCGGCGAGGACTACCTGACCAACGCCATCTGCTGTGGCGAGCTGCTGCGCGCCCTGGGCCATGCCCTGCAGATCGAGGTGGCTGACAGCGGCATCACCCTGCAACTGCAACTGGGCCTGGTACTGGCCGACGACCTGCAAGGCATGGATCAGGTCGATCTGTTGATGACCGAGCAGGCCCAGGATGCCCTGGCCCTGTCGCAGCACAGCCGCAACCTGCTGCTGGTGGAACGCCGCATCAGCGATGACGCCCTGGTGCGCCAGCGTGCGCGTATTAGGCCGATCGCAAGCCCCGAGGGCGCCTGCTGCGTCGAGCGCCTGATGGAGCCTTACCCGTCGATGCTGGAACGCCAGCTGGCACGGATGCACGAGCGCCGCGCCTGAGAGTTCTCGCGATCCCTGTAGGAGCGGCCTCGTGCCGCGAAAGGGCTGCGTAGCAGCCCCAGGATCTCAGTGTTGATGCGAAGATTGTCGGGGCCGCTCTGCGGCCCTTTCGCGGCACTAGGCCGCTCCTACAGGTCATCGTGCACAAAAAAGCCCGCATCGCTGCGGGCTTTTTTGTGTCTGCGGATATCAGAAGCGGAACACTTCCATATCGGTACGAATCGGCGAAGCCATCGGGATCTTCGGCTTCTCCGGCTCTTTCTTCACCTGCACCGGGGCCGCCTGCTTGCGGGGCGTCTCCTCGGCGATGGCCGGCTGGTTGGCCAGTGGCTTGACTGCGCTGCTCAGCTGTTCGGCCAGCTTCTGCAGCAATTGCCCCTGGGCCTGGACCTGCGCCGACTCGGTGCCCGCATGGGGCTGCTCGAGGTGGACGATGCGGTTGTCACGCACCTGGCCCCGGCGGTCCAGCACGCGCCACTGGGCATCCAGGATCGCCGGCTGGTTCTTGCCCGAATCCAGGCGGGTGATCGACAGCAGCACCTGCACGTCCGGCGTGAAGCCGGCGCTTGCCGGCGCCAGCACCACGCGCTGGCTGTCCAGGCGCCAGGCCAGCTGGCGCACCAGCAACTGGTCGATATCCGACGAAAGGCTACCGGCCCAGCGGCCATCGGTGGCCGCTGTCAGGCTGCCGTCGGCCTGACGCTGGAGAAAGGTCTCGCGTTGCAGGTAGTCGGCCACCGATACCGGGCCGAGCACCACCGCCATGCCCGCCGCCTGGGTCGGCTGGCCGGGTTCACCACTGTCGAGCTGATACAGGGCAACCGGCTGATGCATGCTGCATCCGCTCAGGCCCAGCAAACCAGTCATCAGCAGCGCAAATGGAAGGCGCGGAAATTTCATTCATCCCATCCAGGCGGCCGTCACCAGACTGACCGCAGTGATACTCATGTAGATTCATCCTGGCACTCGGCCACGCCGGCGCCACGCGGGCACTATCATCCGCGAAATAGCCACCAGACTCCAGCATTTCCGCCTGAAGCGGCGCCGAAAGCGCCGCAGCAGACGGCCCATCCACTCAGGCCGGGGTTTCCACCATCAGCCCGTCGACGCGCTGGAAGCCACGTGGCAATTTGCTACCACGGCGACCACGCTCACCCTTGTAATGCTCGAGGTCATCCGGCTTCAGGGAAAGGGTACGCTTGCCAGCCTGCAATACAAGGGTCGAGCCCTCGCTGATCACCGCCAGGTCGGTCACGTACTCCTCGCGGCTGGCTACCCGGTCGCCCGGCACGCCGATGATCTTGTTGCCCTTGCCCTTGCCCAGCTGCGGCAGGTCGGCGACCTTGAACACCAGCAAACGGCCTTCGGTGGTCACCGCGGCCAGCCAGTCCTGCTCGCGGTTGGCCACCGGGCGCGGGGTCATCACCTTGGCGCCGTTGGGCAGGCTGAGCAGGCCCTTGCCGGCCTTGTTCTTGGCCTGCAGATCCTCACCCTTGACCACGAAACCGTAGCCAGCGTCGGAGGCCGCCACGTACAGAGCGTCATCTTCAGGCAACAACACACACTCGAAGGTGGCGCCTGGTGGTGGGGTCAGGCGACCGGTCAGCGGCTCGCCCTGGCCACGAGCCGACGGCAGGCTGTGGGCGGCCAGTGAGTAGCTGCGGCCGGTGGAGTCGATGAGCACGGCGAATTGGTTGGAGCGTCCGGCAGCGGCAGCCTTGAAGCCGTCCCCCGCCTTGTACGAAAGCCCCGTGGCGTCGATGTCATGGCCCTTGGCGCAACGCACCCAGCCCTTCTCCGACAGCACCACGGTGACCGGCTCGGTCGGCATCAGCTCGTTTTCCGACAGAGCCTTGGCCTCGGCGCGCTCGACGATCGGCGAGCGGCGGTCGTCGCCATAGGTTTCGGCGTCTTCGAGCAGTTCGCTGCGCACCAGCTTGCGCAGCTTGGCATCGCTGCCCAGCAGGGTAGTCAGGCGCTTCTGTTCCTTGAGCAACTCGTCCTGCTCGCCACGGATCTTCATCTCTTCCAGACGGGCCAGCTGGCGCAGGCGGGTCTCGAGGATGTAGTCGGCCTGGATCTCGGTCAGGCCGAAACGGGCGATCAGGGCCTGCTTGGGGTGCTCCTCGGTGCGGATGATGTGGATCACTTCATCCAGGTTGAGGAACGCGGTGAGCAAGCCTTCCAACAGGTGCAGGCGCTTCTCGACCTTGTCCAGACGGTGCTGCAGGCGGCGACGAACGGTACCGATCCGGTACTCCAGCCACTCCAGCAGCAGCGCGCGCAGGTTCTTCAGCTGCGGACGGCCGTCGAGGCCGATGATATTGACGTTGACCCGGTAGGTGCTCTCGAGATCAGTGGTGGCGAACAGGTGCTGCATCAGTTCGGCGGCATCGACGCGGTTCGAACGCGGGATGATGACGATGCGGCAGGGGTTCTCGTGGTCCGACTCGTCGCGCAGGTCGGCGACCATCGGCAGCTTCTTGGCCTGCATCTGCGCGGCGATCTGCTCCAGCACCTTGGCCCCGGAGACCTGGTGCGGCAGCGCGGTGACGACGATGTCGCCATCCTCGATGCGGTACACCGCGCGCATGCGGATCGAGCCCTTGCCACTCTCGTACATCTTCAGGATATCGGCACGCGGGGTGACGATCTCGGCCTCGGTCGGGTAGTCCGGGCCCTGGATGTGCTCGCACAGCTGCTCGAGGGTGGCCTTGGGCTCGTCGAGCAGGCGCACGCAGGCGCTGGCCACTTCGCGCAGGTTGTGCGGCGGCACGTCGGTGGCCATGCCCACGGCAATGCCGGTGGTGCCGTTGAGCAGGATGTTCGGCAGCCGCGCCGGCAGCACCGCCGGCTCCTGCAGGGTACCGTCGAAGTTCGGCACCCAGTCGACGGTGCCCTGGCCCAGTTCGCTGAGCAGCACTTCGGCATAGCGCGACAGGCGCGCCTCGGTGTAACGCATGGCGGCGAACGACTTCGGATCGTCCGGCGCACCCCAGTTGCCCTGGCCGTCGACCAGGGTATAGCGGTAGCTGAACGGCTGGGCCATCAGCACCATGGCCTCGTAGCAGGCCGAGTCGCCGTGGGGGTGGAACTTGCCGAGCACGTCGCCGACGGTACGCGCCGACTTCTTGTGCTTGGAGTCGGCGTCGAGCCCCAGCTCGCTCATGGCATAGACGATGCGACGCTGCACCGGCTTGAGGCCGTCGCCGATGTGCGGCAGGGCACGGTCCATGATCACGTACATGGAGTAGTTGAGGTAGGCCTGTTCGGTGAAGTCAGCCAGGGAACGGCGTTCGACGCCTTCAAGGCTGAGTTCGAGTGAGTCGCTCATGCGGGCCTCGTCATTTCAGGTTCTGGCGCAGCAGCATGGTGCCGCCGCGCTGGGTAAATTCAAGTTGTTTCAGGGCGCTCATGCCCAGCAGCACGGCCTGGCCATCCAGGCCGGGCACCACCAGCGCGCGCACGTCGCGCAGGTGGATGTCACCCAGTTGCAGGCTGTCGAGCCGGGTGCGGTAGCCTTCGGTGCGGCCATTGGCGGTACTCAGTTGCACCGGGGCGCCGCGGGCCAGGTCCAGCTCGCGGGCCAGCGCTTCGGGGATCGCCACATCAGTGGCGCCGGTATCGAGCATGAAATGCACCACCCGGCCATTGATTGCGCCGTCGGCGACGAAATGGCCCTGGCCGTTGCTCAGCAGGCGCACTTCGACGAAGCCGTCGCCCTGCTCGCTCTGCACCACGGCGTTGGGGTTCTGCTGGCGCTCCTCCCATTGGCCGAAAAAGCGCGTGGCCAGGAACATCGCCGCCGCCCAGGCGACGATCATCAGCACCCTGCCCGCCCGCTTGCCCGCTGGCTGGCTCATGGCTTGGCGCTCCAGCCGCCGGCCGGCGCACCGAAGCGCCAGACGACCGGCCGCGTTTCACCGTCCGACCGCGGGCGGTCGTTGTTGTCCACGCCGATCCAGGCACCGTCCTTGTCGATTACCAGCGCCTCGGCCAGGCCATAGGGCTGTGAATAACGACGCGATTCCACCAGCGCATCGGCGGCGAACGACCAGCAGCGCTCCACGGCGCCGCTGTCGGCATCGCGCCGGCAAATGCGATAGGCGTTGCGCTCGAGGGTGAACAGCTTGCCCTCGAACCAGGCCAGGTCGGCGAAGTCGCGGGAAACCGGGCGTGCCTCGGGGAATTGCGGCGGTTGCATTTCCACGCCGGCCTCACTGAGCAGCACGCAGCCGCGCCCGCAGTTCCATACCGACTGCTGGCGCTGCACGGAGAGCAGGCCGCGCCGCTCACGCTCGGCGGCCAGCCACAGGCGATCGCCCGCCGGGTTGATTGCCAGTCCTTCGAACAGTGCGTTGAAATGCAGCAGCATGCCGCTGGCCCGCGCCTGGCGCACCATGGCCTGGTCGATTCTCAGCCAGTCCGGCTCGCCTTCCAGGGGCAGTTGCAACACCGCGGCCTGGGCCTCGCTGACGATGAACAGGTTGCCGGCCTGGTCGCAGGTGATGCCTTCGAAATCCAGCGCGCCGCCACGGATGTAGGACGCTGCCCAGTTGCGCGATTTCAGCCCCCAGGGCAACCCGGTATCGGGGGCCGGCGGCGGGGTGAAGGTTAGCGGCTGGGCCTGCCAGGCCGCACCGTCCTGGTCCAGGCGGTAGATGCGGTCGTCATCGCGGTCGGACACCGCCCACAACGCCCCCCGGCACCAGGCCAGGCCCGACAGGTTGCCGCCGCGCATGCCATCGACCACGTGCTCGCCGCTGAGCTTGAGCTGCGGCCAGTCGCCGGCCTGGGCCTGCAGGGCGAACAGCGCCAGGCAGGCCATGAGCAACGGACGAATCAAACCAGGACCTCGGCCAGGTTACCTTTGGTTTCCAGCCAGTTCTTGCGGTCACCCGCACGCTTCTTGGCCAGCAGCATGTCCATGATCTCGGTGGTGCCCTGCACGTCGTCCAGGGTGAGCTGGACCAGGCGCCGGGTGTTCGGGTCCATGGTGGTCTCACGCAGCTGCGGCGGGTTCATCTCGCCCAGGCCCTTGAATCGGGTGACCTGCGGCTTGCCGCGCTTCTTCTCGGCGACCAGCCGGTCGAGGATGCCGTCGCGCTCGGCTTCGTCCAGGGCGTAGTAGATCTCCTTGCCCAGGTCGATGCGGTACAGCGGCGGCATGGCCACGTAGACGTGCCCGGCCTCGACCAGCGGACGGAAGTGCTGGACGAACAGCGCGCACAGCAGGGTGGCGATGTGCAGGCCGTCGGAGTCGGCGTCGGCGAGGATGCAGACCTTGCCGTAGCGCAATTGCGAAAGGTCGGTGGCACCCGGATCGACGCCGATGGCCACGGCCATGTTGTGCACCTCCTGGCTGGCCAGGACTTCGCCGCCATCGACTTCCCAGGTGTTGAGGATCTTGCCTCGCAGCGGCAGGATCGCCTGGAATTCCTTGTCCCGCGCCTGCTTGGCCGAACCGCCGGCGGAATCACCCTCGACCAGGAACAGCTCGGCGCGCATCGGATCCTGGCCTGCGCAGTCGGCCAGCTTGCCGGGCAGCGCCGGGCCCTGGGTGATGCGCTTGCGCTCGACCTTCTTGCTTGCTTTCAGGCGACGGCCGGCGTTGCTAATGGCCAATTCGGCCAGTTGCATGCCCAGCTCGGGATTGGCATTGAGCCACAGGCTGAAAGCGTCCTTGACCACGCCGGAGACGAACGCCGCCGCCTCACGGGACGACAGGCGCTCCTTGGTCTGCCCGGAGAACTGCGGCTCCTGCATCTTCATCGACAGCACGAAGCTGATGCGT
Source organism: Pseudomonas sp. NMI760_13 (assembly GCF_021283245.1). Classification (NCBI taxonomy): domain Bacteria; kingdom Pseudomonadati; phylum Pseudomonadota; class Gammaproteobacteria; order Pseudomonadales; family Pseudomonadaceae; genus Pseudomonas; species Pseudomonas sp. NMI760_13. The sequence goes on along the minus strand of NZ_JAJSRC010000015.1, from coordinate 122,594 downwards.
TCCCAGACGTCCTCGGGGGCCAGCTTGACCCCGCGCGGCAACAGGTTGCGGAACTCGCAGAATTCACGCATGGCGTCCAGCAGGCCCTGGCGCAAGCCATTGACGTGGGTGCCACCTTGCGCGGTGGGGATCAGGTTGACGTAGCTCTCCTGGATGCTGTCGCCGCCCTCGGGCAGCCACAGCAGGGCCCAGTCCACGGCTTCCTTGTTGCCGGCCAGGCTGGCGCAGAACGGCTCGTCGGGCAGGCGCAGGTACTCGCTGACCGAGTCGACCAGGTAGGAACGCAGGCCGTCCTCGTAGTGCCATTCGACCTTCTCGCCGGTGCCCTTGTCCTCGAAGCTGATGGACAGCCCCGGGCACAGCACGGCCTTGGCCTTGAGCACGTGCTTGAGGCGGCTGATGGAGAATTTCGGCGAGTCGAAGTACTTCGGATCGGGGGTGAAGTACACGCTGGTGCCGGTGTTGCGCTTGCCGACGGTGCCGACCACTTCCAGCTCGCTGGCCTTGAAGCCGTCGGCGAAGGTCATCTGGTATTCGTTGCCGTCGCGCTTGACGCGTACCCGCACCTGGCTCGACAGGGCGTTGACCACCGAGATGCCGACGCCGTGCAGGCCGCCGGAGAACTGGTAGTTCTTGTTGGAGAACTTGCCGCCGGCGTGCAGCTTGGTGAGGATCAGCTCGACGCCGGAAACGCCCTCTTCGGGGTGGATGTCCACCGGCATGCCGCGGCCATCGTCGCTGACCTCCAGCGAGTGGTCGGCATGCAGGATCACCTGTACCGAGCGGGCGTGGCCTGCCAGGGCTTCGTCGACGCTGTTGTCGATGACTTCCTGGGCCAGGTGGTTGGGCCGGCTGGTGTCGGTGTACATGCCCGGCCGCTTGCGGACCGGATCAAGGCCCGAGAGGACTTCGATGGCGTCTGCGTTATAGGCGCTAGCGCTGGGATTGGCCATGGGTTCTCGTCGTCAGTCTGGTGAATGCAAAAGTCAAAATACAGAAAAATCCAGCGCCGCATACTGCCCGCGGGCAATGCCGGCGAAGGCCAGCAGGGCCGGGAGCTGCTCGGCGAAGCCCTGGTAGCTGTGGTCGCCGCCAGCCTGGATACGCAGGGCACAGGCGCGGTAATAGCGCTCGGCGTGGCGATAGTCCAGTGTTTCATCGGCGGTCTGCAACCACACTTGATAGCGGGCGGCGTCCTGCGGCGGCGGCACTTCCAGTTCGGCCAGGGCGTCCACGTGGTCGTGGGTCAGCTCCCAGGCCTCATCGGTATAGAGGTTGCGCTGGGTGCCCAGGTAGCCGTCGAACAGGCGGTGCGGGCCGACCGCCGGGTTGACCAGCAGGGCTTTGAGGCCGTAGCGCTCGGCAAGGTGAGTGGCATAGTAGCCGCCGAGGGAGCTGCCGACCAGCAAGGGGGCGCCGAGCTCGGCGATGGCGGCCTCCAGCTGGGCAATGGCCTGGCGCGGGTGGTGGTGCAGGGCCGGGACGCGCAGCTGGTCGGATAGCCCGAGCCGCTGCATCAGCGCCTCGAGCTGGCACGCCTTCTTCGACAGCGGCGAGCTGTTGAAGCCATGGATATAGAGGATGGAACCCGACATGCTGCCCCCGGACGCAAAGACGCGCAGTGTAGCGTGTTCGAAGGGCATTGGCGCAGCGTGGGGATTTTCGCAACAAATTCTTCAAACAGCTGGGGGCGCTTTGCGCCCCTTTCGCGGCACAAGGCCGCTCCTACAGGGAGACGCGTACCCTGTAGGAGCGGCCTTGTGCCGCGAAAGGACCGCAAAGCGGTCCCCTGATTCAGTAACCCGGGCTGTCGAAATCCAGCTTCACCTCGAAATCGCACGCCCGCTCCACCCCGGTCTCCAACCGCCCGTCGGCATGCAGCCGCAACCAGCGATAGCCCGGCTGCTCTTCGCTCACCTTGAAATCCTCGCTGCGCGGCGCGAACTGGATGCAGGTCGAAGGCGTGGCGAGGCAACGGATGTCGTCGCGCACCTCATCCCATTCCTGATGGATATGCCCCCATAGCAGCGCCTTTACCTGTGGATAACTGCGCAAGCGCTTCAACAACTCATCGGCATTGCGCAACCCGATCGGTGCAATCCACGCACAACCGATATCCACCGGCTGATGGTGGCAGCACACCAGGCAATGGCGTTCGCCTGCCCCGTCCAGCGCCTGGTCAAGCACCGCCAGCTGGTCGTCAGCCAACAAACCGAAGGTGGCACCCACCACTGCCGAATCGAGCATGACGATGCGCCATTGGCCAATGTCCGTCACCGCCTGCACCAGTTCCGGCGCCACGGACTGCATCACCTGGGCCTCGTCATGATTGCCCGGCAGCCAGCGTGCTGGCGCTCCCAACTTCGAGGTCAACTCGCTAAATACCTGGTAGGAGGCGACGCTGGCATCCTGCGACAGATCGCCCGTGCACAGCAGCAGGTCGATGCGCGGCTGCTCGCGGCGCACCTGGTCGATCACATGCTCAAGGCTGTCACGGGTATTCAGGCCCAGCAAGGTGCCCGCCGGATCGGCGAACAGGTGGGCGTCGGTCAGTTGCACCACATGGATGGGTGACGAAAGTGAGTGTGGTTGCGGCAACGGCCGTCTCCTCGAGCGGATTCAGCACCGATTATGGCGGCGGATCGGTTTCGAGCAAGTACTCGAAACCGACGCGCATCACATTTCAGCGCACCGCTTCCAGTTCGTGGCCACAGGCCAGGCAATGGCTCAGCCATTCACCGAGGAACAGGTTGAGCTGAGCCTTCTCGTCCGGCTGGTGCATCGCCGTGTTGGGGTACGGGTAGATGCTGCGCAGGCGGCGGGCATGTTCGGCGCTGACCACCTCGGCCATGCGTGCGTCATGGTAGACCTGCACCTCCAGCTCGGGCACCGGCAACCAGGGCAGGCTGTGCTCCTGGCGCACCTTGAGGGTGGTGGTGTAGGGACAGGCGAGCAGCACTTCGAGCACCAGCACGCCGAGCATCTGGTCGCCCTGGGTCATGCCGATACGGCGCGAGCTCTGCGTGGTGCGCATGTCCGGCAGCAGGCGCATCAGACGGGCATAGTTGGCCTCGCAGGCCGACTGCAGCCCGACCAGGTCGACCCGATAGCGTTCACGCAGCAGGTTCACTTCCACATACCTCGGACTTCGTCACGGTTGAGCGCCAGCCATTGCAGGCCGATGATCGTGGCGGCGTTGCAGATACGCCCGTCACGCACCGCCTGCAGGGCATCCTCGAACGCCCACACGCGCACGCGGATATCCTCGCTCTCTTCTTCCAGGCCATGCAGGCCACCGGCGCCCTCGCTGATGCAACGGCCCAGGAACAGGTGGACGTACTCGTCGCTGCCGCCAGGCGAGGGGAAATAGCGCGTCATCGGCCACAGTGCGGAAAAGGTCAGGCCGGCCTCTTCCTGGGCTTCGCGATGGGCAACCTCCTCCGGCTGCTCATCCTTGTCGATCAACCCGGCGACCATCTCGATCAGCCAGGGGTTGCCGACCTTGCCCATGGCCCCCACGCGAAACTGCTCTATCAGCACCACTTCATCGCGCTGCGGATCGTAGGGCAGCACACAGACGGCGTCATGACGCACGAACAGCTCGCGGGTGAACTCGCGGCTCATGCCGCCGGCGAACAATTCGTGGCGCAGGTGCAGCTTGTCGAGCTTGTAGAAGCCCTTGAACAGATGCTCACGCCGGGTGATTTCGACCTGGGTGGGCACAGTATTTGACGTGTCCGTCATGCAAACTCCTTGATACCTCGTTTACCGCATCGCGCAATCCTACTCTGCGCGCCGCCCGGTTTCATCCCTTTCCGGCGACCGTTCGGGCAGCCGGGACAGGCGCGCCGCTCTCTGTTAGCTTAGTGGCGAACTGAAGGCCGCGCAGGCGGTCAAAGGCCGATCATCACCGTTGTGAAAGAGGCAACATGACGCTTGTCAAACTGACTTCCGTGGCCGTCCTGGCATTGGCGCTCGGCGCCTGCCAGAGCCTGTTCACGCCCAATTACCGCGCCCCGCTCGAGGTCAAGCGCGAGGCCTGGGAACACGTCAAGCCCGGCTGCAGCGAGAGCGACTGCCCGCTGGTCAACATCGACGTGGTGCACTTCCCCGCCCTGCCCAAGCTCGACGCCATCGTCGAGAAGCGCCTGCTGATGCTGACCGAGGACAACCAGCGCGGCACCCCGCCGGCCTCGCTGCAAGCCTATGAACAGCAGTACCTGGCCCGCGCCGACAAGCGCAACAGCAGCTACCTGCAGGCCAAGGTACGCGAGCAGCATGACGGGCTGGTGATCGTCGAGCTGTCCAGCTACCTGGACAGCGGCGGCGCCCATGGCATGCCCGGACGCGGCTTCATCAACTACTCGCGCAAGCTGGACAAGGTGCTGACCCTGAACGACATGCTCGTGCCCGGCCAGGAAGCGACCTTCTGGAAGACCGCCGAGGAGTCCCACCGCGCCTGGCTGATCAGCACCGGCATGGACAAGGACGCCGAGTTCGTCAAGACCTGGCCGTTCAAGCAGTCGCCGCACATCGCCCTGACCTATGGCGCGGTGGTAATCAAGTACGAGGTCTACGCCATAGCGCCCTATTCCATGGGCCACGTCGAGCTGAAGATCCCCTACCCGCGCCTCAACGGCGTGATCAGGCCCGAGCTGTTTCCCGGCCGCGGCTGAGCGATAGCAGCAGATGCAGCCCCCCTGCCAGCAGCAGTGCCGGCAGTGTCGCTCCCACCTCCGGCGCCGCGTTAGCCATCAGGTGATAGGCCGCCACCCCCACCGCCCAGGCCAGCAGCGCCTGCCAGTGCAAGCCCTCGACCAGCGCCGGCAGGCGACGGCGACGGACCACGAAGTGATCCACCAGCACCACGCCGAACAGCGGCGCGAATACCGAGCCGATCAGCAGCAGGAAGTTCTGGTACTGGGCCAGCGGCGCCAGCAGGGCGATCAGCGTGCACAGCACGCCGATAGCCAAGGCCAGGTGCTCGACCTTGAGCTTGACCAGCAACCCGCTGGAGACGGCCGCCGAGTGGATATCGGCAAAGGCGTTCTCCGATTCGTCCAGCAGGATCAGCAGCAGCGGAATCCCCAACCCGGCGCCAGCCAGCGCGAGCAGCAGCGCATTCACCTCACCGCTTGGAGCGAACGCCAGGGTGTAGGCCACGCCCAGGCTCATCAGCCAGGCGTTGCCGATGAAAAAGCCCAGTGCCGTACCGCCGAATACCCGGCTGGCACGCTGGCCGAAACGTGAATAGTCGGCGATCAGCGGCAGCCACGACAGCGGCATGGCGATGACGATGTCAAAGCCCAGGGCCAGGGACAGCGAACCATCCCCCGGGCGCTGCCACAGTGCGGCCAGGTCGGCCTTGGCGAACAGGTTCCAGGTCAGCCAGATACAAGCACCGAGCAGCAGCCAGATGCCCCACTTGCGCAACACCTTGCGCACGAACGCCAGCGGCCCGCTGACCGCCAGCAGGGTGGCCAGGGCGCCGAAGCACAGGGTCCACAGCAACGGGCTGCTCCAGCCACTGCCCTCGCCGAAGGCGCGGGTGCCCAGCAGGCTGGCGGCGTCGCGCATGACGATGATCTCGAACGAGCCCCAGCCCACCAGTTGCAGCAGGTTGAGCAAGGCCGGCAGGCGCGCGCCATGGCTACCCAGCGTCAGGCGCAGGGTGGCCATGGCCGAAAGGCCGGTGTCGCTGCCGATCACCCCCGCCGCGGCCAGCAGCAGCACCCCCACCGCCGTGCCGAGGGAGATCGCCAGGATCGAGCCGGCCAGACCCAGGCCCGGCGCCAAAAGGGCGCCGACCTGCAGCACCATCAGGCCGATGCCGAGGGAGAACCACAGCGAGAACAGGTCGCGGGCACCGAACTGGCGGTGATGGGTGGGGACCGGGTGGTCGGGGGAGAAGTGGCTGGGGGTTGTCATGGAGGGGCTCGCCGGAATATTGGAGTTGTTACTGGCGAGGACTACGTCCTCGTTTCGCGGCACAAGGCCGCTCCTACAGAGGCCTGCGCGGTCCCTGTAGGAGCGGCCTTGTGCCGCGAAAGGGCCGCAAAGCGGCCCCCAAGGTCTACTTACACCTTCTGGTACAGCTGGCTGCCTTCCTGGCGGAACCGCTCGGACTGCTCACGCATGCCCTGCTCGACCGTCACATCCACGGTCTCGATCTTGGCGGCGTACTCACGCACTTCCTGGGTAATCTTCATCGAGCAGAACTTCGGCCCGCACATCGAGCAGAAGTGCGCGACCTTGGCCGACTCCTTGGGTAGCGTCTCGTCGTGGAAGGAACGCGCGGTATCCGGGTCCAGGCCGAGGTTGAACTGGTCCTCCCAACGGAACTCGAAGCGCGCCTTGGACAACGCGTTGTCACGAATCTGCGCGCCTGGATGGCCCTTGGCGAGGTCGGCAGCGTGCGCGGCGATCTTGTAGGTGATGATGCCGGTCTTCACGTCATCCTTGTTCGGCAGGCCCAGGTGCTCCTTGGGCGTGACGTAGCAGAGCATGGCGCAACCGAACCAGCCGATCATCGCAGCGCCGATGCCTGAGGTGATGTGGTCGTAGCCCGGGGCGATATCGGTGGTCAGCGGGCCGAGGGTGTAGAACGGCGCCTCGTCGCAGCACTCGAGCTGCTTGTCCATGTTCTCCTTGATCAACTGCATCGGCACGTGGCCGGGGCCTTCGATCATGCACTGCACATCGTGCTTCCAGGCGATCTTGGTCAGCTCGCCAAGGGTTTCCAGCTCACCGAACTGGGCGGCGTCGTTGGCGTCGGCGATCGAGCCCGGGCGCAGGCCGTCGCCCAGCGAGAAGCTGACGTCGTAGGCCTTCATGATCTCGCAGATCTCGTCGAAGTGCGTGTACAGGAAGTTCTCTTTATGGTGCGCCAGGCACCACTTGGCCATGATCGAGCCGCCGCGGCTGACGATGCCGGTAACGCGCTTGGCAGTCAGCGGCACATAGCGCAGCAGAACGCCGGCGTGGATGGTGAAGTAGTCCACGCCCTGCTCGGCCTGTTCGATCAGGGTGTCGCGGAACAGCTCCCAGGTCAGGTCTTCGGCCACGCCGTTGACCTTCTCCAGGGCCTGGTAGATCGGCACGGTACCGATCGGCACCGGCGAATTGCGGATGATCCACTCGCGGGTCTCGTGAATGTGCTTGCCGGTGGACAGGTCCATGACCGTGTCCGAGCCCCAGCGGATACCCCAGGTCAGCTTGGCCACTTCTTCCTCGATCGAGGAACCCAGGGCGCTGTTGCCGATGTTGCCGTTGATCTTCACCAGGAAGTTGCGGCCGATGATCATCGGCTCCAGCTCGGTGTGGTTGATGTTGGCCGGAATGATCGCGCGACCGCGGGCGATCTCTTCGCGGACGAACTCGGGGGTGATCTCTTTCGGGATGCTGGCGCCGAAGCTGTGGCCGGCGTGCTGCTGGTTCAGCAGGCCGGCGGCACGGGCTTCCTGCAGCTTCATGTTCTCGCGGATGGCGACGTATTCCATCTCGGCGGTGATGATGCCCTGGCGCGCGTAGTGCATCTGCGTGACGTTGGCGCCGGCCTTGGCGCGGCGCGGGTTGCGCACATGGGCGAAGCGCAGCTTGGCCAGCTCCGCGTCGTTCAGGCGCTGCTGGCCGAAGTTCGAGCTCAGGCCCTCCAGGCGCTCGGTGTCGCCACGGGCGTCGATCCAGGCCGAGCGCACATCGCCCAGGCCCTTGCGCACATCGATGATGACATTGGGGTCGGTGTACGGGCCGGAAGTGTCATACACCAGCACCGGGGCGTTCTTTTCGCCGCCGAAGTCGGTGGGGGTGTCGTGCAGGCTGATCTCGCGCATGGGCACGCGGATGTCGGGGCGCGAGCCTTCGACATAGACCTTGCGCGAATTGGGCAGGGGTTGCACGGACTGTTGGTCGACTTGGGCCGACTCGCTCAGACTGATTGTTTTTTCTTGTTTGCTCATCACAGGCTCTCCAGACAGCTTCCAGGCGGTGGAATGTCGGGGTGAACCTGAAAGGCGTGGACGCACCCGTGTTGACGAGTGCAGTGCCGGACATGGGGTGCCGTGGGCTGCAAGCAGCTGTGGCGATCCCGGACCTGGCACAAGAGGCTCCCGGGATGTGAGAGCAATCTTGTTCCCTACGCAGGCGCTAACCTGATCAGGTTCAACGGGATCCGCACCTCTGCGATCTCAGCCTTTGCTTCAAGGCACCCCGACAAGAACATGCGCAGTCTAGACTGGAGTGGCCGGCAAAGCCAAGCGGGTAAATCCGGGGGTGATAAATGGCACACACGGCGGATTGTTGATGGCGGCGCGCGGCACTACACTGGCGCATCGCTCGATACCCGACAGTACAGTAAATAAAATTTGATCAAGGATTGCCCTATGCTGCGCAAACTCTCACTGGCAATTGCCGTGTCTTGTGCGTCCCACGGAGTGGCCTGGGCAGTGGATACGCCCACGACGGTGAAGACCGACCTCGTCAGCGTCTACCAGGAAGCGGTCGACAACAACGCCGACCTGGCCGCCGCCCGCGCCGATTACGGCGCCCGCCGCGAAGTGGTGCCCCAGGCCCGCGCCGGCCTGCTGCCGAACCTTTCGGCCGGCGCCGAGATGATGAACACCCGCACCAAGCTCGACGAACCGTCGGTCACCTCCAACCGCAGTGGCAATGCCTGGAGCGCCACCCTGGCGCAGCCGATCTTCCGCGCCGACCGCTGGTTCCAGCTACAAGCCGCCGAGTCGGTCAACGAACAGGCCGCCCTGGAACTGTCGGCCACCGAGCAGAACCTGATCCTGCAGAGCGCCGAGAACTACTTCGCGGTGCTGCGTGCGCAGGACAACCTGGCCTCGACCAAGGCCGAAGAAGCGGCCTTCAAGCGCCAGCTCGACCAATCCAACGAGCGCTTCGACGTCGGTCTCTCGGACAAGACCGACGTGCTGCAGTCCCAGGCCAGCTACGACACCGCCCGGGCCAACCGGATCATCGCCGAGCGCCAGGTGCAGGATGCCTTCGAAGCCTTGATCACCTTGACCAACCGCCAGTACTCGGCGATCCAGGGCGTGGTCCACACCCTGCCGGTGCAGGTGCCCACGCCCAACGACGCCAAGGCCTGGGTCGAAACCGCCGGGCGGCAGAACCTCAACCTGCTGGCGACCAATCACGCCGTGGCGGCGGCCGAGGAGACCGTGCGCCAGCGCAAGGCCGGCCATGCGCCGACCCTCGACGCGGTGGCCAAGTACCAGAAGGGCGACAACGACAACCTCGGTTTCACCAATTCTCAGCTGCAACCGAACGTGCGCTATGGCGGTGACGTGGAGCAGACCAGCATCGGCCTGCAACTGAACATCCCGATCTACAGTGGCGGCCTGACCAGCTCCCAGGTGCGCGAGGCCTACGCCCGCCTGACCCAGAGCGAGCAGCAGCGCGAAAGCCTGCGTCGCCAGGTGGTGGAGAACACCCGCAACCTGCACCGCGCGGTGAACACCGACGTGGAGCAGGTACAGGCGCGCAAGCAGTCGATCATCTCCAACCAGAGCGCGCTGGAAGCCACCGAGATCGGCTACCAGGTCGGTACCCGCAACATCGTCGATGTGCTCGACGCGCAGCGCCAGCTGTACACCTCGGTGCGTGACTACAACAACAGCCGCTATGACTACATTCTCGACAACCTGCGTCTGAAGCAAGCCGCCGGCACCCTGAGCCCGCAGGACCTGCAGGACCTGGGACGCTACCTGAAGGCCGACTACAACCCGGACAAGGATTTCCTGCCACCGGACCTGGCGGCGGCAGCGGCGAAGAACTTCGAACGCCGGCCTTGAGCGCTGGGGCCGCTTCGCGCCCCATTCGCGGCACAAGGCCGCTCCTACAGGAGAGCGCAACCCCCTGTAGGAGCGGCCTTGTGCCGCGAAAGGAGCGCAAAGCGCTCCCTGGGACGCTTATTTCAGCAAACCTGCCAACCCATCCAACAACCGCTGCAACGCGCCCTGGTTGGCCTGCATCACCGCCCTGCCCGCCTCGCCCATGCGCCGCGCATCCTGCGGCAGCTCGACCAACCGGCGCACCGCCCCGGCCAGCCCTTCGGCATCGTCCACCTGTTGCAATGCCCCCGCCTCGCGCAGCATCGCGCTGATCTCGAGGAAGTTGAACACATGCGGCCCCATGAGCACCGGCAGCGCCAGCGCCGCCGGCTCCAGCGGGTTGTGCCCGCCGGTGGCCACCAGGCTGCCACCGACGAAGGCGATGTCGGCCAGGGCATAGAGGAACAGCAGCTCACCCATGGTGTCGCCCAGCAGTACCTGGGTCTGCGCCGTGACCGCATCTGCGCTCGAGCGGCGCACCGTGGAGAACTGCCCGGCGCACAGGTCATGCACCGCCGCAAAACGCTCGGGATGGCGCGGCACCAGGATCAGCAACGCATCGCTGTGGACCTTCAGCAGCTCACGATGAGCCTGGAGAATCAACGCGTCTTCGCCATCGTGGGTACTGGCAGCGATCCATACCGGACGTTGCTGGGCAGCCCACTGCTCGCGCAATGCACCGGCCCGTGGCAGCAGTTGATCGTCGATCTTCAGGTCGAACTTGATCGAACCGGTTACCTGCACGCATTCGTGGCGCGCACCGAGCGCTAGGAAACGCTCGGCCTCGGCTTCGGTCTGCACGGCGATCAGGCTCATCTCCTCGAGCATCGGCCGGGTCAGGCCGGCGAAGCGGGCATAGCCACGGGCCGAGCGCTCGGACAGCCGGGCATTGGCCAGCGCCACCGGAATGCCGCGCCTGGCGCACTGGTGGATATGGTTCGGCCACAGCTCGGTTTCCATGATGATGCCCAGGCGCGGGCGCACATGATCGAGGAACCGCCCGGCCGCCCACGGCAGGTCGTAAGGCAGGTAGCAGTGTTGCACCCGTGGCTCACCCTCGAACATCGCGCGGATGCGCTCGGAGCCAGTCGGGGTCATGCAGGTAAGCGTGATCGGCAGGTCCGGGTACTGCTTGAGCAGGGCCCGGACCATCGGCGCGGCGGCGATGCTCTCGCCCACCGAGACCGCATGCACCCAGATGCCGCCCTGGCGCATCGGCGGTAGCTGGCAGGCGAAGCGCTCGGCGATCCGCGCACGGTACGCAGGCGCCTTGCGCCCGCGCAGGAACAGGCGCAGCGCGACCAGCGGCAGGCCCAGGTGAAACAGCAGGGAATAGAGGGTTCTGTTCATGGCGGCGGAGTTTACTAGGAACTGGATGAAAAGGCCTGTCAGCCAATCGCCCGCAAGTGCACGGCGAAGCGCTCGGCCAGCCACTGCGCGGCCGGACCCAACGGTTCGTCGCGCCGCCAGGCCAGTTCCGCCACCAGCGCCGGCGGGCGCCACTCGCTGTCCAGTTCGACCATCTGCGTCTGGTAGGTGGGGTACTGCACCACATGCCGGGGCAGCCAGGCCCAGCCCAGGCCGCGCATCAGCAACTCGGCCATGGCGTAGAAACTGTCGGCGCGCCAGACCTGCGGGCTGATCGCCTCGCCGCCCGGGTAACCGCTCTGCTGCGGAGTGATCAACAACTGGCGGTGGCGGGCCAGTTGCTGGCGGCTGACCTTGGCCAGGTGTGCCAACGGATGATCGATGGCACACACCGTGACCATCTCGACACTGCCCAGGGCGCGCCGCTCCAACGAGGCAGGGATGCTTTCGTGGTGGAAGAACAAACCCAGGTCGGCGCGCCGCTCCACCAGCTTGCGCGCCACATCGCCCTGGGCGCCGCTGGCCAGTTGCACTTCCAGGTAGGGATAGCGCGCCGCCAGCTCGTCGAGGCTGTCGATCACCGGCTGGTAGGGCATGGCCTCGTCCTGGGCCACCCGCAGCAACGCCTCCTGTCCACGCATCAAGGCCAGCGCCCGGCCATCCAGGCGCTCGCACTGGCGTAACAGCTCACGGGCGTCCTCCAGCAAGGCGGCGCCGCTTTCGGTCAGGCGCGGCTGCCGGCCGCTGCTGCGTTCGAACAGGGTCACCCCCAGGTCCGCCTCGAGCAAGGCAATGGCGCTGCTGATCGCCGACTGGGCCTTGCGCTGCTCGCGGGCCACGGCGGAAAACGACCGCAGCTCGGCGGCCCGCACGAACAGACGTAATTGCTCGAGGCTCCAGTGTTCAGTCATTGCCATCCTATCTCCAAAGCAGATAGGTAATGACTTTACCGCATCCGGGGATTCCCTAGAATGCCCATCCAGCAACGGAGGACCCGCACCATGAACGCCTACACCTATCTCGCCATCGCCATCTGCGCCGAAGTCATCGCCACCGCCTCCATGAAAGCGGTCAAGGGGCTGAGCACGCCGTTGCCGCTGCTGCTGATGGTCTGCGGCTATGGCGTGGCATTCTGGATGCTGACCCTGGTGGTGCGCAGCATTCCGGTGGGCATCGCCTATGCGATCTGGTCGGGGCTGGGGATCGTGCTGATCAGCATCGCGGCGCTGGTGATCTACGGGCAGAAGCTGGATGTGCCGGCGATGCTGGGCATGGCCATGATCGTCGGCGGGGTGGTGGTGATCCAGGTGTTTTCCAATACTGCCGGGCACTGATGCTTCCCTGAGGATTTTGGGGCTGCTTTGCGGCCCTTTCGCGGCACAAGGCCGCTCCTACAGGGGACCGCGTAAATCCTGGGTCTGCGCGGCCCCTGTAGGAGCGGCCTTGTGCCGCGAAAGGGCTGCACAGCAGCCCCAGGATCGCAAAGCCCACGCCGCCCCGACGCTGTATACTGCGCACCTGTCCCAGTTTTCGAGGTGCCCGCATGCCATCCGCCATTACCACTGACGTGCTGATCGTCGGCGCCGGGGTCGCAGGCCTCTGGCTCAATGCCCGGCTGCGCCGCCTGGGCTATTCGACGGTGCTGGTGGAGCGCGCCAGCCTGGGCGGCGAGCAGACCATCAAGTCGCAAGGCATCATCCATGGTGGCACCAAATACGCCCTGCACGGCGCCCTCAGCGGCGCCTCCGAGGCCATCGCCGACATGCCGCGGCGCTGGCGCGAAGCGCTGGCCGGCAACGGCGAGCTGGACCTGACCGGCACCCGCCTGCTCTCCGACGCCCACTACCTGTGGTCCCCCGGCACCCTGGCCGGCAACCTCACCAGTTTCTTCGCCAGCAAGGCCGTGCGTGGCCGGGTCGACCAGGTCAAGGGCGAGCAACTGCCGCCGGCCCTGCAGGACCGCGCCTTCAAGGGCAAGGTCTACCGCCTGGCCGAACTGGTCATCGACGTGCCCAGCCTGCTGGCCAACCTGGCGCAACTGGCGGGCGACAGCCTGCTGGCCGGCGAGCGGATCGAGCCACTGCGCGACGGCGATGAACTGGCCGGGCTGGTGGTCGATGGCCGCGAAATCCGCGCCCAACGCATCGTCCTCAGCGCCGGCGGCGGCACCGAAGCGCTGCTGCACGCCCTGGGGCTGAGCCAACCGGCCATGCAGCGCCGTCCGCTGCACATGGTCCTGGCCAAGGGCCCCAATCTCAAGCCGCTGTACGCCCACTGCCTGGGCGGCGGGCCCAAGCCGCGCATTACCGTGACCACCCACCCGGCCGCCGATGGCCAATGGGTGTGGTACCTGGGTGGCGACATCGCCGAGGCCGATGGCGTGGCCCGCGAGCCCGCCGCGCAGATCGCCGCGGCGCAAAAGGAAGTCGCCAGCCTGTTGCCGTGGGTCGACCAGGCCCAGGTGCGCTGGGCCACCCTGCGGGTCGACCGCGCCGAACCGGCGCAATCAGGCCTGGTGCGTCCGGACAACGCCTTCCTCGCCGACCAGCAGCGCCTGCTGGTCGGCTGGCCGACCAAGCTCGCCCTGGCGCCGGACTTCGCCGATCGCGTACTGGCCAGCTTCGAACGTGACGGCATCCGCCCGGCAAGCCGGCCGGACCTTGCCGACCTGCCTCGTCCACCGCTGGCGTTGCCGGCCTGGGAGCAACTGCTGCCATGACGCTGCCGACCCTGCACGATCATCACCGCCCCCTGGGCAGCACGGGCCTGCGGGTATCGCCGCTGGGCCTGGGCACGGTCAAGCTTGGCCGCGACCAGGGCGTGAAATACCCCAACGGTTTCACTATCCCCGATGACGAGGCCGCCCGCCTGCTGCTCGCCCAGGCCCGCGAGCTGGGTATCAACCTGATTGATACCGCGCCAGCCTACGGCCGCAGCGAGGAGCGCCTCGGCCCGCTGCTGCGCGGTCAGCGCGAGCAGTGGGTGATCGTCAGCAAGGTCGGCGAAGAGTTCGAGGCCGGCCAGTCGCACTTCGACTTCAGCGCCGCCCACACCCGCCGCTCGGTCGAGCGCAGCCTCCAGCGCCTGGAAACCGACCGCATCGAACTGGTGCTGGTGCATTCCGACGGCAACGACCTGGCGATCCTCGAGCAGCAGGGCGTGTACGAAACCCTCGCCGCGCTCAAGCAGGAAGGCAAGATTCTCGGCTATGGTTTGTCCGGCAAGACTGTCGCCGGCGGCCTGAAGGCGCTGGAGCAAGGTGATTGCGCCATGGTCACCTACAACCTCAACGAGCAGGCGGAGCGGCCCGTGCTGGACTACGCTGCCGAACACGGCAAGGCCATCCTGGTGAAGAAGGCCCTGGCCAGCGGGCATATCTGCCTGGCGCCCGGGGTCGATCCGGTGCAGGCCAGTTTCGAGTTGCTGTTCGCCCACCCGGGCGTGAGCAGTGCCATCGTTGGCACCATCAACCCGCTGCACCTGGCCCACAACGTGGCCACCGTCGCCCGCATCCTGGGCCGGCCCTGAGCCGCCCGGGCGGGGGCCCAACGCAAGGAGGAGCCTCGTGCCGCGTACGCTGATCCGCAAGAATCCGAGCAACTTCAAGACCCTGCCGCTGCATGTCGAGGCCACGCCCGAAGGCCTGGCCTACCAGAGCATCGGCATGCCGCTGAACTTCGCCCAGACCCTGCAGCGGCGCAAGGCCATCCAGGTCGCCGACCCCGAGCACTTCGTGGCGGAACTTGCCAACCTCGGCGTGTCGGTGCGACTGACCCTGCACTGGCAGGGCCGCGACTACTGGGTACTGGTCCGCCAGCGCCGCCAGGACCGTGGCGATGTGGTGCTCAAGCTGATTTCCGGCTATGTCCCGGCCCACGAGCTGAACCTGCCGCTGCACACGGCGATCCAGGAAGTGGCCGAGGAATGCCTGCTGGAAACCCCGGAGGGCTGGCTGGGCGGACGCTTCAACGACACCTGGTTGCCAGCGCCCTATGCCGACGCCCTGCACTATCGCGAGGCCCTGCCGTTCGTGCTCTCACCCGAGTCCGGTGCCGCCCGCCCGGTGCATTGCGCCAAGCTGATGCTGCTGGAGCGCCCGCGCGCCTATGTACACCTGCCCACCGCGTCGTTGCAGCTGATCTACGACCTGCGCCTGCAGGTGCCCAGGGAGGCCAAGTCGCTGAGCCTGTTCCATGTCGACGAGCGCCTGGAGGGCGATCAGTTGGTGGCCAGGCTCAATCGCAAGCGGCCGGACCTCTACCTGATGCCGCTCAAGGACGGCCAGCCAGTGGCCGAGCTGTACACCTTGAAGAAGGACCAACTGACACCCGCGGGCACGCGCGGATTGTGGCTGGCGGAGAGTTTCGCCCGCCAGGATGGCTGGGTGGTGCGGGATGAGCGGGTACGCTGGAAGGACTGGCTGAAGCAGCAGGGGCTGGTCGAAAGCAAGCCCGCGCCGGCGTCGCACCTGGAACGATTCGGGGACAAGGCACGGGAACTGCTGGCCCGGGCGCGGACCTCACTGCATAAATGAACGCGGGGCAAGCCCGCTCCCAGCATTTCGTGGGAGCGGGCTTGCCCCGCGACTTGCAACGTATCAGTGCTTGCGGATCTTCTCGACGATCGCCGTGGTCGAGCTATTCTCCACCAGGCCCAGCACCTTCACCGTGCCGCCGTAGGCCTTGACGATATCGGCGCCGACCACCTGCTCGATACCGTAGTCCCCCCCCTTGACCAGTACATCCGGCTTGACCTGGCGCAGCAGGTTCTCCGGCGTGTCCTCGGGGAAGCTGATGACCCAGTCCACCGCACCGAGGCCGGCCAGCACGGCCATGCGTCGGTCGACGCTGTTGATCGGCCGGCCCGGGCCCTTCAGGCGGCTGACCGAGGCATCGTCGTTGATGGCAACGATCAGCCGGTCGCCCTGGGCGCGAGCCTGTTCCAGGTAGGTCACGTGACCCGCGTGAAGGATATCGAAACAGCCGTTGGTGAAGACGATCTTCTCGTTGTGCGCACGGGCATCATCGATGGCCAGCAGCAGTTGCTCCAGCCCCAGCACACCCCGCTCCGAGCCCTCTTCACGCTGGATGGCGCGACGCAGCTCGGGGGCGCTGATGGCAGCGGTACCCAGCTTGCCGACCACGATACCGGCGGCCAGGTTGGCCAGGGCGACGGCATGCGGCAGGTCTTCGCCTGCGGCAATGGCGGCGGCGAGCGTGGAGATCACCGTATCACCGGCACCAGTGACATCGAACACCTCGCGAGCGCGGGCCGGCAGGTGCAAAGCCGGGTGGCCGGTGCGCAGCAGGGTCATGCCGTGCTCGCCACGGGTCACCAGCAGTGCGCCCAGGTCCAGCTCTTCGAGCAGCTTCAGGCCTTTGGCGACCAGCTCGGTTTCATCGGTGCAACGGCCAACGATGGTCTCGAATTCGCTGAGGTTCGGGGTGATCAGGCTGGCACCGCGGTAGATCGAGAAATCCTTGCCCTTGGGATCGGCCAGCACCGGGATGCCCTTGCTGCGGGCAGCCTGGATGAGCGCCTGATGGTTCTGCAGTGCACCCTTGCCGTAGTCGGACAGCACCAGCACCTTGACGCCTTCAAGCAGGTTATCGACCTCCGCGCCCAACGACAGCGGGTCGGTGGCGAACGGCTCTTCGAAGTCGATGCGCAGCAGTTGCTGGTGACGGCTCATCACCCGCAGCTTGACGATGGTCGGCTGGTGAGCGATGCGCTGGAAGATCGAGCGCACACCGGCGGCGTGCAGGCTGTTGGCGAGGCTGTCGGCAGCCTCGTCCTGGCCGGTGACCCCGACCAGCGCGGCCGGCGCGCCGAGGGCGGCGATGTTCAAGGCCACGTTGGCCGCGCCGCCGGGGCGATCCTCGATCTGATCGACCTTGACCACCGGCACCGGCGCTTCAGGCGAAATACGCGAAGTACCGCCATGCCAGTAGCGGTCGAGCATGACATCGCCGACCACCAGTACCGGGGCTTGATCGAAACGCGGCATGGACAACTTCATGGGCAACCCATTTTTGGAAAAGTGAACAGGGGCAGGATATTAGCACAGGGATGCGCAGGGCTTTACGGCCAACCGCGGCGATGCTGTATCGATTGACCGGCGAGGCCTGCCAGGCCTCGCCGTGACGCTGACTCAGGTGATGTTGGCCTTTTCGGCCTCGTCCAGCCCCATGGCGTGCAGACGGGCGTAATGGCCATTGGCCTGGAGCAGTTCGGCGTGAGTGCCGCGCTCCACCAGACGCCCCTGGTCCATGACCAGGATCAGGTCGGCCTTCTCGATGGTCGACAGACGGTGCGCGATCACCAGGGTGGTGCGCCCCTCCATCACATGATCCAGCGCCGCCTGGATATGCCGTTCAGACTCGGTATCCAGGGCCGAAGTGGCCTCGTCGAGAATCAGCAGCGGCGCATTCTTGAGCAAGGCCCGGGCAATCGCCAGGCGCTGGCGCTGGCCGCCGGAAAGCAGCACACCGTTCTCGCCGACTTCGGTATCGAAACCCTTGGGCAACTGGTCGACGAACTCCTTGGCATAGGCATCGGCGGCGGCGGCCTCGATATCCGCGCGCGGCGCGCCGGCCAGATCGCCGTAGGCGATGTTGTTGGCCACGGTGTCGTTGAACAAGGTGACATGCTGGGTCACCTGGGAAACATGGCGGCGCAGGTTGCGCAGGCGGTATTCCTCGATCTCCACGCCGTCGAGCAGGATCTGCCCTTCCGTATGGTGGTAGAAGCGCGGGATCAACGCCGCCAGCGTCGACTTGCCACTGCCCGAGCGACCTACCAAGGCGATCATCTGCCCGGGCTCGGCGGTGAAGCTGATATTGCTGAGCACCTGACGTTCGGTACCCGGGTAGGTGAAGCTGAGGTTGCGCACGTCCAGGCGCCCCTCGACCCGCTCTTTCTCGATGGTGCCGTTGTCGACTTCGGGCTTCTCGTCCAGTTGCTCGAAGATGCTCTCGGCGCCGGCAAGGCCCTTCTGGATGGTCGAGCTGACTTCGGAGAGCTGGCGAATCGGCTTGGGCAGAAGGCCTGCCGCGGTGATGTAGGCCACCAGGTCACCCGCAGAAGCCTCACCACGCAGGAACAGCACCAGGAACATCAGCGCGGCCATGGCGGTGTAGATCACCAGTTGCAGCATCGGCGTGTACAGCGCGCCGGTCTTGGTCATGCGCAGTTGCTTGTCGGTGTTGCTCTGGCTGGCCTTCTCGAAGCGGCGCTCCTCGTAGCTTTCGCCACCGAAGCTGCGCACCACGCGGTAACCCTGGATGGTCTCGGAGGCCACGTGGGTAACGTCGCCCATGGCCACCTGGATCTTCTTGCTCTGCTTGCGGAATTTCTTGCTGGCGGTGCTCACCATCACCGCGATCAGCGGCAGGATCGCCACCATCACCAGGGTCAGCTTCCAGTTCATCCACAGCAGGTAGGCAAACAGGAACACCACCGTCAGGCCCTCACGAATGACTACCTTGATGGCATCGGTGGCGGCGCCGGTGACCATGGTCACGTTGAAGGTGATGCGCGAGATCAGGTGCCCGGAATTGTGGTTGTCGAAGTAGCGGTTGGGCAGGACCAGCAACTTGTTGAACAGCTCGACCCGCAGGTCGTGCACCAGGCACAGCGAGACCTTGGACAGGTAGTAGTTGCCGAGGAACGAACCCAGGCCCTGCCAGGCGGCAATCAGGATGATCAGCAGCGGCACCGCCTGCAGCAACTGCAGGTCGCGCAGGTAGGGCACGTCGGGGAACAGCACCGCCTGCGGATTGCTCAGCCCATCGACGAAATACTTGAGGATCCCGGCCAGCATCGGCTGGGTCGAGGCGAAGATCACGAAGCCGACGATGCTCAGCAGGAAGATGCCGATGTAGGGTTTGACATAGCCCAGCAGGCGCAGATAGATCTTCAGGCTTGCGGGGGAAGACGATTCGGGAACTGTCATGAGAATCCGTCGGGTCAAAAAGAGTCGGGATTATACCACACACGGTGTCTTGCACCGCCCGCCACAGGTTAAGATAGACGGCTGTTCCGAACCCTGGCCCCGGAGGCTTGATGCACGCACTTGACCACGCCCGTTACCTTGCCCTGCGCGAGGGCGCCCACGTCCTCGAGGCCGACGGGACTGGCGACAAGGTCCTGCGCCTGAGGGACGGTTCGATGCTCAAGCTGTTCCGCCGCAAGCGCCTGATCAGCTCGGCGGCCTGGTATCCCTACGCCCGGCGTTTCGCCGACAACTGCCAGGCCCTGGCCGAACGCGGCATCCCCTGCCCGCAGGTCAAGGCGGTTTACCGTATCGCCGAGATTGCCCGCGATGCCGTGCACTATGACCCGCTACCCGGTCATACGCTGCGCCAACTGCTGGAGCAACCCGGCAACCACCCAGGCTTGCGCGACCAGCTCGGACGTTTCATCGCGGCGCTTCATGAAGCGGGGGTGTACTTCCGCTCCGCGCACCTGGGCAACGTGGTGCTGACGCCCGAAGGCAAGCTGGGGTTGATCGACGTCGCCGACCTGCGCATGTACGCCAGGCCACTCCGCCGCTCACAACGCCAGCGCAACTTCCGTCATATGCTGCGTTACCGGGAAGATCGGGCGTGGTTGCTGGGTGACGGCGACAACGCCTTCATCGAAGCCTATCTCGCCAGCCAGCAGGTCTGCCGCCGCCAGGACCTGGCCAACGCACTGGCCTGAACGATAATGGCCGCCCGGAGGCGGCCATCTTCATCATCAGCTCGAACGTCGCTGCTGCAACCCACGGCCAAGCACCATGGCTGCCGGCAACAGGACCAATGGCCACAGCTCGTCAGGGTTGCCGATCAGCTTGCTGCCATCGAAGTTGAGCATCACCAGGGCACAGGCCAGGTACATGCCCCAAGGGTCACGAAGGCGCAAGGCCTGGACCAGGGTCATCACCACGATGACCAGGAACAGGACCAGCGAGACGCCACCGGTGTAGAGGCCCAGGGCAACGAAGATATTGTGTGGATGCTGGATCGGCATGAAGCCGCTCAGCAGCTTGTCGGTATGGAACTCGACGCCGCAGCCGACCATCCAGCCACAGTTTTGCCACTCGCCGACCATCACGTGGAACAACTCGCCACGATAGGAATCACCGCGCTCGAACAGCGAATGGAACCAGGCCATGTCCTTGACCAACCAGAGGGCGATGCCGCCAAGTACCGCGAATACCAGCAGCCAACTGCCGGCCACGCGCGGGAAGCGCCACAGCGCCCAGCACGCCCAGGCGGCAAACAGGAACGCCGCGCCGACCATCGCGGTACGCGTCTGCAGGACGAAGGTAATCGCCACCACCGACAGCGCCACGGCGGCAAACGCTTCGACCCAGCGACGACGGTGCAACCACCCCGGCATGGCCAGCGCCAGCGCACAGAGCAGCCATATACTGGTGTAGATCACGTTCTGCATGCGCGCGGGCATCAGGCTGACCCGCTCACCCAAGGCGTAGATGCCGGTCAGGTAGGCAAACGCCGAATAGCCGAAAATGTAAAGGCAGATGATCCAGAACAGCGCACGCGCGAACACTTCAGAGCGGAAGAAGCCCTGATTCGTCAGCCCTGCCACGGCAAAGACAAAGAGCGCTACATAAGCAATGTGCTTGTAGAACTGCCCATCGCCAGCAATCGCTGCGGGTACCAGGAACCACAGCAGGAATACCAGCCACACCAGCCCAAGCTTGTCGCCAAACAGCCCCGCGCCACGCTCCTTGACCAGGAACACCAGGCCAGGCAACGCGATGAAGGCGTAGAAAATGTTGTTGGTCCATTTCGATGAGGCCATCAACACGAAGCTGGCCAGGAACGCGATCAGCGCAGCGCTGAAGTAACGCCTGCTCGTGCGGTTGTCGTTACCAATCCCTTCAAACATCCTTCAACACCCATCCCAGCAATAGTCCGATAACCAGCACGCCCAACAGACGAATGCGATCCATGCGCTTGCGCCGTGCCTTCTTGATTTTCTCTTCCGCCATTTCCACATGCTCGCCGAAACCGGTATGCAGCACGGCGTCGTTCTCCAGGATCAACGCATAGCGGTCGCGCTCGGCGTACAACCGCGACAAGCTCTTCTCGCCGGAATGCGAGGCGTACGGTGCATGTGCCTGGTAGTCGGCCAGCCTGCGCAGGCCCGGGTTGAACGAGAACCCCTGCCATTCCGCCTTGTGCGAGCCCAGCTTGTGGAAAGCGATGCCCTGCAGCACCTGGCGCTCCTCCAGGAACACATAGGGGCTGTGCACCTGCAGGTCATGATTGAAGCTGCGCAGCCAGACCTGCAACGCTTGCGGGTCGGCCTCCAGCAGTGCCTGGGATTCCTCGATGAAGCCCGGGCGATAGAAGGCCCAGTCATCCTCGCAATGGAACACCCAGAAGGTCTTGATCTGCGAATAGGCGGCGTCCACCGAGCGCAACTGCCCAAGCTTGGGATTGTTGACGATGAAGGTGGTGTGCTCGCGCCAGTGTTCCGGGATGCAGCCACGCACTGCCTCGTCACCGGAGTCTTCGGTGATGAAGACTTCACGGATGGGCGCCGTGTTGTAGCGGTCGAAACTTTCGAGCGTGCGCTTGAGCAGTTCGAATCGACCACAGCTGGTCACCACCAGTGTGATCTCGCTGTTTTCACTGAAGATCATGGCTTCCTCGATGTGTGTAGGGCTTAACGCGACAGGCCGATGGCCAGCAGCACACGCTCCAGCAGGCCAGGCTTCGCGGCCGGGCGCAGCGGCGCGCGCATGGCCTCGGTGATCGCCTGCCCGAGCGCGTGGAAGGTATAGCGCTGCTCGGCCAACTGCTGGCCATTGCGCGAGATACGCTCGGCCAGGGCGAGATCGCCACGCAGCCGGGCGAGCTTCTCGCGCAACTGCTCGAGGTCGCGGTAGAGCACGATATTGTGCATGTCGACGAAGCCCAGCGCCTGGTTCTCTTCCTCGCCCTGGTCATAGGCGAACAGGACGCAGCCACAGGCCATGGCTTCGAAGTTCTTGATCATGTACTCGCCCATGCCGACGTCGGCACTGACGAAAAAGCGGATGCGGCTGAGAGTCCGGCTGTACTCCTCGCCGGATTTGGTACGGGTGATCAGCAGGTTTTCCACCGCCGCAATCGACTCGAGCATCTGCTTGCGCCCGGAGTAGGCCACGCTGCGCAGGCTGCCGACGAACGCCAACTCGATATCACGCTCATGGTTTTCATTGCGCAGCAGCGCCTGGTCGTAACCCTTGGGCACGAAGATCGCGTCGAAGCCTTCGTCGCGCAGGCGTCGGGTGACCACTGCGCCGGAGGTGATGATGCGCGCCCATGGCAGCTGGCGGTAGTACTCGCTGAATTTGCCGGTGTACTTGCAGGGAATGTAATTCTGGTAGGCGTCGTGCTCGAGGATCACCAGGTTCGGGATCGTCCGAATGAAGCGTGCCTGGCGGATCTCTTTCTTGAACCGCAGGAAGAACAGGATGCGGTCGTACTGCTCGACCTGCACATGCTCGCGGAAATAGCTGCGCAGATCGGCCTGCTCGTCACCGGTCAACCAACGGATATCGCACTCGCAGTCGGCCGCGATGCCTTCGTACAGACGGTCCAGGATGGCGCGTTGCTCTTTCTGGACCAGGAACAGGACTTTCACCGTGGTTCTCTCTTGTCGATCATTGTGCCGACCCACAGCAGTTCGTGGCGCCGTACGGCCTTGCGGAAGAATTCATTTTCACCGAATGCGGGCCAGCGCCGGGCGGCGAGGCAGCGCTGCAGGAAGCGACGGATTCGGCGCTTGAGCGGGGCCGCAGGCTGCAGGTCGTGCATCATACCCAAAGCGATGGCCTTTTGCCTCTGCTCTTGCGCATCCACCCCAAGCACCCAAGGGCGCATGGGCATGCCGGCATCGAAGAAGGGTGGCAAAGGTACACCGGTACCGGCATCACCCATCGGCCAACGGTCATTGTCGTGCAGGTGGTTGGCGTAGAACAGCAGGGTTTCAGGCCGCCAGTCGGCGCTCTGCAACGCCTGCTGCAAGGCGTCATGGGCACACACATGGTCCGGGTGCGGATCGAGGGTCGGATGCGGCATCACGATGGTTGCCGGACGCGCGCGCTCGATGAGTTCGCGCAGGTCCTGGACCAGGTTGGTCCAGCTCGGCCGGCCATCGGCATCGCTTTGCAACGCGACTTCGTTGAAACGACGGAATGGCCGGGTGTCGGCCAGGTCCGCCTCGCGCGACGGGATCGATGCCTCGGGCTCGGCCTGCATGGCAGGCAACTGCATGCAGAAATAGCCCAACTGCACGGATTGACTGGAAGGCACGCCGGCCCAACGCGGCACGGCGACGCTGTCCCAGCTGCGCAATTGGCCCTTGAGCCGGGCCGCCTCGACCAGGTCGAGGCCGAAGGTGTCGCGGTAGTACTCGTTCTCGATCTCGCCAGCGGTGAGGGTCACGATCCAGCTGCTCTTCGCCTGGGAATAGGCAGCGAACGCCGCCAGCTCGGCATCGTCGGCATGAGGGGCGATAACCATCAGGGTGCCAGCCAGGTAGTCGGGGTGACGCAGCACCAGCAACTCCATCTCGGGTGCTACGCGACAATGGCGACCACTCAGGCGCAACTGTCCGGCGTTCAGCGCCTCGGCCTGCCCGCTCAGGTTCAGGTAGCGCACACCTCTCACACCCCGCTCGAAGGCCTGGTAATCGGCGACACCACCGTCGATACGTACTGCCGGATCGAACAGCCGCCCCAACCAGCCGGCGCGCAGGCTCACCCGCAACAACAGGGTCTCGCTACCGTCCAGCGTGCAATCGCCCGGCAAGGCCAGCACCCCACCCTGGCTGCGCAGCGCATGACGCTCGCTGGCTTGCAGGTCGTACTGGTAGTCGCTGCCCGGCACATAGAAGAGGTGGTCGGAAAACCAGGCCTCATGAGCCACCCACAGCAGCACCGCGAGCACGGGCGGCAGCCACAGCGCCCACAGCGCCGAGAACAGCAGCACGACCAGCGCCAGCAGCAGGATCACCCGTTTGCGCTTGCGATGGCGTTTGAGCAGTTGCTGTTTGTTGGCGCTCATGTTCAGACCTGGAAGACGTTGACGGGGTTGCACCAACGATCCTTGTACTCCCGGTCGGACCGACCGAACGAGAACCGCAGCGCCTTGCCGCGGGTATTGGCATCCTCCCAGGCGGCCTGGGTATTGAGGAAGCTCAATACGCTACCAGGGCTGAAAGCCTTGGTCTCTGGATCGACACCGCCGTTTACATATTCGACGCTGATCCATTGCGGCGCCTCGACGCGATACACCAGTTGAATGGCGATGGGCGCCCCTTCAAGGAACAGCACCGAACCGATCAGCAGCTCGCGCAGGCGCTCGACCACCTCTGCCATGCGGGCCGCGCCGGTGGCCGGGAAGCCCCAGCGACGCTGGAACAAGTCACAGTACATCGCGGCGGTCTCGGCTGCAGTGAAATCGCCGATCGGTCGCACCTGGCCACCCGCCTCTTCCAGCAGGCGCAGCTCACGACGCTGGTTGTAGCGGAATTTCTTCGACAGATCTTCATGGGGCCGCGCCATGGCCAACTGCTCAGGTTGTGCCTTCAGGCCGGCGAAACGGCCCTGGTTCAACTCCGACAGGTAGCGACCGGCGTGGCGCAGTGGCGCCCCGGCATCGGCGGCGGCTGGCAGGATGATCTCGGCATTGCCCAGGTCGAACAGGCCTTTCTTGCCTTCACGCTTGAGCACGTCCTTGGACAGCGCCAGGTGGCGCCCCCAGGTTGGCAGCGCGGCCTTGAGCTCGGCGCCCTGGAACCAGCCCAGGTAACGCACCGGGATCCCGGCCAGGTCCGCCAGTTGCTCGATCACCAACGGGTGCGTGGCGACACTGCCGCCAAAACGCTGCCAGGCTTCGTTGTAGGCGGCCGCATCGATCACTTGCCAGCCGCGTTCACGCCAGGCCTTGAGATGATTGAGCATCAGGCCTCCGCCATCAGCGCGCGGACGTGCGGCAGTTGCCAGAAGGCATCCCGCACTGCCGAGTCACTGAAGCGCTGCTGCAGGCGCTGCAGCATATGCCCGGCGCATGCCTCGCGCTGCTGCGCGTCCAGTCCGGCCATGTGCTTCAAGCCCTGGGCCAGCTGCGCGGCATCGCCCAGCGGGAACAGCACACCCACACCCTCGACCACTTCCCGGGCGCCGCCACAGGCGGTGGCCAGCACCGGCACGCCAGCGACCATGGCTTCGAGCAGGACCATGCCGAACGGCTCATGGTCGGAGCTCAGGGCGAACACGTCGAAAGCGCGGAAATAGCGGCGTGCATCCGGCACCTGGCCGAGGAAGTCGACCTGCCCGGCGATGCCCAACTCGGCAGCCAGGGCCTTGAGTTTCGCCTCGAGGCGCCCCTTGCCCAGGATCGCCAGGCGTGCACCGGCCGGCAACCCCGGCAAGGCTTCGGCGAAACCACGCAGCAGCGTGGCCTGGTCCTTGTCCGGATGCAGGCGACCGACGTTACCGACCACCCAGGCACGTTCATCCAGGCCCAAGGCCCGGCGCGCCTCGTCACGCGGCACCAGGCTGGCCTGCAGTGCCTCGACATCGATGCGGTTGTACAAAGTCTGGATACGCTCGGCCGGCCACTGGCCCAGGCAGCGTCGCATGTCGTCGCGCACCGCATCCGACACACCGAGCAGGCTCAGGCGCTTGCGGAACAGGTTGGCGAACAGCCGCCGCCCCTTGCGCTCATAATCACCGAAGGCATGGTGCACGCCGATTACCGGCAAGCCGGTCCCCAGCAGCGCAACATAGATCGGCTTGAAGCGGTGGGCGATGCAAAAGCTGAAATTGCGCTGCGCGGCGATCTTGCGCAGCGCGCGGATCGCGCCCAGCTTCAGGCCGCGCACGGCCTTGGAACTGAACTCGAGAAACAGCACCTCGTCCGAGGCACAGCCAGCCGCTACTTTCGCGTCGGCTGCCCCGGTGAGGAACACGGTAGTGACCTTGTAGCCGCTGCCCTGGAACAGGCTGGCGTATTGACGGGCACAATCGAGGAACGGCCCGTCATAGCCATGGCAGAACTGCAGGATGCGCGGTTCAGAGCGGCTGGTCATACGGCGCGGCGCCTTCCTTGACCACCAGGATGTCTTCCATGATCAGGTACTGCAGGTCCGAGCCGAAGAACATGTTCAGGGCGTCGGTCGGCGAGCAGATCATCGGTTCGCCACGGCGGTTCAGCGAGGTGTTCAGCGACACGCCGTTGCCGGTCAGGTCTTCCAGCGCCTTCATCATGTCGTAGTAGCGCGGGTTGTACTCGCGCTTGAGCACCTGGGCGCGCGAAGTGCCGTCCTCGTGGACGACTTCCGGCACGCGGGTCTTCCACTCTTCGGCGACTTCGAAGGTGAAGGTCATGAATGGCGCGGGGTGATCGATCTTGATCATCTGCGGCGCGACGGTGTCGAGCATCGACGGGCAGAAAGGTCTCCAGCGTTCGCGGAACTTGATCTGGTGGTTGATGCGGTCGGCCACGCCTTCCACGCTCGGGCAGCCAATGATCGAACGACCGCCCAGAGCGCGCGGACCGAATTCCATGCGCCCCTGGAACCAGGCCACCGGGTTGCCATCGACCATGATCTTGGCGATCTGCTCAGGCATGTTCTCGAGCTTGCGCCATTTCGGCTGGCTCGGGTGACGGGCACAGGCGGCGATCACGTCTTCGTTGGAATACGCAGGGCCGAGGTAGACATGCTCCATCTTCTCGACCGGCACGCCACGGGCGTGGGAAACGTAGGCGGCCGCACCAACGGCGGTACCGGCGTCGCCGGAGGCCGGCTGGACGAACAGCTCCTTCACATCATCACGGGCGATGATCTTCTGGTTCAGCTTGACGTTCAACGCGCAACCGCCGGCGAAGGCCAGCTTGCCGGTCTCTTTCAGCGTGTCGCCCAGGTAATGGTCGATCATCTGCAGGGCCAGCTTCTCGAACAGCGCCTGCATGCTGGCGGCGTAGTGGATGTACGGCTCGTCGGCGATGTCGCCTTCACGTTTCGGGCCCAGCCACTCGATCAGCTTGGGCGAGAAGTAGAAGCCCTTGCCCTTCTCTTTATAGCGACGCAGGCCGATAACGTTGGCGTATTCGGTGTTGATCACCAGCTCGCCGTTTTCGAAGCTGGCCAGGCGCGAGAAGTCATACTTGCTGGCGTCGCCATACGGCGCCATGCCCATGACCTTGAACTCGCCATCGAGCATTTCGAAGCCGAGGAACTCGGTGATCGCGCCATACAGGCCACCCAGCGAGTCCGGATCGAAGAATTCCTTGATCTTGTGAATCTTGCCGTTTTCGCCGTAGCCGAAGAAAGTGGTGGCGTACTCGCCCTTGCCGTCGATACCGAGGATCGCGGTTTTCTCTTTGAAACCCGAGCAGTGGTAGGCGCTGGAGGCGTGGGCCAGGTGGTGCTCGACCGGCTCGATCTTGATCTTTTTCGGATCGAAGCCCAGTTGCTCCAGGCACCAGACGATCTTCTTGCGGTAGCGCTTGTAGCGGCGGTTGCCCATCAGCAGCGCGTCCAGGGCGCGGTCCGGGGCGTACCAGTAGCGCTTGGCGTAGTGCCAGCGGGCCTTGCCGAACAGGCTGATCGGGGCGAACGGAATGGCCACCACGTCGACGTCAGACGGCTTGATGCCGGCCTGCTCCAGGCAGAACTTCGCCGACTCGTAGGGCATGCGGTTCTTCGCATGCTTGTCACGCACGAAGCGCTCTTCTTCGGCGGCGGCAATCAGCTTGCCGTCGATGTACAGGGCCGCGGAAGGGTCATGGCTAAGGGCGCCGGACAGGCCAAGAATCGTCAGTGCCAAGGGTCTAGCCTCTCAAATCGGTATGAAGTGCGCCAACGGCCATTCGGGCGGATGGCGGCTAAAGGGCGGGATTATAACGCAAAGATGGCGGACACACCGCCCCCTTGTAGGAGCGGCCTTGTGCCGCGAAAGGGCTGCGAAGCAGCCCCGGCAATTTCAGCGGCGCATATGAAATCCGGGGCCGCTGCGCAGCCCTTTCGCGGCACAAGGCCGCTCCTACAGGGTTCGTGCGGGTTATTCGGCGATCAGCCAGTCCATGCGCAAGCTGCCGGCGGTCTGCGCCAGCTCCTTGGCCAGCCACGGCAGCAGCGTCTTGAGCTCATCTTCCAGGCCCCAAGGCGGGTTGGCGATGGCCAGGCCCGAGCCGTTCAGGCCCTGTGGGCTGTCCTGGTGATGCACGTACAACTCGACCCGCAGCAGCTTCGGCGCGCCGGTGCTGGTCAGGTCCTGGTAGAAACGGGTCAGCGAGCGCTGGTCCTTGATCGGGTACCAGATCGCCGCGACAGTCTGGCGCATGCGACCGATCGCCTCTTTCATGGCCACGGTGCAGCGCTTGAGCTCGTCGGCCTGCTCGAACGGCGGGTCGATCAGCATGATGGCGCGCTTTTCCTGCACCGGCAGAAGCGCCCGCGGGATGTGCCAGCCTTCACCCAGGTGAACGGTGACCCGCGGATCCTTCTTCATGTTCTCCTTGAGCAGCGCCCCATCTTCAGGGTGCTTCTCGTTGAGCAAGGCGCGGTCCTGCTGGCGCATCAGGCGGCGCGCGAGCTCGGGCGAGCCCGGGTAGTAGCGCAGCTCGCCATCCGGGTTCAGGCGTTTGATGATGCGCAGGTAGTCTGCGGCCGCTTCCGGCAGGTCGTCGCGGTTCCACAGGCGGGCCACGCCCTCGAGGTATTCGCCGGTACGGCTCGCCTGGTCACCCTGCAGGTCGTAGAGACCCAGGCCAGCGTGAGTGTCGATGTAGGCGAACGGCTGCTCCTTGCGCGACATCAGGGCGATGAGGCGGGTGAGCACGATGTGCTTGAGGACGTCGGCGTGATTGCCGGCGTGGAAGGCGTGACGATAGTTCATGAGGACTCCTGCGGGGGCGCCAAGTTTACCTTGCCTTGCAGCCGGCAAAAAGCATCGCGGGGCAAGCCCGCTCCCACAAATGCCCGAGGACACGTGGGAGCGGGCTTGCCCCGCGATAGGGATAACGCCGATTCAGCAGGCGTTACTTGTCAGCGTGGTACGCCGCATCAGCAGTTTCAAAACGCGAAACCATGCTGTTCGACGGGCTGCCCAGCTTGCTCACCACAAAGATGGCGATGCTGGCGAACAGGAAGCCCGGAATGATCTCGTACAGACCCATGTCCACGTAGTTCTTCCACAGGATCACGGTCAGCGCACCGACCACGATACCAGCCAGCGCGCCGTTGCGAGTCATGCCCTTCCACAGCACCGAGATCAGCACCACCGGACCGAAGGCGGCACCGAAGCCGGCCCAGGCGTAGGCCACCAGGCCCAGCACGCGGTTCTCGGGGTTGGCGGCCATGGCGATGGCGATCAAGGCAACGGCCAGGACCATCAGGCGACCGACCCAGACCAGCTCGGTCTGCGAGGCATTCTTGCGCAGGAACGACTTGTAGAAGTCCTCGGTCAGGGCGCTGGAGCACACCAGCAGCTGGCAGCTCAGGGTGCTCATCACCGCGGCCAGGATGGCCGACAGCAGCACACCGGCGATCCATGGGTTGAACAGGATCTTGGCCAGCTCGATGAACACGCGCTCATGGTTCTCGGTCACCGGACCCGCCAGGTCAGGATGCGCCGAGAAGTAGGCGATGCCGAAGAAACCGACGGCGCAGGTACCGGCCAGGCACAGGATCATCCAGGTCATGGAGATGCGGCGGGCGTTGGCGATCGACTTGACCGAGTCGGCGGCCATGAAGCGCGCCAGGATGTGCGGCTGGCCGAAGTAGCCCAGGCCCCAACCCATCAGCGAGATGATGCCGATGAAGGTCGCGCCCTTGAACATGTCGAAGTGAGCCGGGTTCACCGCCTCGATCGCCAGGAAGGTGGTATCGAAGCCACCGGTGGAGATCAGCACGATGATCGGGGTCAGGATCAGCGCGAAGATCATCAGCGAGGCCTGCACGGTATCGGTCCAGCTCACCGCCAGGAAGCCACCAACGAAGGTGTAGGCGATGGTGGCCGCGGCACCGGCCCACAGAGCGGTCTCGTAGGACATGCCGAAGGTGCTTTCGAACAGACGGGCGCCGGCGACGATGCCGGAAGCGCAGTAGATGGTGAAGAACACCAGGATGACGATCGCCGAGATGATCCGCAGCAGACCGGTCTGGTCTTCAAAACGGCTGGAGAAGTAGTCCGGCAGGGTCAGGGCGTCACCGTTGTGCTCGGTCTGCACGCGCAGACGGCCGGCGACGAACAGCCAGTTCAGGTAGGCGCCGACGGTCAGGCCGATGGCGATCCAGGCCTCGGAAAGGCCCGCGAAGTAGATGGCGCCCGGCAGGCCCATCAACAGCCAGCCGCTCATGTCCGATGCGCCGGCGGAAAGCGCGGTGACCACGCTGCCGAGACTACGGCCGCCGAGAATATAGTCGGAAAGGTTCTTGGTGGAGCGATAGGCGGCGAAGCCGATCAGCACCATTGCCGCAATGTAGACCACGAAGGTGATCGTTAGTGGATTGCCCATGAGTTGTGCCCTGGCGTTGTTTTTATCTCTTGCGACCGCCGCGCACGACGGTTGCACCCAGGCGGCGCATCCTATGCAACAACATGAACGAGGTGCAACCATTTTTCATTTGCAAGTTGCACCCAGCCATGGCTTTTCGGATAAAGCCCCTTTTTTGCTCCTTTTCGGAGCAAACACAGCGTTTTACATAAGCAAAAGCAGTAAAAAAGACCGTTTTGGCTGTAAGGAAACAGCCTTCAGACGAGTTGCACCTTTACCGTGAAGAATTCGGGTTGCACCCGGTTGCACCCGAATTGTCCTACAGGCTAATCTTGCCTTCAGCTTAGGTCACATCCGTGGCCAATAACGAGGATAAGAAATGGCGACGACCACCCTTGGGGTCAAACTCGACGACCCGACCCGTGAGCGACTCAAAGCAGCTGCGCAGTCCATCGACCGCACGCCGCACTGGTTGATCAAGCAAGCGATCTTCAACTATCTCGAGAAGCTCGAGGGTGGCGCCACCCTGAACGACCTCAACGGCCATGCCGCCGCTGGCGATGACGCCGGCGAAGTCGCCGCCGACCACGCCCACCAGTGCTTCCTGGAGTTCGCCGAAAGCATCCTGCCGCAGTCGGTACTGCGCTCGGCGATCACTGCCGCCTACCGCCGCCCCGAGCAGGAAGTGGTGCCAATGCTGCTGGAGCAGGCACGCCTGCCGGCCGCCCAGGCAGAAGCCACCAACAAGCTGGCCGCGAACCTGGCCGACAAGCTGCGCAACCAGAAGAGCGCCGGTGGCCGTGCCGGCATCGTCCAGGGCCTGCTGCAGGAGTTCTCGCTGTCGTCCCAGGAAGGCGTGGCGCTGATGTGCCTGGCCGAAGCGCTGCTGCGCATCCCCGACAAAGGTACCCGTGACGCGCTGATCCGCGACAAGATCAGCACCGGCAACTGGCAGCCGCACCTGGGCAACAGCCCGTCGCTGTTCGTCAACGCCGCCACCTGGGGCCTGCTGCTGACCGGCAAGCTGGTCAGCACCCACAACGAATCCGGCCTGACCTCCTCGCTCACCCGCATCATCGGCAAGAGCGGCGAGCCGATGATCCGCAAGGGCGTCGACATGGCCATGCGCCTGATGGGCGAGCAATTCGTCACCGGCGAGACCATCGCCGAGGCCCTGGCCAACGCCAGCAAGTTCGAAGCCAAGGGCTTCCGCTACAGCTACGACATGCTCGGCGAAGCCGCGCTGACCGAGCACGACGCGCAGAAATACCTGGCCTCCTACGAGCAGGCGATCCACTCGATCGGCAAGGCTTCGCACGGCCGTGGCATCTATGAAGGCCCGGGCATCTCGATCAAGCTCTCGGCCCTGCACCCACGCTACAGCCGCGCCCAGTACGAACGCGTGATGAGCGAGCTGTACCCGCGCCTGCTGTCGCTGACCCTGCTGGCCAAGCAGTACGACATCGGCCTGAACATCGACGCCGAGGAAGCCGACCGCCTGGAGCTGTCGCTGGACCTGCTCGAGCGCCTGTGCTTCGAGCCGTCGCTGGCCGGCTGGAACGGTATCGGCTTCGTCATCCAGGCCTACCAGAAGCGCTGCCCGTACGTGATCGACTACGTCATCGACCTGGCCAAGCGCAGCCGTCACCGCCTGATGATCCGCCTGGTGAAGGGCGCCTACTGGGACAGCGAGATCAAGCGCGCCCAGGTCGAGGGCCTGGAAGGCTATCCGGTCTACACCCGCAAGGTGTACACCGACGTGTCCTACGTCGCCTGCGCCCGCAAGCTGCTGGCCGTGCCAGAAGCCATCTACCCGCAGTTCGCCACCCACAACGCCCACACCCTGTCGGCCATCTACACCATCGCCGGGCAGAACTACTACCCGGGCCAGTACGAGTTCCAGTGCCTGCACGGCATGGGCGAACCGCTGTACGAGCAAGTCGTGGGCAAGATTTCCGAGGGCAAGCTGAACCGTCCGTGCCGCGTGTACGCGCCGGTCGGCACCCACGAGACCCTGCTGGCCTACCTGGTCCGCCGCCTGCTGGAAAACGGCGCCAACACCTCGTTCGTCAACCGCATCGCCGACCACTCGATCTCCATCCAGGAACTGGTCGCCGACCCGGTCGCCAGCATCGAGCGCATGGGCACCCAAGAGGGCAGCATCGGCCTGCCGCACCCGCGCATCCCGATGCCGCGTGAACTGTACGGCAGCGAGCGGGCCAACTCGGCCGGCATCGACATGGCCAACGAACACCGCCTGGCGTCGCTGTCCTGCGCCCTGCTGGCCACCGCCCACAACGACTGGAAAGCCGCCCCGCTGCTGGGCTGCGCCGCCAGCGAACAGCCGGCCGCGCCGGTGCTCAACCCGGCCGACCACCGCGATGTCGTGGGTCATGTGCAGGAAGCCACCGTCGCCGACGTCGACAACGCCATCCAGTGCGCGCTGAACGCCGCGCCGATCTGGCAGGCCACCCCGCCGGCCGAGCGCGCCGCGATCCTCGAACGCGCCGCCGACCTGATGGAAGCCGACATCCAGCCGCTGATGGGCCTGCTGGTGCGCGAAGCCGGCAAGACCTACGCCAACGCCATCGCCGAGGTGCGCGAGGCCGTGGACTTCCTGCGCTACTACGCGGTGCAGGCACGCAACGACCTGCGCAACGACAGCTGCCGCCCGCTGGGCCCGGTGGTGTGCATCAGCCCGTGGAACTTCCCGCTGGCGATCTTCTCCGGCCAGGTGGCCGCGGCCCTCGCCGCTGGCAACCCGGTACTGGCCAAGCCGGCCGAACAGACCCCGCTGGTCGCCGCCCAGGCCGTGCGCCTGCTGCTGGAAGCCGGCATCCCCGAAGGCGTGCTGCAACTGCTGCCAGGCCAGGGCGAAACCGTCGGTGCCGGCCTGGTCGGTGACGAGCGCGTCAAGGGCGTGATGTTCACCGGTTCCACTGAAGTCGCCCGCCTGCTGCAGCGCAACATCGCCGGCCGCCTGGACAACCAGGGCCGCCCGATCCCGCTGATCGCCGAAACCGGCGGCCAGAACGCCATGATCGTCGACTCCTCGGCGCTGACCGAGCAGGTGGTGATCGACGTGGTGTCCTCCGCATTCGACAGCGCCGGCCAGCGTTGCTCGGCCCTGCGCGTGCTGTGCCTGCAGGAAGACTCCGCCGACCGCGTGATCGAGATGCTCAAGGGCGCCATGGCCGAAAGCCGCCTGGGCAACCCGGAGCGCCTGTCCGTGGACATCGGCCCGGTGATCGACGCCGAAGCCAAGGCTGGTATCGAGAAGCACATCCAGGGCATGCGCGACAAAGGCCGCACCGTCTACCAGGTGGCCATCGCCGAAGGCGAGGAAATCAAGCGCGGCACCTTCGTGATGCCGACCCTGATCGAGCTGGAAAGCTTCGACGAGCTCAAGCGCGAGATCTTCGGCCCGGTGCTGCACGTGGTGCGCTACAACCGCAAGGACCTGGACCAGCTGATCGAGCAGATCAACGCTTCCGGCTACGGCCTGACCCTGGGCGTGCACACCCGCATCGACGAGACCATCGCCAAGGTGGTGGACAACGTCAACGCCGGCAACATGTACGTCAACCGCAACATCGTCGGTGCCGTGGTCGGCGTGCAGCCGTTCGGCGGTGAAGGCCTGTCGGGCACCGGCCCGAAAGCCGGTGGCCCACTGTACCTGTACCGCCTGCTGTCGACCCGCCCGGCCGACGCCATCGCCCGCCACTTCCAGGCCGACGATGCGCGCAGCCAGGCCGACACCACCCTGCGCGACCAGCAGCTCAAGCCGCTGACCACCCTCAAGACCTGGGCGGCCAGCAGCCAGATGAGCGACCTGGCCGCGCTGTGCGAGCAGTTCGCCGAGCAGTCGCAGAGCGGCATCACCCGCGTGCTGCCAGGCCCGACCGGCGAGCGCAACACCTACAGCGTGCTGCCACGCGAACACGTGCTGTGCCTGGCCGACAACGAGGCCGACCTGCTGGCCCAGCTGGCGGCGGTACTGGCCGTGGGTAGCTCGGCGGTGTTCCAGGACGGCGAACCGGCCAAGATCGTGCGCGGCCGTCTGCCGAAAGAGCTGCAGGCGAAGATCAAGCTGGTGGCCGACTGGAGCAAGGACGAGGTGGCCTTCGACGCGGTCATCCACCACGGTCACTCCGACCAGTTGCGCGGCGTCTGCGAGCAGGTGGCCAAGCGTGCCGGCGCGATCGTCGGCGTGCACGGGCTTTCGAGCGGCGATCACCAGATCGCCCTGGAGCGCCTGGTGATCGAGCGGGCGGTGAGTGTTAACACCGCGGCGGCGGGCGGTAACGCCAGCCTGATGACCATCGGCTGACGCTGACAGTCGTTGAACGGAAAAGGAGAGCTCAGGCTCTCCTTTTTTGTGGGAGCAACTGTCTTGCCGAGATTTCTCAACCTAGAACAGTCCCTCTATGAAAGGGCCGCTGAGCGGCCCCAGCAATCTTTGCATCAATGCTGAAATCCTGGGGCTGCTACGCAGCCCTTTCGCGGCACAAGGCCGCTCCTACACAGGTTGGCGCAGTGCCTGTAGGAGCGGCCTTGTGCCGCGAAGAGGCCGGCACTGGCAACATAAGTCTCAGTGCTTCATGCCGAACTCGGCATCATCCATCAATGCCTTGGCCAGGGCGCTCAGGTAATACGACGCCCAGAGCAACTGGGGCTTTTCCTCCATGATCCCGGTGATGGTCAGGTCGCGTACGCAGCCCATCAGCTCCGAGGCCTGGTCGCGGGCGTGCTGGCAGGGGATGCCGGGCTCGATGCAGAACAGCGGGTCGGTCTGGCCTTCGCCTTGGTAGAACTTGGTCTTGCCGGCGGTGGTGGGGGTGTTGTCGGTAGTCATGATTTTTCTCCCTGAAATGGTGGGTGCCTGTGCGGGCCTCTTCGCGGGTAAACCCGCTCCCACAGGTACAGCGCTGGCTCCAAGGCACAGATGAACCTGTGGGAGCGGGTTTACCCGCGAAAGGGCCCGACCAGGCAGCACATGCCTTGCGGCCTAGTGCAACGTTGGCGCCTGCGCCGGCATCTGCACCTGGATCAATGCCGCTTCGAGCAACACACGCAGCGACTCCATTTCATGCATCGACGCCATCATCAACACGGCAGCCGGCGACCTGGGTTTGAGCTGTACGGCGTGATGGGCCACGGTCAAGGCGCACAGGGCGTACTCGGTGGCCTGGATGAGGGTGTCTTCGAGGGAATGAGGGTTGTGGGGGGGATCGGGGACAATCTTCAACATAGCTACCTCTTGCTGATCAAGTGGGACCACCACCCGTTGCTGTCAAACAAGAAGGTGGCAGCTGTATATGGGTTGACAGACCGGTCAGCAAGAGCAAAACCCCGGCGCACGCGAAGTGCCCCACATACAGCCGCCATAAAGGGCAAAGCCGTTGAGTAAGCTCTTGATAATCGGCCTGTCAAAGCCGGTCGCTGATTGTGCAGCGACCGTCCGAGACTAGAGGCCAACCCGGAGCACCGCAATGGCTTGAAAGGGCTTGGAAGTATGTTTGGGAATTGGACTACATGGAATAGGGAAAGTCTTGGAATCTGCGTAGGAAACGCACTGCGGCTCGGCCATTCGAGCCATAGGTGCGACTGGAAAGCTGCGATTAATTTGAGGCCAAAACAGCCATCAGGCCGATTTCTTTTTCACCGTGATGTCAACTTCCAGGTCGGCGTTCGCCAGAATATTCACCAGTGCATCCAGCGAGAACTTGTCTATCTTGCCATTGAGCAAGTCACTCAAGCGTGGCTGAGTCAGATGCAGTCGCCGTGCTGCGTCTTTCTGCGGCAGATCCCAGGACCGGACAATCCTGGCCAACACCCTCATCAGCTTCGCCCGAAGCCGCAGGTTCTCGGCCTCTTCCGGTGAGTCGAACAGCGCATCCCATACCGAAGTGGAGCGTTCGTTTGTCATCGCAAATCCCTCTGTGCATCCATCTCGTTCAAACACTGTCGACTCCAGCTCAGCAGGCGCCCAACAATTTGTATCGCGCTTTCGCCAGATCGATATCGCGCTTTTCCGTCTTCTCGGTCGTCTTGCGAAACGCGTGCAGGACATAAACCGCTTCTGGTCGACTCACGACGTAGAACACCCGAAACGCCCCGTCCTGACACTTGATGCGGATTTCCCGCGTCCCAGGCCCAACGCTTTCCATTGGTTTCCAGTCGAAGGGGGCCTCACCGTCCTGGATCAGCTCCAGCTGATACCCGGCCCGCTGCCTTGCCACAATCGGAAAGTCCCGCAGGTCCTGCTTGCTGCTACCC
Organism: Pseudomonas sp. NMI760_13; assembly: GCF_021283245.1. Classification (NCBI taxonomy): domain Bacteria; kingdom Pseudomonadati; phylum Pseudomonadota; class Gammaproteobacteria; order Pseudomonadales; family Pseudomonadaceae; genus Pseudomonas; species Pseudomonas sp. NMI760_13. The sequence goes on along the minus strand of NZ_JAJSRC010000015.1, from coordinate 85,582 downwards.
AACCATTCGATTGGCTTTTGCCCATCATGCATCCTGCACGCTCCCGCCAATGCACTCGCCTGGCTTGTCCTTATCGGAGACGTAAGCTCTCCATGAGCGGCAAAGATAAAACTATATCGATATCGATATAAGTGCAATTGCGTGACAAGGCTTTGCGACGGGTAACACCTACGCCCATACTGCCCGGCGCAACCCAAAGACGGCCTGGGCGATGGCAACTTCTGCCCCCATATCACCCAAACCAATTAACCTGTCCCCTGCCCTATTACCTTGCCTAGACTCGCTGCATCCCGAACCAGGAATGCCGCCATGTCCGAGCAACTCCTCAGCAGCCGCAACCTCGCCTTCGAACTCTACGAAGTCCTCGACGCCGAGGCCCTGACCCAGCGCCCACGCTTCGCCGAGCACAGCCGCGAGACCTTCGACGCGGCGCTGACCACCGCCCGCACCATTGCCGAAAAGTACTTCGCCCCGCACAACCGCAAGGGCGACGAAAACGAGCCGCGCTACGTGGACGGCCGCGCCGAGCTGATCCCGGAAGTGAAGCCTGCGGTCGACGCCTTCCTCCAAGCGGGCTTCCTCAACGCCAACCGCGACTTCGAAGTCGGCGGCATGCAGCTGCCCAGCCTGGTATCGCAAGCCTGCTTCGCCCACTTCCAGGCCGCCAACGCCGGCACCACGGCCTACCCGTTCCTGACCATGGGCGCGGCCAACCTGATCGAGAGCTTCGGCAGCGACGAACAGCAACGCCTGTTCCTGCAACCGATGATCGAGGGACGCTACTTCGGCACCATGGCCCTGACCGAACCCCACGCTGGCTCGTCGCTGGCCGATATCCGCACCCGCGCCGAACCCGCGGGCGACGGCACCTACCAGCTCAAGGGCAACAAGATCTTCATCTCCGGCGGCGACCACGAGCTTTCGCAGAACATCGTGCACATGGTCCTGGCCAAGCTGCCGGACGCGCCGCCCGGGGTGAAGGGCATCTCGCTGTTCATCGTGCCCAAGTACCTGGTCAACGCCGACGGCAGCCTGGGGCCACGCAACGACGTGCTGCTGGCCGGGCTGTTCCACAAGATGGGCTGGCGCGGGACCACCTCCACCGCGCTTAACTTCGGGGACAACGGCCAGTGCGTCGGCTACCTGGTGGGCCAACCGCACCAGGGCCTGGCCTGCATGTTCCAGATGATGAACGAGGCGCGCATCGGCGTCGGCATGGGCGCGGTGATGCTGGGTTACGCCGGTTACCTGTATTCCCTGGACTATGCCCGTCAACGTCCACAGGGCCGCCTGCCGGACAACAAGGACCCACACAGCCCCGCCGTACCGATCATCGAGCACAGCGATGTGAAACGCATGCTGCTGGCACAGAAGGCCTACGTCGAGGGTGCTTTCGACCTGGGCTTGTACGCGGCCCGGCTATTCGATGACACCCATACCGCCACGGATGCAGAGGCACGCCGGCAAGCCCTGGAACTGCTCGACCTGCTCACGCCCATCGTCAAGTCCTGGCCTTCGGCGTTTTGTCTGAAAGCCAACGAACTGGCGATCCAGATCCTTGGAGGCCACGGCTACACCCGCGAATACCCGGTAGAGCAGTACTACCGCGACAACCGCCTCAACCCGATCCACGAGGGTACCGAGGGCATCCAGTCCCTCGACCTGCTCGGGCGCAAGCTGGCGCAGAACAACGGCGCCGGGCTCAAGCAACTGATCCGCTTGATCGCCGGCACCTGCGAGCGCGCCAGCCATCACCCGAACCTCGATCCGTTGCGCCAGCCCCTGGAGCACCTGGTCAATCGCCTGCAAAGCGTGACCCTCGCCCTGCTCGGCGACCTGGCCGCCGGCAAGGTCGCCGGTGCGCTGGCCAACTCGGCGCTGTACCTCAAGGTGTTCGGCCACTGCGTGATCGGCTGGCGCTGGCTGGAGCAGGCCATTCATGCCGAGGTCGGCCTGCTCAGGGGCAGCGACCGCGACTTCTATCAGGGCAAGCTCCAGGCCGCGCGTTATTTCCTCACCTGGGAGGTGCCGGGCTGCCATAATGACCTCGCTTTGCTCGAGGCCCGCGACGACACCTGCCTCGCGATGCAAGAGGGGTGGTTCTAGGGGGAACCACCGCACACACGGAGGTTTCCGATGTTCGACTCCAGCACCCTGCTGCGCCGCCGCTTTGCCGCGCTGCGCAGCACGGCCGAACTGTTCTCGCTTCGCCATGTGAAACAATCGCACCAGTCACTGTCGGTACGGCGCAACGTCGCCGAGCCGCCCTTCTTCAGCCAGGACGAAGGCACCATGCTCACCGTGCGGGTGGATGGCGTCGAGGCCTACGCGGCCACCGCCGACCTGTCCCAGGCCGGGCTGCAACGCGCCCTGGAGCAGGCCGAGGCGCTGGCCCGGCGGATCAAGGCCAGCAGCCTGCTCGACCTGAGCGGCCAGCCGGCCCCGGACGGGCGCCACGACCATGTCTCGCCCAACTTCGAACAGCCCCTGCCCAACCTCGCCGACTGCCTGGACCTGCTGGCCGCCGAATCGGCCAGCGTGCCACGTGACGAACGCCTGGTGGACTGGCAGGCTAGCCTTGGCATCAGCGTGGTCGAGCAGACCTACCTGAACTCCGCCGGCGCCGAGCTGCGCCATGCCCAGCGCTTCGTCTACCCGGGCCTGGGCGTCACCGCCAGCGACGGCCAGGACAGCCAGAGCCGTAGCCTGGGCCGGGAGAACTTCGGCCAACAGGGCGGCGTCGAGGTGATCGAGCGCTGCGGCCTGGTCGGCGCGGCCCGCCGCGTGGCTGACGAGGCGCTGCAATTGCTGCTGGCACCCAATACCCCGAGTGGCCGGCGCGACCTGCTGCTGATGCCCGACCAGATGATGCTGCAGATCCACGAGTCCATCGGCCATCCACTGGAGCTGGATCGCATCCTGGGCGATGAGCGCAACTACGCCGGTACCAGCTTCGTCAAAGCCGGCGACTTCGGCCATCTGCAATACGGCTCGAAGCTTCTCAACGTGACCTTCGACCCGACCCTTCGCGAGGAGCTGGCCAGCTACAGCTTCGATGACGACGGCACCCCGGCCAGCAAGCAGTTCCTGATCCGCGACGGCCTGCTGGTTCGCCCCCTGGGCGGCGCGTTGTCACAGCTGCGCTCGGGCCTGGACGGCGTGGCCAACAGCCGTGCCTGCGGCTGGAATCGGGCGCCGATCGACCGCATGGCCAACCTCAACATCGAGCCGGGCGACCAGTCGCTCGCGCAACTGGTCAGTGGCATCGAGCACGGCATCCTGATGCGCACCAACCGCTCCTGGTCCATCGACGATGCGCGCAACAAGTTCCAGTTCGGTTGCGAGTGGGGGCAGTTGATCGAGCACGGCGAGCTCAAGGGCGTGGTCAAGAATCCTAACTACCGGGGCATCTCCGCCGATTTCTGGCGCAACCTCTCGGCCGTGGGCGACAGCAGCACCTTCCAGGTGCTTGGCACCCCCAACTGCGGCAAGGGCGAGCCCAACCAGGTGGTGCGGGTCGGTCACGCATCGCCCGCCTGCGTGTTCCGCCAGATCGACGTATTCGGGGGAGACGCCTGATGAGCACGTATCAACAACGCTTCGAGGACCTGCTTGGCGCCCTTCGCGACGCGGTGCTGCCCGAGGAGCAGTTCACCCTCGGCTACAACGCCGAGCATTCGCAGTTTGTACGCTTCAACCATGCCAAGGTGCGCCAGGCCGGATTGGTCGCCCAGGCCAGCGTGCAGTTGCGCTTGATCCGCGACGGCCGCCAGGCAGAGCAGCAGATCACCCTGGGTGATGACGCCGAACTGGATCGTCAGCGCCTGCACGATGGCCTCGGGCAACTGCGTCAGACCCTGCCGCTGCTGCCGGTCGATCCGTACCTGAGCCTAGACGAGCGTGCCTGGCACAGCCACAGCCTGCTGGAGCAGCCACTGCCCGAGCTGGATGAAGTGCTGACCCTGGTCGAACACGACGCCGGTGACCTGGACCTGGTCGGCATCTACGCCGCCGGCCCCATCTGCCGGGGCTTCGCCAGCTCCTTCGGGGCCTTCGGCTGGCACCAGGCCAACAGCTTCAACTTCGACTGGAGCCTGTTCCACGCCAACGGCCAGGCGGTCAAGGCCAACTATGCCGGGCAGGCCTGGAGCGGCGAGACCTTCGCCGCGCGCCTGCGCCAGGCCCGCGAACAGCTCGAGCACCTGGGCCGCCCGGCCGTCACCCTCAAGCCCGGCAGCTACCGTGCCTACCTGGCGCCGGCGGCGATGGACGAGATTGCTGGCATGCTCTGCTGGGGTGGTTTCTCCGCCCAGGCCCTGGCCACGGGCAACAGCCCGCTGCAGCGCCTGTACAACGGCGACGCGCAACTGAGCCCACAAGTGAGCTTCAGCGAGCAGGTCAGCGGCTCGCTGAGCCCGGCGTTCTCCGACGAGGGCTCGCCCCGTCGCGACCTGCTGCTGATCGGCGAAGGCCGTGCGCTGGAGCGGCTGGTAAGCGCCCGCAGCGCCGCCGAGTTCGCCCAGGAGGCCAATGGCGCCGACAGCCATGAGTCGCCGTGCGCGCTGAGCCTGGCCCCGGGCAACCTGCCCGGCGAAGAGGTGCTGGAGCGTCTGGGCACCGGGCTGTACATCAGCAACCTGTGGTACCTGAACTACTCGGACCTGCCCGCCGCGCGCATGACCGGGCTGACCCGCTTCGCCACCTTCTGGGTGGAAAACGGCCAGATCCAGGGGCCGGTAAGCACCATGCGCTTCGACGACAGCCTGTACAACCTGCTGGGTAGCCAGCTGGAGGACCTGACCCAGGAGCGCGAGATGATCCTCTCGACCAGCACCTATGGGCAGCGCAGCACCGGGTCGAGTCATCTGCCGGGGGCGTTGCTGAAGGGGTTGACCCTGACACTGTGATCCGCAGGACCGACCTCTTCGCGGGTAAACCCGCTCCCACAGGTTTGTCGATAACCCTGTGGGAGCGGGTTTACCCGCGAAGAGGTCGGCACAGGCAACACAAAACGTAGAGGTAGCTGATGTCCGATCGCGCACCACTGGACCCCGTCACCGCCCGCTGGATCCCCTGGGTGGTGGCCATCGCCTTCTTCATGCAGTCTCTCGACGGCACCATCCTCAACACCGCGCTGCCGGCCATGGCCCGCTCCCTGGCCGAAGACCCGCTGCGCATGCAGGGGGTGATCATCGCCTACATGCTCACCGTGGCCCTGCTGATCCCGGCCTCGGGCTGGATCGCCGACCGTTTCGGCACCAAACGCATCTTCTTCAGCGCCATCTTGCTGTTCAGCTTCGGCTCGCTCTTGTGCGCCATGGCCAACAGCCTCGGCTTCCTGATCCTCGCCCGGGTCATCCAGGGCCTGGGCGGCGCGCTGATGCTGCCGGTCGGGCGCCTGGTGGTGCTGCGCGCCTACCCGCGCTCGGAACTGGTGCGGATCATGAGTTTCATCACCATCCCCGGCCTGCTCGGCCCGCTGCTGGGCCCGACCCTGGGTGGCTGGCTGGTGGAGATCCTCAGCTGGCACTGGATCTTCCTGATCAACCTGCCGGTGGGCGCACTGGGCTGCTACGCCGTGTGGAAGTTCATCCCCGACCTGCGCGGCGCCGAACGCACCAGCTTCGATGGCCCGGGCTTCCTGCTGTTCGGCGCGGCGATGGTGCTGATCACCATCGCCATGGAAGGCCTGGGCGAACTGCACCTGCCACACCTGCGGGTGATGCTGTTGCTGTTCGCCGGCATGGCCTGCCTCGCCGCCTACTGGCTGCGCGCCGGGCGTGACCCGGAGCCGCTGTTCTCGCCCTCGCTGTTTCGCGTACGGACCTTTGCCATCGGCATTCTCGGCAACCTGTTCGCCCGCCTGGGCAGCGGCGCCCTGCCCTTCCTGGTGCCGTTGCTGCTGCAGGTGGCGCTGGGCTACTCGCCGGCCCAGGCCGGCATGAGCATGATCCCGCTGGCGGCGGCGGCGATGCTCGCCAAGTCCATCGCCCGGCCGCTGATCGAGCGCCTGGGCTACCGCATCGTGCTGACCGGCAACACCCTGCTGCTGGGCCTGCTGCTGGCCAGCCTGGGGCTGGTCGACGAGCAGACGCCCTATGCCGTGCTGCTGGGGCAACTGGCGCTGCTGGGCGCGGTCAACTCGATGCAGTTCACGGCAATGAACACGGTGACGCTGATCGACCTCGACGACGCCAGCGCCAGCAGCGGCAACAGCCTGCTGTCAGTGGTCGCGCAACTGTCGCTGAGCCTGGGCGTGGCCTGCGCCGGCGCCTTGCTCGGCGGTTTCACCGCGGCCGGCAGCGGCGATGGCGTGGAGAGCACGCTGGGCGCGTTCCAACTGACCTTCGTCACCATCGGCGTGATGGCCATGCTGGCGGCGGCGATCTTCCTGCAACTGGCGCCGACGGACGGAAGGCGCGCCCGTCGTCCGGAACATCACGTCGAGTCGTAGGGCGAATGGCTTTGAGGCTGGTAGACTATGCGGCATTTTTCGCTTCGCACCGCAGGCCCGCCTCGTGACCGTTGAAACCACCGCTTTTGCCACCCTACCGCTGTCCGCCGCCATGCTGGCCAACCTGGACGCCCTGGGCTACGCCTCGATGACCCCGATCCAGGCCCAGAGCCTGCCGGTCATCCTCAAGGGCCAGGACCTGATCGCCCAGGCCAAGACCGGTAGCGGCAAGACCGCCGCCTTCGGCATCGGCCTGCTCAACCCGATCAACCCGCGTTACTTCGGCTGCCAGGCCCTGGTGCTGTGCCCGACCCGCGAACTGGCCGACCAGGTGGCCAAGGAGCTACGCCGCCTGGCCCGCGCCGAGGACAACATCAAGATCCTCACCCTGTGCGGCGGCGTCTCGCTGGGCCCGCAGATCGCCTCGCTGGAACACGGCGCGCACATCATCGTCGGCACCCCGGGGCGCATCCAGCAGCACCTGGACAAAGGCACCCTGGTGCTCGACGGTCTCAACACCCTGGTCCTGGACGAAGCCGACCGCATGCTCGACATGGGCTTCTTCGACGCCATCGCCAGCATCATCGGCAAGACCCCGTCGCGCCGCCAGACCCTGCTGTTCTCCGCCACCTACCCGGCCGGCATCGAGCAACTGGCCAAGGACTTCATGCGCCAGCCGCAGCAGGTCAAGGTCGAGGCGCTGCACAGCGACAGCCAGATCGAACAGCGCTTCATCGAGATCGACCCGCAGCAGCGCCTGGAAGCGGTGACCCGCGTGCTCGGCCACTACCGCCCGCAGTCCTGCGTGGCGTTCTGCTTCACCAAGCAGCAGTGCGAGGACCTGGTCACCCACCTGACCGCCAAGGGCATCGTCGCCCAGGCCCTGCACGGCGACCTGGAGCAGCGCGACCGCGACCAGGTGCTGACGATGTTCGCCAACCGCAGCAGCTCGGTGCTGGTGGCCACCGACGTGGCCGCCCGCGGCCTGGACATCGACGGCCTGGACCTGGTGATCAACGTCGAGCTGGCCCGTGACGCCGAGATCCACGTGCACCGCGTCGGCCGTACCGGCCGTGCCGGTGAGAAAGGCGTGGCGATCAGCCTGGTGGCCCCGGCCGAAGGCCACCGCGCCCAGGCCATCGAGGACCTGCAGAACAAGCCGCTGCGCTGGGAACAGCTGGACAACCTCAAGAGCAAGGGCGGCGAGCCGCTGCTGCCGACGATGACCACCCTGTGCATCGGCGCCGGGCGCAAGGACAAGCTGCGCCCGGGCGACATCCTCGGCGCGCTGACCGGCGATGCCGGGTTGCCAGGCAAGCAGGTGGGCAAGATCGCCATCTTCGATTTCGTGGCGTTCGTGGCCGTGGAGCGGGCGGTGGCCAAGCAGGCGATGCAGCGGCTGAACAGCGGCAAGATCAAGGGTCGTGCCCTCAAAGTCCGTATCGTCTGACCTATTTTTGGGGCCGCTTTGCGGCCCTTTCGCGGCACAAGGCCGCTCCTACAGGGGGATCGCGTACATCCTGTAGGAGCGGCCTTGTGCCGCGAAAGGGCTGCAAGGCAGCCCCGGCAATTCTGAAGAGGTAACACCGTGCACTCCACCGACGTGATCATCCTCGGCGCCGGCGCCGCCGGCCTGATGTGTGCCCAGCTCAGCGCCCGCCGCGGGCGCCGGGTGCTGCTGCTCGACCACGCCAACAAGCCGGGCAAGAAGATCCTCATGTCCGGCGGCGGGCGTTGCAACTTCACCAACATGTATACTGAGCCGGCCAACTTCCTCTCGCACAACCCGCACTTCTGCAAGTCGGCGCTGGCCCGCTACACCCAGTGGGACTTCATCGAGCTGGTGTGCAAGCACGGCGTGCCGTACCACGAGAAGAAGCTCGGCCAGCTGTTCTGCGATAACAAGTCCAGCGACATCCTCGACATGCTCCTGACCGAATGCGACGAGGCCGGCGCCGAGCTGCGCATGAACACCAGCATCGAGCGGATCGACAAGACCGAAAGCGGCTATACCCTGCAGACCAGCGCCGGCCCGTTCGCCTGTCAGTCGCTGGTGATCGCCACCGGCGGCCTGTCGATCCCGACCCTGGGCGCCACCGGCTTTGGCTACCAGGTCGCCCGCCAGTTCGGCCATGAACTGTTGCCGACCCGCGCCGGCCTGGTGCCGTTCACCATCACCGAGCCCCAGCTCAAGGCACTGTGCACTGAATTGTCGGGCACCTCGCTGGACTGCGTCGCCAGCTGCAATGGCACGAGCTTCCGCGAGAACCTGTTGTTCACCCACCGCGGCCTGAGCGGCCCGGCGATCCTGCAGATCTCGTCGTTCTGGGAAGCCGGCGACACGCTGGAGATCAACCTGCTGCCTGATCGCGATGCGCTGGAGTGGCTGCAGGGCCAGCAGGTCGAGCGCCCCAACAGCGAGCTGAAGACCGTGCTGGGCGAGGTATTCACCCGCAAGCTGGCCAACCTGCTGGCCGAACAGTGGTTCGTTTCGAAACCATTGAAGCAGTACACCCCGGCGGAATTGACCCAGATCGCCGAAAAACTGGCGGCCTGGCAGGTGATCCCGGCCGGTACCGAGGGTTATCGCACCGCCGAGGTGACCTTGGGCGGTGTCGATACCCGCGAGGTGTCGTCCAAGACCATGGAGTCGCTGAAAAGCCCTGGGCTGTACTTCATCGGCGAGGTGCTGGACGTGAGCGGGCACCTGGGTGGTTTCAACTTCCAGTGGGCCTGGGCTTCGGCCAACGCGGCGGCGCAGTTCGTGTAGAGTAGAATCCATTCAGCAGCACGGAACGCTTCTTGCTGATCTGTGCTGGAGCGCCATTTATTGGGGCTGCTGCGCAGCCCTTTCGCGGCACAAGGCCGCTCCTACAGAGGGACGCGATCTCCTGTAGGAGCGGCCTTGTGCCGCGAAAGGGCTGCGCAGCGCCCCCAAACGGCCTCAAAGGTATTCAACCGATCTCAGCCCAGGGCCATCATGTCATCGAGCTCGTTCAGCCATTCATTGCGTCGCCTGTGGGGCCAAGACAAGTTCAGCTACGCCATCCGCGTGACCATCGCCCTCACCGGCAGCATGGCCTGGTGCTGGTACCAGAACGAGATGAGCCTGCTGATTCCGCTGTTCCTCGGCATCATCGCCAGCGCCCTGGCCGAGACCGACGATGGCTGGCAAGGCCGGCTCAGCGCCCTGCTGGTGACCCTGGGCTGCTTTGCTATCGCCGCGCTGTCGGTCGAGCTGCTGTTCCCCTACCCCTGGATCTTCGCCGTCGCCCTGGCCCTGGCGGCGTTTTCCCTGACCATGCTCGGGGCCCTGGGCGAACGCTACGGGGCGATCGCCTCGGCCACCCTGATCCTGTCGGTCTATACCATGATCGGCGTCGACCAGCGCGGTGGTGAAGTCAGCGATTTCTGGCACGAGCCGTTGCTGCTGGTGGCGGGGGCGGCCTGGTATGGTTTGCTGTCGGTGCTGTGGCAGGCGCTGTTCTCCAACCAGCCGGTGCAGCAGAGCCTGGCCAGGCTGTTCTTTGAACTGGGCAGCTACCTCAAGCTCAAGGCCAGCCTGTTCGAGCCGGTGCGTACCCTCGACGTCGAGGCCACGCGCCTGGAGCTGGCCAAGCAGAACGGCAGGGTGGTGGCGGCGCTCAACGCGGCCAAGGAAATCATCCTGCACCGGGTCGGCAACAGCCAGCCCAACTCCAAGGTCAGCCGCTACCTCAAGCTGTACTTCCTGGCCCAGGACATCCATGAGCGGGTCAGTGCCTCGCACTACCCCTACAACGCGCTGACCGACGCTTTTTTCCACAGCGACGTGATGTTCCGCTGCCAGCGCCTGCTGCGAAAGCAGGGCTCATCCTGCCAGGAACTGGCCCGCTCGATCCGCCTGCGCCAGCCCTTCGTCCTGGCCAGCGGTTACCCCGAAGCCCTGGAAGACCTCAACGCGTCGCTCGAGCACCTGCGCACCCAGAACAACCCGGCCTGGCGCGGCCTGCTGCGCTCGCTGCGGGCACTGGCGGCAAACCTGGCCACCCTGGACCGGCTGCTCAGCGCCGCAAGCAACCCGGACAGCCTGGCCGATGCCAGCGACAGCAGCCTGCTCGACCGCTCGCCACGCAACCTCAAGGACGTGTGGAAACGCCTGCGCACCCAGCTGACGCCGACCTCGCTGCTGTTCCGCCATGCCTTGCGCCTGTCGTTGGCGCTGTCGGTGGGCTATGGCATGGTGCACCTGATCCACCCGACTCAAGGCTACTGGATCATCCTCACCACACTGTTCGTCTGCCAGCCCAACTATGGCGCAACCCGGCGCAAACTGGTGCAGCGGATTTTCGGTACCGCCATCGGTCTGACCGTGGGCTGGGCGCTGTTCGACCTGTTCCCCAACCCGATCATCCAGTCGCTGTTCGCGGTGGTCGCCGGGGTGGTGTTCTTCGTCAATCGCACCACCCGCTACACCCTGGCCACGGCGGCGATCACCCTGATGGTGCTGTTCTGCTTCAACCAGATCGGCGATGGCTACGGCCTGTTCCTGCCGCGCCTGTTCGATACCCTGGTGGGCAGCCTGATCGCCATTCTCGCGGTGTTCCTGTTCCTGCCCGACTGGCAGGGACGGCGGCTGAACAAGGTGCTGGCCAACACCCTGGCCTGCGCCAGCGAGTACCTGCGCCAGATCATGCAGCAGTACGCCCACGGCAAGCGCGACGACCTGGCCTATCGCCTGGCCCGGCGCAACGCGCACAACGCCGACGCGGCGCTGTCCACCACCCTGGCCAACATGCTGATGGAACCCGGACACTTCCGTAAGGAGGCCGATGTCGGCTTCCGCTTCCTGGTGCTGTCGCATACCTTGCTCAGCTACCTCTCGGGGCTGGGGGCGCATCGTGACACGGCGCTACCAGCCGAGGTCCACGAGCAGCTGATCGATGGCGCCGGGCGAAGCCTGGCCAGCAGCCTCGACGAAATCGCCAATGGCCTGGCGGCGCGCTTGCCGGTGGCGATCCACAGCGACGCCGAGGAAGCCCTGGCCAATGCGCTGGAGCAGATGCCAGAGGAGCTGGACGAGCATCAGCGGCTGGTGCAGACGCAACTGGCGTTGATCTGCCGGCAACTGGGGCCGTTGCGGACCTTGGCGGGGCATTTGATCAAGGAAGGCGAGCCGGCCTGAAATTCAGCCCCCTGTACCGGCCCTTTCGCGGGTAAACCCGCTCCCACAGGGAACGCATTGCACCTGAAGACGGCTCCCGACCTGTGGAAGCGGGTTTACCCACGAAGGCATCACCACAGGTACAAGATCAGAACCCATGCTGGCGCAGCAACCGGTCGTAGCTGCCGTCGGCCTTCATCGTGGCGATGGCCTTCTCGAAGCGGGCGACGATCTTCTGGTGCTCGGGGTGCTTGAGGCTGACGAGGATGTGCAGACTGTTCTCGCTCAGCGGCGGGTCGACGAACGCTACCCCCTCCCGCACCGGCTGCGGCTCGCGCTGCAGGTTGTAGCGCGCCACGTACTCGTCCTCCACCGCCAGGTTGACCCTGCCGGCCGCCAGCATGCGCACGGCGGACGAGAAGTTGCGCACCAGTACCTTGTTCAGGCGCTCGTCGCTGTCGAATTCGGGGGAATAGGCGTAATCGCGCACCACGGCGATGGTGTAGGGATACAGATCGGACTGGCGCGCATAGGCGAACGCTTCACCCTCGCGCTTGAGCAGGCGGATGCGGTTGACCAGGTAGGCGTCGGAGAACTGGCCGATCAAGGTACGCTCATCGTTGTACCAGGCGTTGATCAGCACATCGTAGCGCCCCTCGCCCACGCCCATCAGCGCCCTGGCCCAGGGCACCTCTTCAAACTCGGTGGCATAGCCGGCGCGGGTCAGCGCCGTGGTGACGATACTGGTGGCCAGTCCGCCACCGGGCATGCTGGTGTCGGTAAAAGGCGGCCAGCTGTCGGCCACCAGCCGCAACTTGCCATGGGCCAGGGCAGGCCCCACGCACAACAGCCCGAGTAAACCAAGAACGCAAAGCAGTGGCCGCATGCTCAAGTCCTTTCGCAATTGGTAACCCACGCGGTAACGGCGATCTTAACGACTACTGTTCTGGGAGCCTACACAAGGCTGATCGTTGTAGCACGCGACAATACTGTCAAATTGCCTCTATTTTGGCCGGACTGTGGATAATTTCATCGTTCAACCGCACAGGCGTTCGAAGACCCACTGGGCAATCTGCGTATCCTGCACCGCGACACCGGTCAGGTCGGCCAAGGTGACCTCGTGCTGATCCTGACGCCCCGTTCCCTGGCCGGCCAGCACCGCGCCCAGCTCCAGCAGGCGCGAAGGTTCGAACAACCCCGCCTTGAGCGCGTGGGAAACCTCGCCATAGGCACCGCACTGGGCCTGCGAGTCGACGATGATTCGCGACATCGAAGCGACCAGCGCCGCATCCAGCTCCTGCTTGCCGATGCAGTCCGCGCCGACCGCCGTGATATGGGTACCGGGACGAACCCACTCGCGCCTGAGCAACGGCTCACGTGACGGGGTAGTGGTGACGATCAGGTTGGCCGCCTGCGCGACAGCCTGCGGCTGCCCGACCGTCTGCACGCTGAAGCCCAGCGCCCGGGCATGCTCACGATAGTCCGACAGGCCCTGCGCACTGCGCCCCCAGACCACCACCTGGCGGCAGTTCGTCAGCGGCATCAGGTACTCCAGTTGCAGGCGGGCCTGCAGACCGGTGCCAAGCATGCCGATGGCCTCGACCTCGCGAGGCGCCAGCAGGCGGGCAACAATGCGCCCGGCCAAGGCTGTGCGCACGGCGGTCAGCCAACCCTGGTCGGCCAGCCAGGCCAACGGTTCACCGGTGCGGGCCGACAGCACCAGCATCAAGCCGTCATTGCTGGGCAGGCCTTTACCCGGATTGTCGTAGAAACCACTGGAGACCTTGACCACGAAGGTTTCGCCGCCTTCGAGATACGCCGACTTGATACAGCAATCACCATTGGCCTGGGGGAACTGGAAAGTCTGCACCGGCGGGGCCTGCACCTGGCCCGCACTGTAGGCCTTGAAACCGTCCACCAGCCGCCGCTCGATCGCGTCAAGGTCGAGGCAGGCCTTGATCGCCTGAAGGTCGTGGATCTTCATGCGAGGGCCTCCAGGTATTTCTCCAGCTGGATGTTGCGCCCGCACAACACCACCGCCACCTTCTTGCCCTGGTAGTGCCCGGCCAGCTGCTTCATGCCTGCCAGCGCGACGGCGGCAGCGCCTTCGATGATCCAGCGCTCGCAAGCAGCGGCATCACGCATGGCCTGCCTGATCTCGTCCTCGCTGACCAGCACGGTGCGCGTCAGCAGGCGCTGGCAAATGGGCAAGGTGACCGCGTCCGGCTCCACGCCACCGGCGGTGCCGTCGGACAGGGTCGGCAGTTCATCCATCTCGATGATCCGGCCTTGTTCGATGGAGCGTTGCAGGGTCGGCGCGTTGGCCGGCCAGCAGCCGATGATCTGCACCGACGGCGCCAGCTTGTGCAGTGCGGTGGCGATGCCGGAGACCATCCCGCCGCCACCCACCGCGACGAACACCGCGTCCAGGTCCGGCGCCTGCTCGAACAGTTCCATGCCGATGGTCCCCTGCCCGGCGATGACCTCCAGATCGTTGTAAGGTGAGACGAACGGCTTGTTCTGACACCCAGCCTCCTCACGAGCCAGTTGCTCCGCCCCCAGCGAATCGACCTCCAGGACCTGCACCTGCGCCCCCAGCAGACGCATCGCCTCGATCTTGGCCGGCGAGGCTTCATCGCTGACATACACCGTCACCGGCACATCCAGCAGCTGACCGGCCAGGGCAAGCCCTTGCCCATGATTGCCCGAGGAAGCTGCAATAACCCCCCTGCTGCGTTGCGCCTTGCCCAGCAGGCGCAGCTTGTTGCTGGCGCCGCGGAACTTGAACGAACCGGTCTGCTGGAGGTGTTCGCACTTGAGGTGAACGTCGCAGCCAGTCATGGCCGAGAGCGCCAGGCTGCGCGCAAGCGGGGTGACCGGCACCTGCGGGCGCAGGGCCTGATGAGCCTGGAGAATGGACTGGTACAGCTGCTCGAGCGCCAGATCGTCGATAGGCATGGGGCGGAATCTCCTCGGAAAGCGACAGGCAGGCGCCGACGCACAATGGAATAAAAATCCACCGTAGAATATTTTTCCACCAAGCACAAGCCTGGAAACTAGGCCTCCCGAGCGAGCTTCACATACTTGTAGACCGTCGCCCTGCCCATGCCGAGGATATTGGCCACGTAGTCGAACGTACCGCCGCCGCGGAAGGCACCTTCCCCGTGCAGGGCCTCGACCAGCTCGCGTTTCTGCTCCCGGCTGAGCCCGTCGAGGCTCAAGCCATGCTGCCTGAGCCAGGCATGCAGGAAGGTGTTGATGCGCTCCTGCCAGTCATCACGGAACAGCACGTCTGGTTGGGGCAGCAAGCGGCTGGCCTGGAAGAACAGGTCCAGTGCCTGCTTGGCCTGCTCCAGCACCGAGATGTTGAAGTTGATGCACAGCAGCGCCTCGGCAGCCCCTGACTCATCGACCATGACGCTGCTGATCGAACGCACTTTCTGACCGTTCCAGTTGAGCTTCTCGTAGGGCCCCAGCGGCGTCGTGGCGCTGAGCTCGCCCGGCAGATCCTCCAGCGCCGAGTCGTCGCCCAACTGCCGTCTGGAAATATTGTTGGCGATATGCACGACCGTCTGGCTGCGCAGGTCGTGGACCACCACTTCGGCATGGGGGAACAACAGGGTCGCGACACCATCGGCCATGGCGGCGTAGTTGCTGAAGCGTGTATTGGTGGCCTTGGCAGACATCGGAACATCCTGAAGATTGGGTGTGGCGTGAAGAGACGGCACGGTGCCTGTAGGAGCGGCTTCAGCCGCGAAGCAAGCGACACGCATGGCACCGGCTACGCCGGTGTTCGCGGCTGAAGCCGCTCCTACAGAGGTTGCACCGCACCCTCCTGCTCAGGGATAACCCAGCACTTCGCGCAGCTGGCGCAGGTGCTGGATGATCCACTGCTTGTCGATCGCTCCCCAGTCGCGGATACGGTAGTGCCCGGCATGGTTGCGCGCCCCGGCCTGCTGCTCGAACTCGCAGACGATATCCAGGTCGGCCAGGGCGGCGATGGTATCCTGCGCCGTGCGCCGGGGCATGCCGGTCGCTTCCATCAGCGCCGGCACGCTGGTGGCGGTCTGGCTGTCGATCAGCCAGGCCACGTAGAGGCGGCGGTAGAAGCTGCTGCGGGTCTTGCTCACTTCCGTGGTCATGGGGTGCTTGTCCCTCAGGTATTGCCCGGCAGTTCCCGATAGGTCAGGTAGACGCGCAGGTCGAATTCAAGTTGATGGTAGTCCGGCTCCATGTGCTGGCAGAGCTGGTAGAACGCCTTGTTGTGATCGCGCTCCCTCAGGTGCGCCAGCTCATGCACCACGATCATGCGCAAAAACTGCGGCGCTGCCTCGCGGAACAACGAGGCGACGCGGATTTCCTTCTTGGCCTTGAGCTTGCCGCCCTGCACCCGCGACACCGCCGTGTTCAGGCCCAGTGCCCGGTGGGTGAGGTCCAGGCGGTTGTCGAACAACACCTTGTCCAGCGGCGGCGCACTGCGCAGGTACTGCTGCTTGATTTCCTGGGCATAGCCGTACAGCGCCTTGTCGCTCTGCACCTCATGACGCTCGGGGTAGCGCTGGCGCAGGTAGTCGCCCAGGCGATCGCTGGCGATCATCTGGCGCACCTGTTCCTGCAGGTGCGGCGGGTAGGCTTGCAGGTAGCGTAAGGCGGTCATGGCAGGCGTTCGGAACGGGAAGACGCGAGTTTAGCCAATCACGACGCCCATGGGAAAACCACCGGGAAGTTGCCGGCATCGCTGGCGGTCAGCGGACGGGCGACCAGGAACCCCTGCACGTAGGCGCAGCCGGCATCCTTGAGCCATTCGGCCTGGGCCTGGGTCTCCACGCCCTCGGCAATCACCGTGATGTCATAGGCCGCGCACAGGCCGATGACGCTGCGCACCAGGGCGATGTCCGCCGCCGAGTCCGGCAGTCGCGCAACCAGGTGGCGGTCAAGTTTGAGGGTGTCGATGGGCAGGTCGCGCAGCATGCGCAACGAGCAGTCACCGGCGCCGAAGTCGTCCAGCGCCACGCGTATGCCCAGCTCACGCAGGCGGTGCACCTGCTTCACCGCCGCGTCGATGTTGTACATCAGCGACGTCTCGGCCACCTCCACCTCCAACTGGGCGGGCTGCAGCTGGTGCTTGTCGATCACCTGGGCCAGTTCATCGACCAACCCGGGCATGGTGAACTGGGCGCGGCTCAGGCTGATGCCCAGCACCAGCTGCGAACCGAATCGATCACTCCAGGCATTGCGTTGCGCGGCGCCCTTGCGATAGATCCAGCTGGCCAGGCGGTTGATCAGGCGCGCCTCTTCCAACAAGGGAATGAACAGCCCGGGCGGCACATCGCCGACACTCGGGTGCTTCCACCGTAACAGCGCCTCGAAGCCGCGCAGCCGGCCATCGGCGAACGCCACCTGGGGCTGGTAGACCAGGCTGAAGTCGTTCTGCTCGATGGCCGTGCGCACGCTGTCCTCGAGCATCAGCCGCGAGCGGGCGCGGCCGTTGAGCTCCTGGTCGTAGAAGCGGTACTGCTGGCGACCGGCCTGCTTGGCCGCATACATCGCGGCATCGGCTGCCCGCAGCAGGCCTTCCACGTTGGCGCCGCAGTCAGGGTAGGTGGCGATGCCGATACTCACCCCCAGGTTGACCTCAAGGCCGTCCACCTGCTGGAAGCTCGACATCCGCTCCAGCAGCTTCTCGGCATAGCGCCCGGCTTGCTCGGGGTATGGCAGGCCATCGAACAGCGCGGTGAACTCGTCGCCACCCATCCTGGCCAGTAGCGCCTCGCTGCCCAGGCACTCCTTGAGCTGATCGGCCACCCAGCGCAGGACCTTGTCACCGGCCTCGTGGCCAAGCAGGTCGTTGATCCGCTTGAAGCCGTCCAGGTCCATGTACATCAAGGCCTTGGCCTTGTCCGAGCGCTCGTTGCGCAGCAGCGCGCTCTCGGCGGCCTGGTAGAAGCCACGACGGTTGAGCAATCCGGTCAACGGGTCGGTGACCGCCTGGTACTCGAGCTGCTGATGCAGGCTGCGCACCACTGACATGTCCAGCACCGTCACCACCATGGCCTTCTGCTCGGCGGGCAGCGGCGCGCAGGACAGCGCCACCGGCACCAGCTGACCACCGAGGGTGCGCAACTGGGCATCGTGCACGCGGAAGATCTGCCGGCCCAGGTAGGCCTGGTAGAAGTCCGACTCATGCCACAGGTTGGCGCAGGGTAGCTGGATCAGGTCGAGCATGTGCGCGCCCTGCAGCTTGTCCACCGGGGCATCGAGCAGGCGCGAGATGGCCGGGTTGGCGAAGCCGATGCAGCCCGCCTCGTCCACCACCAGGATACCCTCGGCGGCGTTCTCCAGGATCGAGGCGTTGAAGGCCCGCGCCGACTCCAGTTCGCGGGTCAGACGCTGCAGCATGCGCCGGTTGCGCTGCTGCTCCAGCAGGGCCTGGACCTTGGGCTTGAGAATCTGTGGGTCGAAGGGTTTGAACAGGTAGTCCACCGCGCCGCTGGCATAGCCTTTGAGCACCGCGGCATCGGACTGTTCGTTGGCGGTGAGGAAGATGATCGGGGTCAGCCGCGTGCGTTGGCTGCCGCGCATCAGGCGGGCCACCTCGAAGCCGTCCATCTCGGGCATCTGCACGTCGAGCAGGACCAGGTCGACTTCGTGTGCGAGCAGGGTGCTCAGGGCTTCCATCCCTGAACTGGCAGTCAATACCTGCCAATCCTGGCGGGACAACAGGGCCCGCATGCTGATGAGGTTTTCCGGGTAGTCGTCTACGACCAGCAGCACCGAGCTGCTTTCCGGTGATTGTGAATAAGCGCCATCCATGCTGCTTCTCTTGGTAAGTCCAACTTCGACTTGTGATTGGATCCGATTGTTACTCTAGACTCGGCACCCGAAGACGCAATGCAGGCAGATGGCCATAAGCCATCTGAACCGATGTTAGCCGACTAACGGTATAAGCGGCGGGCAGGCGACGTACGGGCACAAAAAAGCCCGCATCGCTGCGGGCTCCTTCGTTGAACGGCGCTGGATCAGTTGATCTTGGCAGCCAGTTCGCCTTTGGCGTAACGCTGGAACATGCCTTCCAGGGAGATCGGCTTGATCTTGGAGGCATTGCCGGCGGTGCCGAAGGCTTCGTAGCGAGCGATGCACACGTCGCGCATGGCCTTGACGGTTTCACCGAAGAACTTGCGTGGGTCGAACTCGCTTGGGTTGGTCGCCATCAGACGACGCATGGCACCGGTCGAGGCCAAGCGCAGGTCGGTGTCGATGTTGACCTTGCGCACGCCGTACTTGATGCCTTCGACGATTTCTTCGACCGGCACGCCGTAGGTTTCTTTGATGTCGCCACCGTACTGATTGATGATCGCCAGCCACTCTTGCGGCACCGAGGAGGAACCGTGCATCACCAGGTGGGTGTTGGGGATGCGCTTGTGGATTTCCTTGATGCGATCGATCGCCAGGATGTCACCGGTTGGCGGCTTGGTGAACTTGTAGGCGCCGTGGCTGGTGCCGATGGCGATGGCCAGGGCATCGACCTGGGTCTTCTTGACGAAGTCGGCGGCTTCTTCCGGGTCGGTCAGCATCTGGCTGTGGTCCAGGATGCCTTCGGCGCCAACGCCGTCTTCCTCGCCGGCCTGGCCGGTTTCCAGGCTGCCCAGGCAGCCCAGCTCACCTTCCACCGACACGCCGCAGGCGTGGGCGAACGCCACGGTCTGCTGGGTGACGCGGACGTTGTAGTCATAGTCGGACGGGGTCTTGCCGTCTTCCTTCAGCGAGCCGTCCATCATCACCGAGCTGAAGCCCAGCTGGATCGAGCGCTGGCACACGTCAGGGCTGGTGCCGTGGTCCTGGTGCATGCACACCGGGATGTGCGGGAACTCTTCGATGGCGGCCAGGATCAGGTGGCGCAGGAACGGGGCACCAGCGTACTTGCGGGCGCCGGCCGAGGCCTGGACGATGACCGGAGAGTCGGTGGCGTCGGCGGCTTCCATGATCGCGCGCATCTGCTCGAGGTTGTTGACGTTGAAAGCCGGAACGCCGTAGCCGAACTCGGCGGCGTGGTCCAGCATCTGGCGCATGCTAATGAGTGCCATTGTGTATCTCTCTCCCGACAAGCGTCGTTTGTTTCATGCAAGCCTGCCGCAGGGGCGGTTGCTGTTCAAGTAGTGTGGGCCATCTACGTGGCCCGGCCAGTCACGGTGCCTTGCAGCCCCGCCCAATCAGATCGTTGGTCGCCACCCAGTACACCAGGCCCTCTTCACCTTTGGTGTGGAAGGCCAGCATGCCATCGCTGTACAGCGCGCCGGAGGCACCCGGCTCGGCCTTGAGCCGATGGACCTGGTCGCCACCGCCGAGACGGACATCGACCGCGTCCTGCTGCGCGTCGGCGAATCGCCACAGCACTTCGGCCTGGCTGTCGCAGACCCAGCGGGTCCAGTTATCCGCCGGGGCGGGTTTGGCAGGCTGCAACAGCGAGCAGCCTGCCAGGGTCGCCAGGGCCAATGCGGCCAAAAGCGCTTTCATCCTAAAACCTCGTCATGGGTCCGCTGCGCGGCCCTTCGCGGGTAAACCCGCTCCCACAAGGTCAGTGCATTCCCTGTGGGAGCGGGTTTACCCGCAAAGGGCTGCGCAGCAGCCCCTCTTCCAAGACCACAAAACCCAGGCGTGGTTGCCAGCCACCCGATCAAGGGCAGCCCACGGCCTTGCGCTGGTGTTCGTCGTCGTACTTTTCCAGGCCGTCCGGCCCCAGGCGCTTGTTGATCACCGGTGCCGTCTCCGCCTGCCACTGGGACTGGTAGCAACCGCCCTTGGGCGGCTGCGCCGGATCGGCTTCGCTGCCCTTGTTGCCGGCGCAGGCGCCCAGCAACAAGGCCACGATCATCACAGGCAATTGCTTGACCATCAGGTCGCTCCCTTTGCCAGGCGCCTTCACGCTCAGGCCTTGGCCCGCTCTTCCAGGATTGCCACGGCAGGCAGGACCTTGCCTTCGACGAACTCGAGGAACGCGCCGCCACCGGTAGAAATGTAGGAGATATCGGCACCCACGCCATACTTGTCGATGGCCGCCAGGGTGTCACCGCCACCGGCGATGGAGAACGCGGCGCTGTCGGCGATGGCCTTGGCCAGGACCTTGGTGCCGTTGCCAAACTGGTCGAACTCGAACACACCGACCGGACCGTTCCACAGGATAGTCTTCGAGGTCTTCAGCAACTCGGCGAACTGCTCGGCGGTCTTTGGACCGATGTCCAGGATCATGTCGTCGGCGGCCACGTCGGCGATCGCCTTGACGGTGGCTTCGGCGCTTTCGGCGAACTCCTTGGCGACCACCACGTCCACCGGCAGCGGTACGCTGACCTTGGCGGCGATGGCCTTGGCGGTCTCGACCAGGTCAGGCTCGTACAGCGACTTGCCGACCGGGTGACCGGCGGCGGCGAGGAATGTGTTGGCGATGCCGCCACCGACGATCAGCTGGTCGCAGACCGTGCTCAGGCTGTTCAGCACGTCCAGCTTGGTGGAGACCTTGGAGCCGGCAACGATGGCCGCCATCGGCTTGGCCGGTGCCTTCAGGGCCTTGCCCAGGGCATCCAGCTCGGCTGCCAGCAGGGGGCCTGCGGCAGCGACCTTGGCGAATTTGGCGACGCCATGGGTGGAGCCTTCGGCGCGGTGGGCGGTGCCGAAGGCGTCCATCACGAACACATCGCACAGGGCGGCGTATTTCTGCGCCAGTTCGTCGGCGTTCTTCTTCTCGCCCTTGTTGAAGCGCACGTTTTCGAACAGCACCAGGTCACCGGCCTGCACCTGAACGCCGTCGAGGTAGTCGGCGACCAGCGGCACGTCGCGGCCCAGGGCCTTGCCCAGGTAGTCGGCAACCGGCTTGAGGCTGTTCTCGGCAGAGAACTCGCCTTCGGTCGGGCGGCCCAGGTGCGAGCAGACCATCACCGCCGCGCCCTTCTCCAGGGCCAGCTTGATGGTCGGCAGCGCTGCCAGGATACGCGCGTCGCTGGCCACCACACCGTCCTTCACAGGGACGTTGAGGTCTTCGCGGATCAGTACGCGCTTACCTTGCAGGTCGAGGTCGGTCATCTTCAACACGGTCATGAATGCAGTCCTTCAGGGCTGTTTGCTGCGGGTTGGGTGTACGACGTGCAGATAGTGTTCGGCAACGTCGAGCATACGGTTGGCAAACCCCCATTCGTTGTCGAACCAGGCCAGCAGGTTCACCAGGCGGGGGCCTGAGACACGGGTCTGGCTGGCATCGACGATGGCCGAATGCGGGTCATGGTTGAAATCACAACTGGCGTGGGGCAGCTCGGTGTAGGCCAGCAAGCCTTTCAGCGGGCCGTCCAGGGCGGCCTCGCGCAACACCCGGTTGACTTCCTCGGTGGTGGTATCGCGGGAAGTCTGCAGGGTGATGTCCAGGCACGAGACGTTTACGGTCGGCACGCGTACCGCTTTGGCCTGGATTCGCCCGGCAAGTTCCGGCAGCAGGCGTTCGATACCCCGGGCCAGGCCCGTGGACACCGGAATCACCGACTGGAACGCCGAACGGGTGCGGCGCAGGTCTTCGTGGTGGTAGGCGTCGATCACCGGCTGGTCGTTCATCGCCGAGTGGATGGTGGTGATCTGCACGTACTCGATGCCAAAAGCCTGGTCCAGCACGCGCAACAGCGGCACGCCGCAGTTGGTGGTGCAGGAGGCGTTGGACACCAGCAGTTCGCTGCCGGTCAGGCAATCCTGGTTGACGCCGTAGACCACCGTGGCGTCGATGTCCGCCTCGCTGGCCATGGGCTGGGAAAACAGCACCCGCGGCGCGCCGGCGTCGAGGAAGCGCTGGCCGTCGGCACGGGTGTGATAGGCACCGGAGCATTCCAGCACCAGGTCGATGTCCAGGGCGGCCCAGTCGATGCCTTCCGGGGTGGCGCTGCGCAGCACTTTCACGCAGTCGCCATTGATATGCAGACAGTCGCCGTCGACCTTCACCTCGCCGGGGAAACGCCCGTGGGTGGAGTCGAAGCGCGTCAGGTATTCCAGGCTGGCCTGGTCGGCCAGGTCGTTCAGCGCGACGATCTCGAAACCGGCCTTCGCCCCCCGCTCGAACAGTGCGCGCAGGACACAGCGGCCGATGCGGCCGTAACCGTTGAGTGCAACTTTGTAGGGACGCGGGTGGGGCATAGGTAGCTCTTGAACTCCGGCGGTTGAACGGGGCCGCTGCGCGGCCCATTCGCGGCACAAGGCCGCTCCTACAGGAAACGGCGTGCGCAATGCCCTGTAGGAGCGGCCTTGTGCCGCGAACGAGGGCCAAAGGCCCTCGCCTTACCTGTATCAGTCTTCCAGCAGCTCTTCGGCGGTGCCCAGGATGTTGTCCAGGGTGAAGCCGAACTCCTCGAACAGCGCGCTGGCCGGGGCCGACTCGCCGTAGGTGGTCATGCCGATCACGCGGCCTTCGAGGCCGACGTACTTGTACCAGAAGTCGGCGTGAGCGGCTTCGATGGCAATACGCGCACCGACTTGCAGCGGCAGTACCGACTGCTTGTAGGCTGCGTCCTGGGCGTCGAACACGCTGGTGCTCGGCATCGACACGACGCGGACCTTGCGGCCTTCGGCGGTCAGCTTGTCGAAGGCCTGGACGGCCAGACCCACTTCGGAGCCGGTGGCGATCAGGATCAGCTCAGGCTCGCCGGCGCAGTCCTTGAGCACGTAACCGCCACGGGCGATATCGGCGATCTGCTGGGCGTCGCGGGTCTGGTGCTGCAGGTTCTGGCGCGAGAAGATCAGCGCCGACGGGCCGTCCTTGCGCTCCAGGGCGGCTTTCCAGGACACGGCGGATTCCACCGCATCGGCCGGACGCCAGGTGTCCAGGTTCGGCGTGCTGCGCAGGCTGGTCAGCTGCTCGATTGGCTGGTGGGTCGGACCGTCTTCGCCCAGGCCGATGGAGTCGTGGGTGTAGACGTGGATCACGCGCTGCTTCATCAGCGCCGACATGCGTACGGCGTTGCGGGCGTATTCCATGAACATCAGGAAGGTGGCGCCGTAAGGCACCAGGCCGCCGTGCAGGGCGACGCCGTTCATGATGGCGGTCATGCCGAACTCGCGCACGCCGTAGAACACGTAGTTGCCGCTGGCATCGTTAGCTTCGACGCCCTTGCAGCCTTTCCACAGGGTCAGGTTGGAGCCGGCGAGGTCGGCGGAGCCGCCAAGGAACTCGGGCAGCAGCGGACCGAAAGCGTTCAGGGTGTTCTGGCTGGCCTTACGGCTGGCGATGGTCTCGCCCTTTGCAGCAACTTCGTTGATGTAGGCCTGGGCCTTCTCGGAGAAGTCGGCCGGCAGGTCGCCGGCGGCGCGGCGCTTGAACTCGGCAGCCAGCTCAGGATAGGCCTTGGCGTAGGCGTCGAAGCGCTGGTTCCACTCGGCTTCGACCTTGGCGCCAGCTTCCTTGGCATCCCACTCGGCCTTGATGTCGGCCGGGATTTCGAACGGGCCGTGGTTCCAGTTCAGTTCCTTGCGGGCCAGGGCGATTTCGTCGTTGCCCAGCGGTGCGCCGTGGCAGTCTTCCTTGCCCTGCTTGTTCGGCGAGCCGAAGCCGATGATGGTCTTGCAGCAGATCAGGGTCGGACGGTCGCTCTTGCGCGCGGTCTCGATGGCGGTCTTGATCTCGTCGGCGTCGTGGCCGTTGACGTTGCGGATCACCAGCCAGTTGTAGGCTTCGAAGCGCGCCGGGGTGTTGTCGGTAAACCAGCCGTGGACTTCGCCGTCGATGGAGATGCCGTTGTCGTCGTAGAAGGCGACCAGCTTGTTCAGGCCCAGGGTGCCGGCCAGCGAGGCGACTTCATGGGAGATGCCTTCCATCATGCAGCCGTCGCCGAGGAACACGTAGGTGTTGTGGTCGACGATGTTGTGGCCTTCACGGTTGAACTGGGCACCCAGCACTTTTTCCGCCAGGGCGAAGCCCACGGCGTTGGCCAGGCCCTGGCCCAGCGGGCCGGTGGTGGTCTCGACGCCCGGGGTGTAACCGAACTCCGGGTGGCCCGGGGTGCGGCTGTGCAGCTGGCGGAAGGCCTTGAGGTCGTCGATGGTGACGTCGTAGCCGGTCAGGTGCAGCAGCGAGTAGATCAGCATCGAGCCGTGGCCGTTGGACAGCACGAAGCGGTCGCGGTCGGCGAAGCTTGGGTTGCTCGGGTTGTGCTTCAGGTAGTCGCGCCAAAGCACTTCGGCGATATCCGCCATACCCATGGGGGCACCTGGGTGGCCGCTGTTGGCCTTTTGCACGGCATCCATGCTGAGGGCACGAATGGCGTTGGCACGTTCACGACGGCTGGGCATCGCTGAGTCTCCTGGGGCTTGAAATAGGTGGTGAAGCGAAAAAAGGCGGCCATTTTCGCCCACAGGGGGGGCCGGGGGCAATGACGTATGGTCGCAGTCGGGTTTTTTTCCTGTGTTTGTTCGGCAATTTGGGTGAAAACAGCGGGATTGCCGTCGACTTCTTCGCGGGTAAACCCGCTCCCACAGGTCTGCGCGATCTCTGTGGGAGCGGGTTTACCCGCGAAGAGGCCCGCACAGGCGAACCGATCCTCCGCCCATCGACCAATATCAAAACTTTTTGATATTGGTCTTGCTAGGGTAACGATGCCTGTCTAGACTCCCGCCCCATGAACCTCAATGCGCCCATCACCCCACAACGCAGCGACGAGCTGGCCGCCCTGTGCAAGGCCGGCGGCGACCCCCTGCGCCTGAACGTGCTGCGCGCATTGGCCAATGATTCGTTCGGCGTGCTGGAGCTGGCGCAGATCTTCGACATCGGTCAGTCGGGCATGAGCCATCACCTGAAGGTGCTGGCCCAGGCCGAGCTGGTGGCGACCCGCCGCGAAGGCAACGCGATCTTCTACCGCCGCGCCCTGCCCGACAGCCAGCGCCTGGGCGGCCGCCTGCATTCGGCGCTGCTCGAGGAGGTCGACGACCTCGCCCTGCCTCAAGCAGTGCAGGCTCGCATCGCCCAGGTCCAGCAGCGTCGCGCCGCCACCAGCCAGGATTTTTTCCTGCGCGTGGAAGAGAAGTTCCGCGCCCAGCAGGACCTGATCGCCGGCCTGCCGCAGTACCGCGAAAGCCTGCTGGCACTGCTCGACAAGCTGAGCTTCGACGCGGGCGCCAGCGCCCTGGAGGTCGGCCCCGGCGACGGCGGTTTCCTGCCCGACCTGGCCAGGCGCTTCGAGCAGGTCACGGCCATGGACAACAGCCCGACCATGCTCGAGCTGGCCCGCCAGGTCTGCGAGCGCAACGAATTGAGTAACGTAAACCTGCAGTTGGCCGATGCACTGGGTGCAACGGATGTGGAAGCCGACTGCGTTGTGCTGAACATGGTCCTGCACCATTTCAGCGACCCGGCCCAGGCCCTGCGCCTGCTGGCCAGACGGGTGAAGGCGGGCGGCAGCCTGCTGGTCACCGAGCTGTGCAGCCATGACCAGGGGTGGGCCCGCGAAGCCTGCGGCGACCTGTGGCTTGGCTTCGAGCAGGACGACCTGGCCCGTTGGGCCAACGCGGCAGGGCTGGCCCCCGGGGACAGCCTCTACGTGGGCTTGCGTAACGGTTTCCAGATCCAGGTCCGGCACTTCCAGCGGACCACTGGCGACATACAACATCGGTAAATTTCAGGAACCCATCGAGATGAGCGAATACTCCCTTTTCACTTCCGAGTCCGTGTCCGAAGGGCATCCGGACAAGATCGCCGACCAGATCTCCGACGCGGTGCTGGACGCCATCATCGCCCAGGACAAGTACGCCCGCGTGGCCTGCGAGACCCTGGTCAAGACTGGTGTCGCCATCATCGCCGGTGAAGTCACCACCTCGGCCTGGGTCGACCTGGAAGAGCTGGTGCGTAAAGTGATCATCGACATCGGCTACAACAGCTCCGACGTCGGCTTCGACGGTGCCACCTGCGCCGTGATGAACATCATCGGCAAGCAGTCGGTGGATATCGCCCAGGGTGTCGATCGCTCGCGCCCTGAAGACCAGGGTGCCGGCGATCAGGGCCTGATGTTCGGCTACGCCAGCAACGAGACCGACGTGCTGATGCCGGCGCCGATCTGCTTCTCGCACCGTCTGGTCGAGCGCCAGGCCGAAGCGCGCAAGTCCAAGCTGCTGCCATGGCTGCGCCCGGACGCCAAGTCGCAGGTCACCTGCCGCTACGAAAACGGCAAGGTAGTCGGTATCGATGCCGTGGTGCTGTCGACCCAGCACAACCCTGAGGTTTCGCAGAAAGACCTGCAGGAAGCGGTGATGGAGCTGATCGTCAAGCACACCCTGCCGGCCGAGCTGCTGCACAAGGACACTCAGTACCACATCAACCCGACCGGCAACTTCATCATCGGTGGCCCGGTGGGCGACTGCGGCCTGACCGGCCGCAAGATCATCGTCGACAGCTACGGCGGCATGGCCCGCCACGGCGGTGGCGCGTTCTCCGGCAAGGACCCGTCCAAGGTCGACCGTTCCGCCGCCTACGCCGGCCGCTACGTGGCCAAGAACATCGTTGCCGCGGGCCTCGCCGAGCGCTGTGAGATCCAGGTGTCCTATGCCATCGGCGTAGCCCAGCCGACCTCCATCTCGATCAACACCTTCGGTACCGGCAAGGTCTCCGACGACAAGATCGTGCAGCTGGTGCGCGAGTGCTTCGATCTGCGTCCGTACGCCATCACCACCATGCTCGACCTGCTGCATCCGATGTACCAGGAAACCGCCGCCTACGGTCACTTCGGCCGTACGCCGCAGCAGAAGACCGTCGGCGACGACACCTTCACCACCTTCACCTGGGAGCGCACCGACCGCGCCGCCGCCCTGCGCGACGCCGCTGGCCTGTAAGCCTCCTACAGCAGTACCGGAAAGCCCCTGCCGAGTGATCGGCAGGGGCTTTTTTGTGACATATGGGCTGACAAATGCCCACCGTCGCCCACGCCGTCACCCGCCTAGGCTGAGAACTCCTTCCCGCCTTGCAAGGATGCCGGCCATGCCATTACTGCTGATAGTCATAGCGCTGCTGTTGCACCACCCCGTTGTCCTGGCGAGTGTGTGCCCGGCCTGGGACTCGGCGCAGGCCGAGGCCGAGGTCGCCCGGCTGCGCGCTACCCTCGCCCACTGGGACGACCAGTACCATCGCCAGGGTATCGCCCTGGTGGCCGACGAACTCTACGATCAAAGCCGCCAGCACCTGCTGGAGCTTCAAGCCTGCTTTGGTCTTTCCCACGACGACGCTCCGCTGGCGAGCGCCCGCGGCACTATCCCCCATCCGATCCCCCACACCGGTGTCGACAAGCTTGCCGACGAGCAGGCCGTAGCCCGCTGGCTGCTGGGCAAACGCGACATCTGGATGCAGCCGAAGGTCGACGGCGTCGCGGTGTCACTGATCTACCGCCAGGGCCAACTGACAGGCCTGCTCAGCCGTGGCGACGGCACACTAGGGCACGACTGGAGCCGGCACATCCCGGCGCTGAGCGGTATCGTGCGACAACTTTCCCAACCTTTGGACAGTGTGTTCCAGGGTGAGCTGTACTGGCGCCTGGACCACCACGTGCAAGCAGAAGCAGGCAGCGCCAACGCCCGCGGCTCCGTCGCCGGGCTGCTGGCACGCAAGCGGATGACCGAGGAACAAGGCGCGGGCATCGGGCTGTTCGTCTGGGACTGGCCGCACGGCCCGGACAACCAGGCCGAACGCCTGGCGCAGCTGACAGCGCTTGGTTTTCCGGACAGTCAACGCTTGAGCGTGGCCATCGAGGATGTCGCCGAGGTTGCGCGCTGGCGTCAGTACTGGTACCGCTCGCCCCTGCCCTTCGCCAGCGACGGCGTGATCCTGCGCCAGGACAGCCGCCCCGCAGCACAGCGCTGGCGCGCCCAGGCGCCCTACTGGATCGCTGCCTGGAAATACCCGTTCGCCCAGGCGCTGGCGCAGGTCAGGGAGGTGCAGTTCCGAATCGGCCGTACCGGGCGCATCACACCCTTGCTGCTGTTGCAGCCGCTGACCCTGGACGATCGCCGGATCAGCCAGCTCAGCCTTGGCTCGCTGGCGCGCTGGAGGCAGCTGGACGTCCGGCCCGGTGACCAGATCGCGGTCAGCCTGGCCGGCATGACCATCCCACGCCTGGAAAGCGTGGTGCATCGCGCCGCCCGGCGTCCCGAGGTTCAGGCTCCGGATCCGTCTGTTTATAACGCCTTCAGTTGCTGGCAGGTCGACGATGGCTGCCAGCAGCAGTTCCTTGCCCGCCTGGCCTGGCTGGGCGGCAAGCAGGGACTGGACCTGCCGGGCCTGGGGACCGAAACCTGGAAACGTCTTGTCGAAAGTGGCCATATCGTGCAGTTGACCGATTGGCTGAACCTCGATCAGAAACAGCTGCTCGAGGTACCCGGGATCGCCCAGGCACGGGCCAGGCAATTGCAGACTGCTTTCTCTCAGGCCCGCCAGCAGCCATTCAAACGCTGGCTGCGAGGCCTCGGCGTACCCGCACCGTCCAGCCTGCAAATGGGCCCCGACTGGCACACACTGGCATCCAGAAACATCGAGCAATGGCTTGCCGAACCTGGCGTCGGACCTGGTCGAGCAGAGCAATTGCAGGCTTTTTTCGCCCACGAGCGGGTTCAGGAGCTGGCCCGAAACCTGCGCACCCATGCAATCGAGGGTTTCTAATTTGCGCAGATCAAGGCAGCATTTCGTTTTCTGCTGCCCAGCCTCGAATGGAGCCCTCGATGAAACTGCTTTCGTCCCTCGCCCTGTCTACCCTGCTCGGTTTCGCCGCCAGCCCGCTGCTGGCCGCCGCAGAGCAGCCGGGCCTGACCGGTTGCGCGGCCAAGCGCCAGGCCATCAGCGAACAGATCGAACAAGCCCGCGCCCATGGCAACAGCGACCAGCAGGCGGGGCTGGAAAAAGCCTTGAGCGAAGTCACCGAACACTGCACCGATGCCGGCCTGCGCAAGGAGCGCGAGCAGAAGGTGCTCGACGCTCGCCATGAAGTGAACCAGCGCACCAAGGACCTGGACAAGGCCATGAAGAAGGGCGACGCGGAGAAGATCAACAAGCGCAAGGACAAGCTGGCCGAGGCGAAGAAGGAGCTGCAGGAGGCCGTGGACGAGCTCGAACGCTAGTCGACCGGTCTTATGTGTACGAACCGTGGGAGCGGGCTTGCCCCGCGATGACGTCAGCCCAGGCAACGTCACTGGCCGATCCGGCGCCATCGTGGGGCAAGCCCGCTCCCACGAGCCCGCACCCACAACGGCCCACTCGCTCAGTGATTGCGAAACTCGCTATGACAGGCCTTGCACGCCGCCTCGACCTTGTCCATCGGCGCCTTCACCTGCGCCACGTCCAGCGGCTGGGCACGGGTCACCGCGACCAGTTCGCCAGTGACGCCCTCCAGTTGCCGGGCCAGGTCCTGGAACCGCGCCTGGCGCTGCCAGACCTCGGCCCGCGCGCTGCTGTCACCCTCATCGCGCACCTGCGGGAAGTGCTGCCACGGCGCGTGGGCCAGGCTGTCCAGCTTCGCCGCGCCATCGGCGAACTTCACGCCGTCGAAGGGCAAGCGCCCGCGCAGCATGCCCCCCATGTCTTCGCTGGTCTTGAGCATCTGCTTGAAGATCGCCTTGCGCTGGCCCAGCGGCGAGTTGGGATCAACGCCGTCACAGGCACTGAGGGCAAGGGCGGCAAGCAGTACTACGGTCAATCGCTTGAACATCACGGTCTCTTCGGCCAGGAAAACGGGCGGCCAGTATCACCGCCTCGCGGGCAAAGACCAATAGCCACACAGAAAACAGGGGCGAATCTTCACGCTTTGCCCCACACAGGACCGACAACATGAAATCTGCATTGCGCCATCTCGCCTGGGCACTGCCTGCCCTGGCGCTCCTGGCCGGCTGCAACGGCGGCGAAAGCGCCAAGCCCGAACCCCACGCCATCGCCACCTACGTGCCCGCCAACTTCAAGGACCTGCCCCAGGTCAGCGACGACGACCTGCTGGCCGGCTTCTACGCCTGGCGCAACGGTTGCGAGAAGCTCAGGCGCGACCCGGTGTGGTCCGCCACCTGTGAGGCAGCGGGCTCGGCCACGGCCAATGCCGCCCAGGTGCGCACCTTCCTCGAACAGAATCTACAGGTCTATGGCCTGCGTTCGGCGCAGAAAAGCGCCAACGGCCTGATCACCGGCTATTACGAGCCGGTCTACCCCGGCAGCCTGGCCCGCACCGACAGTGCGCAGGTCCCGGTGTATGGCGTACCGGAGGACATGATCGTGGTCGACCTGGCCAGCGTATACCCCGAGCTAAAGGGCAAACGCCTGCGCGGGCGCCTCGACGGGCGGGTGCTCAAGCCCTACGACACCGCCGAGGTGATCAACCGCGACGGCGCCAAGGCGCCGGTACTGGCCTGGCTGACCGACCCGATGGACCTGCAGTTCCTGCAGATACAGGGCTCGGGCCGTATCCAGCTGGAGAACGGCCGCCAGTTGCGCCTGGGCTACGCCGACCAGAACGGCCACCCGTACCGGCCGATCGGCCGCTGGCTGGTTGAGCAGGGGCAGTTGCCGAAGGAAGAGGTGACCATGGGCAGCATCCACGCCTGGGCCCAGGCCAACCCGCAGCGTGTGCCCGAGCTGCTGGCGAGCAACCCAAGCTACGTGTTCTTCAGCACCCGCCCGGACAGCAACGAGGGGCCGCGCGGATCGCTCAACGTGCCGCTCACCGCAGGCTACAGCGTGGCGATCGACCGCAAGGTAATCCCCCTGGGCAGCCTGCTCTGGCTGTCCACCACCCGCCCGGACGGCAGCCCGGTGGTGCGCCCGGTCGGCGCCCAGGACACCGGCGGCGCCATCACCGGCGAAGTGCGCGCTGACCTGTTCTGGGGCACCGGCCCCGAGGCCGGCGAACTGGCGGGGAACATGAAGCAGCAAGGGCAGATCTGGATGCTGTGGCCCAAGGGGCAGCCTTTGCCAGAAGTACCAAAGGTTCCTTGATGGCTGCATGCGCCCTGTAGGAGCGGCCTTGTGCCGCGAAAGGGGCGCGCTACAGACATCGCAGGGCCCGCTTCGCGGGCCTTTCGCGGCACAAGGCCGCTCCTACAACAATCAGCGCAGACCGGCAGATTTTCTCAAGTCAGATGGACACCACGAAGAACGCCACTATCAGCGCCATCCCGACGAACCACACCAGCGAGCGCAACACTGCCCAGTCGGCCAGATAGCAGATGATGTAAAGCAAGCGGCTGGTGATGTACACCACCCCAAGCACATCCTGGGTCACCTGCTCGGCATTGCCGACGATGTCGGCCACCAGAACCGCCGCGGCAAACGCGGGAAACGCCTCGTAGCCATTCAATTGGGCAGCATGGGCACGCCGTGGCAGCCCTTCGAGCTTGTCCAGAAACGCACGCGGGTCGTGATTGGCGCGCAGGCCAAAATACCCGCTGCTGAGTTTGGCGATCAATGCACACAGCGGTGGCAGGACCAGCGCGACGAGAATGCACCACAGGGCAACGGTCATCTACAGGACTCCTTGTTCACAGAGGATCGGTCAGAGCTTCATCACCAGCATGCCAGCCAGGACCAGCCCGCAAGCTAGGAGTCTCGGCCCGCCAAAAGGTTCTTTGAGGTAGCGCATGCCCAGCAGCACCACGAGGATCACGCTCAGCTCACGCAGCGCCGCCGCCTCGGCGACCGACCCCAGGTGCATGGCCCACAGCACCAGAGCGTAGCTCAGCAGCACGCACAGCCCCACCGCCAACCCCAACCGCCACTGGGTGCGCCAGAACAGCGCGAATTGCGGCCCGCGGGCAACGCCGGCCAGCAGCGGGAACGGCCAGGCACTGAGCAGGGTCAGCCATACCAGGTAGTCCATGGGCTTGCCCCACAGGCGAACAGCTTGGCCATCGAACCAGGTGTAGCAACCGATGCACAGGCCAATCAGCGCCACCACCGGCAGCATCGACCAGGGCAGGCGATCACCGCCACCACCCTGCCACAGCAGGCAGGCCATACCGCAGGGGATCAGGAGGATGCCGATGATCTGCTGCTGGCTGAGCGACTCGCCGGCGAAAGCCAGGGTCAAGCCCAGGACCACCAACGGCGACAGGCCACGCATCAGCGGATAGACCAGGCCCAGGTCGCCCACTTTGTAGGCTTTTATCAACAGGTAGCGATACAGCTGTTCGGCAAGCGCCGAAGCCAGCAGCCAGGGCCAGATGCTGGCAGGGGGAAACTCGACGAACGCCACCGCCAGAACGGCGAAGACCAGTGCCACAAGGTCCATGCTGGCGATCACCAGCAGGCGTTCGGCGCTGAATTTGATCAGGGTGTTCCAGGTCGCGTGGAGCAGGGCTGCGACCAGTACCAGGGAGGTTGCCAACACGCGGGATTCCTTGCGCAAAGACCAGGCGACACCTCGCACTATAACGGTTTGCTGTTGCTTGTAGGCATCGTGGGAGCGCCTGCCGCCCGACTTGAGGAACGATTCCGACAAAACCGGTCATAAGGTGTGTCCCGAACCCCGCGCCAGGTCATCAAAGAACTGCCCGAGCCACTCGGGAAACGACTTGGAAGCCACTGTTACAGGATTCGGGATGCTTGAATTAGTTGCCGCGTTTATCTGCCTCACCACCCTCCTCACCTATGTGAACTACCGCTTCATCGGCCTGCCGCCGGCCATCGGCGTGATGGTCACCGCACTGCTGTTCTCCCTGATGCTGCAGGGCCTGAGCCTGATCGGCTTTCCTGGCCTGGAAGAGCGCGTCGAAGGCCTGATGAACCAGATCGACTTCAATGACCTGCTGATGCACTGGATGCTGTCGTTCCTGCTGTTCGCCGGCGCCCTGCACGTCAACCTCGCCGACCTGCGCAGCTACCGCTGGCCGATCGGACTCTTGGCCACGATCGGCGTGCTGATCGCCACCGTGGTGATCGGCTACCTGGCGCACTGGGTGTTCGCCCTGTTCGGCTGGAACGTGCCGCTGATCTACTGCCTGCTGTTCGGCGCGCTGATCTCGCCGACCGACCCGATCGCCGTGCTCGGCGCGTTGCGTACCGCCAACGCCTCCAAGCCGCTGAAGACCACCATCGTCGGCGAGTCGCTGTTCAACGACGGCACCGCGGTGGTGGTGTTCACCGTGCTGCTAGGCATCATCCAGCTGGGCGAGACGCCGAGCGTGTCCGACACCGCCCTGCTGTTCGCCCGCGAAGCCATCGGCGGGGTGGTGTTCGGCGGGGTGATCGGCTACGCGACCTACCGCATGATCAAGAGCGTCGAGCAGTACCAGGTCGAGGTCATGCTGACCCTGGCGCTGGTGATCGGCGGCTCGGCCATGTGCTACGAGCTGCACGTCTCGGCGCCGATCGCCATGGTGGTGGCCGGCCTGATCATCGGCAACCTGGGGCGCAACCTGGCGATGAACGACATGACCCGCCGCTACATGGACGGTTTCTGGGAACTGATCGACGACATGCTCAACGCCCTGCTGTTCGCCCTGATCGGCCTGGAGCTGTTGCTGCTGCCGTTCAACTGGCTGCACCTGGCGGCCGGTGGCGTGCTGGCGGTGGCGGTGCTGGCCTCGCGCCTGCTGACCGTGGCGCCGGCCATCGTGTTGCTGCGCCGCTGGCGGACCGTGCCGCAAGGCACCATCCGCGTGCTGACCTGGGGTGGCCTGCGTGGTGGCGTGTCGGTGGCCCTGGCGCTGTCGCTGCCACAGGGTGATGAGCGTGACCTGCTGCTGTCGATCACCTACATCGTGGTGCTGTCGTCGATCCTGGTGCAGGGTCTGACGGTCGGCAAGGTGGTACGCAAGGTCAGCACACAGCCTTGAAAAGGCCGGGACCGCTTTGCGGCCCTTCGCGGCACAAGGCCGCTCCTACAGGGGATTGCGTTCTTCTGTAGGAGCGGCCTTGTGCCGCGAAGGGCTGCAGAGCAGCCCCCGAGAATCACTCCACGGCGCTGTCCGGGAACTGATCCTGGATGTACTTGATCTCGGTACGCCCGTGCGGCGCCGGCTGGCCATCCTCGCCCAGGTTGACGAAGACCATCTTGTCTACGGTCAGGATCGCCCTGCGAGTGATCTTGTTGCGCACTTCGCACTTGAGGGTGATCGAGGTGCGGCCGAACTCGGTGGCGGTGATGCCCAGCTCGATGATGTCGCCCTGGCGCGAGGCGCTGACGAAGTTGATCTCGGAAATGTACTTGGTCACCACACGCTGGTTGCCCAGCTGGACGATGGCGTAGATCGCCGCCTCCTCGTCGATCCAGCGCAGCAGGCTGCCGCCGAACAGGGTGCCGTTGGGGTTGAGGTCTTCGGGTTTTACCCATTTGCGGGTGTGAAAGTTCATCTGTACTCCTGGCCTGCGGCCTCATGAACATCGAGCGGCGAACGGCGGATCAGCCGTCCGACCACGTCCTACATGGTAGCCCCATTGATTTGCGTCAACCATGTCCACGCCCTACGACCATTGGTCAGTATCCGCGCAACGCGGTTTGACACCCACCCCCACGGATCTAGCCTGACCCCTGTGATCCGCAGATCACTCCAGGTGGTCGGACAACCGGAACTTGGCATACCGTGCGGCAGTACCGGCATTCGCAGGAAGCGAGGCTCCGGGCAGTGCCAGTGGAGAGCGACTGAGGCTCACCATTGACCTACTCGAAATCAGTGAAAGGGAATCCACTATGTCCAGAATCATTGATGTCAGCATCAACGTCGACACTGAAACCATCCTCAAAAAGTACCCTACCGCGAGCAGGGATCCGAACAAGCCCACATTCATACCACCGGAACACATTTACATGGTCACCTATCAGGACAACGTCATCTCCGGCCAGGCCGGTGGTGAGTTGCATCTCCGGGGCCGTGTGGGCGATGTGGTCCGCTGGCGCGAGCAAAGCATCTCGTTCGGCTTCGAGCAATCGGTAATCCTCTACGGATTCGTCTCCGACGATCCCAAGCACAAACTCCTGGAAGACCCTCGCCCCCTCCACGCAGAGGTTCAATCAGCCGTACCCAACGAGAACAACAAGACCATCCCGACATGCCAGATCCTCGACAACTACTACTGGCGTGGCGATCTGCTCAAGCAAGGGAAAGTCACCTACCACTTCAAGTTCATGATCGTCGATCGCGACTGCAAGTGCTGTGGCTACTTCGAATGGGATCCGTTCATCACCATCACCAACTGATCCACGCCGCGCACCGCCGCCCCTCGGGCCGGCGGTGCGCGCCAGTCCCCGGATCACTCATTGCTGCTCAAGGAAGGAGCGCATCATGACCACGGAGAATCCCGCCCATCACGCGCTGATCATTGTCGATACTCAGGGGCTGCTCACAGCCGTCGAGCGACTCCCCAGCGATCCAGCTTCTCCCGCCGAACTCGACCCCCGCCATTTCTGCATCCTGCACTCACGCCCGGCAACGGGTGAAACGCTGCTTCTCGACACACCGGAGTTAGTCGTCGCGGCTGGGGACACCCTGCTCCTGCACACGGTCCCGGTGGCGCTGCTCGGCGAGGAGATGCTGTTCAGCCACAGCCCCGTCAGCGAGCCGCTGCTGGACATCGAGTTGGCCGAGCAACGCAACCTGCGCCTGGCCCTTCCCGATGCAGCGGCGCCGCTGCAGCCGGCAAGCCGCCAAGTCGACACCTATCACTGGCGTATCCACTGCGACCAGCCGGGTGAATTCAAGTTGGCCTGGCAGGTGATGGTGCTGGCCCAGAGCTGCGAGCCGCTCGCCCACTTCACACTGCGCCTTGCCTTGCGGACCAACGGCCACTCCCAGTGAACCCGTCTTTGGCGTTTAGCCCTTGGGATGCATCGAAAGCCCCGCTATAATCGCCCGGCACTTTCGACGGTGGCTCCAGCGGCCACCGTTCCCGCCACCCATCCGAGGGGCGCTGCAGCAGGCTCGGCCTGTCAGGCTCGGTTGGGGCGTTGTCCGCGCAAGCGGACGCTCAACGCACAACGGCGCCCATTCGCACACTACGAATGGAGGCTCTCAATGAGCGCTGTAAACACGCCTGCTGGTTTTTCCGACTTCAAGGTCGCCGACATCTCCCTGGCCGACTGGGGCCGCAAGGAAGTCATCATCGCCGAATCGGAAATGCCGGCACTGATGGGCCTGCGCCGCAAGTACCAAGCCGAGCAACCGCTCAAGGGCGCGAAGATCATCGGCTGCATCCACATGACCATCCAGACCGCCGTGCTGATCGAGACCCTGGTCGCCCTGGGCGCCGAAGTGCGCTGGTCGTCGTGCAACATCTTCTCCACCCAGGACCAGGCCGCCGCGGCCATCGCCGCCGCCGGCATCCCGGTGTTCGCCTGGAAAGGTGAAACCGAGCAAGAGTACGAGTGGTGCATCGAGCAGACCATCCTGAAAGACGGTCAGCCATGGGACGCCAACATGGTCCTGGACGACGGCGGTGACCTGACCGAAATCCTGCACAAGAAATACCCGGCCATGCTGGACAAGATCCACGGCGTGACCGAAGAGACCACCACCGGCGTGCACCGCCTGCTCGACATGCTGGCCAAGGGCGAGCTGAAAGTCCCGGCGATCAACGTCAACGACTCGGTCACCAAGAGCAAGAACGACAACAAGTACGGCTGCCGTCACAGCCTGAACGACGCCATCAAGCGCGGTACCGACCAC
Source organism: Pseudomonas sp. NMI760_13 (assembly GCF_021283245.1). Lineage (NCBI taxonomy): Bacteria > Pseudomonadati > Pseudomonadota > Gammaproteobacteria > Pseudomonadales > Pseudomonadaceae > Pseudomonas > Pseudomonas sp. NMI760_13. The sequence goes on along the minus strand of NZ_JAJSRC010000015.1, from coordinate 48,353 downwards.
CTGCTGTCGGGCAAGCAGGCTTTGGTGATCGGCTACGGCGACGTGGGCAAGGGCTCGGCCCAGTCCCTGCGTCAGGAAGGCATGATCGTCAAGGTCACCGAAGTCGACCCGATCTGCGCCATGCAAGCGTGCATGGACGGCTTCGAAGTGGTCTCGCCGTTCAAGGACGGCATCAACACCGGTACCGAAGCCGGCATCAACAAGGACCTGCTGGGCCGCATCGACCTGATCGTCACCACCACCGGTAACGTCAACGTCTGCGACGCCAACATGCTCAAGGCCCTGAAGAAGCGCGCCGTGGTCTGCAACATCGGCCACTTCGACAACGAGATCGACACCGCCTTCATGCGCAAGAACTGGGCATGGGAAGAGGTCAAACCGCAGGTGCACAAGATCCACCGCACCGGCGCCGGCGTGTTCGATCCGCAGAACGACGACTACCTGATCCTGCTGGCCGAAGGCCGCCTGGTGAACCTGGGCAACGCCACCGGCCACCCAAGCCGCATCATGGACGGCTCGTTCGCCAACCAGGTCCTGGCGCAGATCTTCCTGTTCGAGCAGAAGTTCGCCGAACTGCCAGCCGCCAAGAAGGCCGAGCGCCTGACCGTTGAAGTGCTGCCGAAGAAGCTGGACGAAGAAGTGGCCCTGGAGATGGTCCGCGGCTTCGGCGGCGTGGTCACCCAGCTGACCCCGCAGCAGGCCGAGTACATCGGTGTGACCGTCGAAGGTCCGTTCAAGCCGGACGCCTACCGCTACTAAGCAGCGGCGCCAGCGCCGGGTAATCGCCCTGGCGCTGGCTGGCAACGCGTCGAACCGATGTCCGAGCCAGGCCGGCCCCAACCGTCCTGGCTTTTATTTGCAGGTAGCCGCCCTGGGCGCGCCGCCGAAGGAACGAGAGATGTCACAAGAACGCCGCTACAGTTTCGAGTTCTTCCCCACCAAGACCGATGCCGGCCACGAGAAGCTGATGGGCGTCGCCCGCCAGCTGGCCAGCTACAACCCGGACTTCTTCTCCTGCACCTACGGTGCCGGTGGCTCGACCCGCGACCGCACGCTGAACACCGTGCTGCAGCTGGAAAGCGAAGTGAAGGTCCCGGCCGCCCCGCACCTGTCCTGCGTGGGTGACAGCAAGGACGACCTGCGCGCCCTGCTCGCCGAGTACCAGGCCGCCGGCATCAAGCGCATCGTCGCCCTGCGTGGCGACCTGCCATCCGGCATGGGTGCGGCCAGCGGCGAGCTGCGCTACGCCAGCGACCTGGTCGAGTTCATCCGCCAGGAAACCGGCAACCACTTCCACCTGGAAGTGGCCGCCTATCCTGAGATGCACCCACAGGCGCGTAACTTCGAGGCGGATCTGGCCAACTTCGTGCACAAAGTCAAGGCCGGCGCCGACAGCGCCATCACCCAGTACTTCTTCAACGCCGACAGCTACTTCTACTTCGTCGAGCGCGCGCAGCAGCTGGGCGTGGACATCCCGGTGGTACCCGGCATCATGCCGATCACCAACTACAGCAAGCTGGCACGCTTCTCCGACGCCTGCGGCGCCGAGATCCCACGCTGGATCCGCAAGCAGCTGGAAGCCTATGCCGACGACACCGCCAGCATCCAGGCCTTCGGCGAGGAAGTGATCACCCGCATGTGCGAACAACTGCTGCAAGGCGGCGCACCGGGCCTGCACTTCTACACGCTCAACCAGGCCGAACCGAGCCTGGCGATCTGGAACAACCTGAAGCTGCCACGCTGATGGTCGTGGACAAGGCTTTGGCGCAGGTCAAAGCCTTGTTCATTCGCGCTTGTACCGCAGGCCCCCGCGACCAGTGCTCACTGGCCTTGCACGGGCTCGCAGCGTACTCTCCCGCCATGCGCACGCTCATTCTCCCTCTCCTGCTGTTGCTGCTCGCCGGCCTGAGCCCGCTGGCCCATGCCGAACGCCTGCGCATCGTCAGCGACGACTGGGCGCCGTACCTCTACCAGGAAAACGGCCAGCCCAAAGGCATCGACTACGAGGTCACCAACGAGGTGTTCAAGCGCCTGGGCATCGAGGTGCAATGGCAGTTCCTGCCCTGGCGGCGCTGCCTGGCCATGGTCGAGCAGGGCCTGGCGGACGCGGTGATGGATATTTTCCGGGTCGACTCGCGCCAGGGTTACCTGGTCTACCCGGACGAGCCCATGTCAGAGGTCGAGTTCGTCCTCTACCAGGCCCGCTCGCGCCCCCATCCGGTCGAGCGCCTCGAAGACCTGGCCGGGCTGACCGTGGGTACCTCGCCAGGCTACGTCTACGACGGCGTTTTCGCCGAATCGCCGCTGTTCCGTCGGGAGCCGGCGCCCAGCCACGAGGCCAACTTCGGCAAGCTGGCGCTCGGGCGCATCGACCTGCTGGTGACCGACCGCCGGGTGGGTGGCTATGTCAGCCGCCAGCTGGGCCTGGAGCAGACCGTCGAGGCGCTGCCCCTGGTGATCAGCCGCCGTCCGCAGTACCTGGGGCTGGCCCGCAAGCCCGGGCGCGAGCAGCTGGCACAGGCGTTCAGTGATGAACTGCGACGCTTCAAGCAGGAGCCGGCCTACGCGGCAATCAACGCCCGCTACCTGGGCAATCGCGATTTTCCTTTCGCCGTTGAGCAGCAGGAACGCAGCACACCCTGATTGCTCTGTTATACTCGGGCCTTCCCGCCAGGCTCACGCCCGGACGCTCGGCCTCGCAACAGGCATCTCGACCCGCAGCAGCGCACCTAGCGCGCCGCCCGCAGGCTCCAGGATGCGCCGTGCACGCCCAGCTGGACCGGACGCGATCGCATCCTTCCGATGCCCGTCGCGCCAGGCAGAACACCCCATCGGGCCCAGCCCCCACGAGAACAGGATTGCCCATGTCCTTTGCTTCCCTCGGTCTCTCCGAGGCTCTTGTCCGCGCTATCGAGGCAGCGGGCTATACCCAGCCCACTCCGGTGCAACAGCGGGCCATTCCCGCCGTGTTGCAAGGTCGCGATCTTATGGTCGCCGCCCAGACAGGTACTGGTAAAACCGGCGGCTTCGCGCTCCCCATCCTCGAGCGCCTGTTCCCGGGTGGCCACCCCGACAAATCGCAACGCCACGGCCCGCGCCAGCCGCGCGTCCTGGTGCTGACCCCGACCCGCGAGCTGGCCGCCCAGGTGCATGACAGCTTCAAGGTCTATGCCCGCGACCTGAACTTCATCAGCGCCTGCATCTTCGGCGGTGTCGGCATGAACCCGCAGGTCCAGGCCATGGCCAAGGGCGTCGACGTCCTGGTCGCCTGCCCGGGTCGTTTGCTCGACCTGGCCGGCCAGGGCAGCGTCGACCTCTCGCGGGTCGAGATCCTGGTGCTGGACGAAGCCGACCGCATGCTCGACATGGGCTTCATCCACGACGTCAAGAAAGTGCTGGCACGCCTGCCGGCCAAGCGCCAGAACCTGCTGTTCTCGGCGACCTTCTCCAAGGACATCACCGACCTCGCCGACAAGCTGCTGCACAACCCCGAGCGCATCGAGGTCACGCCGCCGAACACCACCGTCGAGCGCATCGAGCAGCGCGTCTACCGCCTGCCGGCCAGCCACAAGCGTGCCCTGCTGGCGCACCTGATCACCCTGGGTGCCTGGGAGCAGGTACTGGTGTTCACCCGCACCAAGCACGGCGCCAACCGCCTGGCCGAGTACCTCGAAAAGCACGGCCTGACCGCTGCGGCGATCCACGGCAACAAGAGCCAGAACGCCCGCACCAAGGCCCTGGCCGACTTCAAGGCCAACACCGTGCGCGTGCTGGTCGCCACCGACATCGCCGCCCGCGGCCTGGACATCGACCAGTTGCCCCACGTGGTCAACTTCGAGCTGCCCAACGTCGAGGAAGACTACGTTCACCGCATCGGCCGCACCGGCCGCGCCGGTCGCTCGGGCGAGGCCATCTCGATGGTCGCCCCGGACGAAGAGAAGCTGCTCAAGAGCATCGAGCGCGTCACCAAGCAGAAGATCCCGGATGGCGACCTGATGGGCTTCGACGCCTCCCAGGTCGAGGCCGAGAAGCCAGAAGTCCGCGAGCGCCAGCAGAACACTGGCCGCGGTGGCCGCAACCAGCAACCTCGCGGCGAAGGCGGCAAGGAAGGCAGTGGCGGGCGCAAGGACAAGGGCAAGGACAAAGGCCGCAACAAGCCTGCGGGCGAGAAGCAGGCCGACAAGGAAAAAGCCGGCGAGAAACAGCAGCAAGGCCAGCAGCAGCGCAAGCCGCGTGACAAGAAACCACGCCAGCAGCAGGATGCCCAAGGCCAGAACACCGCCCCGTCGAAACCCGCTAATCGTGACCCGGAAGAGTTCCTGGACGACGATGTGGATAACTTCGGCAACCGCGCCGACTACGTCAGCCCTTACCAGAATGCCAAGAACCAGGGCCGCAACCGTCGCCCGGGTGGCAATGCCGGACAAGGTCAAGGGCAAGGCCAACGCAGCGGCAGTGGTCAGGCGCAAGGTCAAGGCCGTGGCAATGGCCAACAGCGCCAAGGCCAGGGCTCGGGTGAAAAACGCCCGCGCAACGGTGGTGGCAGCAATGGCGGCGCTCGTCGTGACAACAACGGTGGCCGTAACCGCCGTGACGAATCGGCTCGCCAGGAACCCGCCGTGCGCAACCCGCGCGAGTCGCAGAGTGCGCCGGTGATCATTCGCAAGGAATCCAAGCTCGACCGTTACCCGACGCCCGAGCAACTGGACGACCTGCCGAGCCGCCCACGCGGTGAGCGTCCGGCGCTGCTGACCCGAAAGGGCTGATTGAAACACCGAGGGGCTGCTATGCAGCCCTTTCGCGGCACAAGGCCGCTCCTACAGGTTCAGTGCAGCCCTTTGGCATAGCGCAGTACCTGTAGGAGCGGCCTTGTGCCGCGAAAGGGCCGCGTAGCGGCCCCTCGGTCATTCAGCTAACGCTAATTACTTCTGCTTCACACCTTCGACGCTGATATCCAGGTCCAGGGTCTGGGAGGTCGGGCCTGGGCCTTTGATCCCGAAGTCGTTCAGGTTCAGCGTGGTCTTGGCGTTGAAGCCGGCACGCTCGCCACCCCACGGGTCCTTGCCTTCACCGTTGAACACGGCCTTGAAGGTGACCGGCTTGGTCACGCCGTGCAGGGTCAGGTCGCCAGTGACGTCGGCGGTCTTCTCACCGGTCGACTTGACGCTGGTGGAGACGAACTTGGCATCCGGGTACTTCTTCACATCGAGGAAGTCTTTGCTGGCGATGTGCTTGTCACGCTCGGCGTGGTTCGACCACAGGCTGGCGGTCTTCAGGTCGACGCTGATCTTGCTGGCCTCGGGCTTGGCGCTGTCCCAGGTGAAGTTGCCGTCGAAGTCCTTGAAGGTGCCGTGGATGAAGCTGTAGCCCAGATGGCTGATCTTCCAGTCAACGAACGCGTGCTGGCCTTCCTTGTCGATCTTGTATTCGGCGGCCATGGCCTGGCCGGCGGAGATCAGGGCGGTACCGAGCGCCAGAGCGGCAAAAGTCTTTTTCAACATCCTTACTTCCTTCCTTTGCAATTGAGGTTGAGAGTCAAGCTTTGCGGCCCAGCATGCGGGTCAGGGTCGCGTCACGGTCGATGAAATGGTGCTTGAGTGCCGCCAGGGCATGCAGCACCGCGAAAATCACCAGGCCCCAGGCCAGCCACAGGTGGATCACCCCCGCGGTATCGGCCTGGTCAGGAAGGTCACTGATCAGCGCCGGCACTTCGAACAGGCCGAACACCGGAATGCCGACACCGTCGGCGGTGGAAATCAGGTAGCCGGCGACCATCACCGCGAACAGGCCCAGGTACAGCGCCAGGTGGCCCAGCTTGGCGGCCAGGCGGGTGACCTTGCCATGGTTGGCCGGCGCCGGCGGTGGCGGGCTGATGAAACGCCAGAGTACGCGCAGCAGCATGGCGGCCAGCAGCACCAGGCCGATGCTCTTGTGCAGATCGGGCCCGGTCTTGCGCCAAGGGCTGTAGTAGTCGAGACCGACCATCCACAGGCCCAGGCCGAACAGGCCGAAGACCGCCAGCGCCACGCCCCAGTGCAGGACGATGCTGACCAGGCCATAGCGGGAAGATGAGTTGCGCAGTTGCATGTTGGCGTGTTTCCCCGTGAAAGCTGTGCACAAGACTAGCGCGTAACGCATCGAATAAAAGCGTAAAAAATTGCTTCGGATTATCTAAAAACCCGATATTTAGTGTGCAAGCTTCCTATTAAGGAAACATTAACGATAGTCGTTTGGTAGGAGCTTGCCACCGTCGGCAAATTTGTGGGAGCGGGCTTGCTCGCTCCCACAGGAGACAGGGCAATTGCCTGTCGAAAGATCAGCCGGCCTTGGCCTGGCTGTTGACCACTGGCTTCTTGGCCGGTTCCGACTTGGCGGTGGCCTTCTTCACCGGCGCCGGCTTGGCGGCGGGCTTGTGCGCCTGCTTGGCCGCAGGCTTGGCTGGGGCTGGCTTGGTGGCGGCCGGCTTCACCGGTTCCTCCTTGGCCACAGGCGCCGGAGCGACAGGCGCGGGGGCCGCGGCAGGCACCGGCGCAATCTCCTCGGCCTTGGCGATCGGCGCGGCCTTGACCTCTGGCTTGTCAGCACCACCGAACAGACGCGAGAAGAAGCCTGGCTTGTCCTGCCTGGCCTCCTCGACCTTCACAGGCTCCGCCTTGGCCGGGGCCTTGTCGGAGCCACCACCGAACAGGTTGGAGAAGAACCCGCCCTTGTCCTTCGCCACGACCGCGCCCGCAGCGGCCGCGGCGGCAACCGGTGCGGCCTTGGCCGGGTCGAAGGATTTGCCCGCAGCCAGGTCCTGAACCTGGCTCGCGGCGCGCTGGCCGCTGCGCAGGGCGCCTTCGAGGGTACCGGGGTAGAGCGCGTCGGTATGCTCGCCGGCAAAGGCAATGCGCTGAACCGGACGCTCCCACAGGCGCCAGTACTTGCTGATCTGCCCAGGGCCGTAGGCCAGGTAGGCGCCCCCCATACCGGCATCAGTGCTGTAACGGCGCACTTCGTAACCGGTAAAGGCGCCACGGGCCTGCGGGTAGAAGGCGTGCAAGCGGATCAGCACCTGGTCGACCATCTGCTTGTCACCGAAGGCCTGCAACAGGCGAGCATTGTCGCCGGACAGGTTGATCACCACGTTGGCGCCGCCCTTGAGCGCCGGTTCGATCCACAGCATGCCCAGGCCGGTGTTGGAGAAAATCTCGCCGGACATGCGCGCACGGCTTTCCCATACCGGGTTCTTGAACTTGAGCATCAGCTGATCGCGCCAGCCGTAGTTGGTGCCCTTCAAGGCGCCCAGGTGCTGGTTGTCCAGGCCCGGGGTCATCTGGATCTTGGCCAGGGCCCGCAGCGGCACGGCCATGACCAGGTAATCGGCCTTGTAACCCACGGCACCGACCTTGACCGTCACCCCGTCCTTGTCCTGGACGATGGCGGTGACCGGCGAGCTGGTCTTGATGGTCTTGAGCTGCTTGACGAACGCCTGGGCCAGCACCGGGCTGCCGCCCGGCAAGCGCGCGGCGCGCAGGTCGCGGTCGCTGACGTTGCGGTAGACACGGCTCTGTTGGGCGAAATACAACAGCGACAGGCGCGATGGCTCGTCGTAACGGGTGCGGATCTGCTGGTTGACCAGCTGACGGGCGGTCGCCGGCAGTTGCAGCTTGTCCAGCCAGGTGGACACGTTCATCTGGTCAAGGGCGAACAGGGTGCTGTTGGCCGCCGGGTTCAACGGGTCCTCGATGGAGCGGGCCAGGTCGTCGAGGGTCTTCTCATAACGCTTGAGGGCCTCGGCGGTGGCCGGTTGCCTGGTTGCGAGGTCGGCGGCGCTGAAATACTCCCCGTCGATCAGGTAGCCGGGGTTACGCACGAACTCCGGTGCCGGCAAGGTGCCGACCTTGAACTGCTCCAGATACTGGTTGAGCACCGGCTGGGTCTTGCTGTTGCCAATCCACTCGCTGGTGGCCAGCCCCGAACGCCCGCCCATCCCTGACTTGGCCTCGAGCAAGGTGACCTGCCAGCCCTTGCCTTGCAGCTCGTAGGCCGCGGTCAGGCCCGCCAGGCCACCACCGACGACGATCGCCGTCTTGTCCTTGGCCAGCGCGGCACCGCTGGACACCCCGATCAATACCAACGCGCACAGGCGCACCCAAGCAGCAGCCATGATGGCGAACTCCGGTTAGAGAAGCGATAGAAGAGACGGGGAAGAATGCCCCGGGAGAGATGCGTTAAGAATACGTCACCTCTGCCCACCCTGCCACCGCAGTGACATCAAGTGCTTTTGGCAACTGGTAATTTTGTCAGTAGCCGTTTGTCGCAAGGGCAGGCAGGCTTGGCTCGCACTCCAGAATCAGGCCGGAGAAACAGCGGTGATCTACACGGAAGATTTTGCCAGGTGGCAGCCCTTGGCACCGATGCCGGAAATCACCTGGCGCACCCCCACGGGCCTGAGCATCATCTCCAATGGCACCGCCTACAGTTCGCGCTACCAGACCGACGAAGGGCGTAGCGGTACGGAACTGGTCGTCCGAGGCCAGTGCGATATCGAAATCATCTTCGGCCAGACGGTCGATTGCCTGCTGCTCGAAGTGGAGATCAATACGCTAGGCAGCGCCGTTTCGACCGCCTACTGGCTGACCTTGCGCGACCATGACTACACCGAGTTCATGCCCGGTCCCGCCACGCTCGGCTCCTTCTGGCACGACGTGCCCGGCCCCCTGGATCGCCTGGTCCTCTCCACCCTGCCGCTGTGCACCGTGCACATACGCCAGCTGGAATGGCGCCCGGCCTGGCGTCACTGAGCGGTTGTCCTGCCTTCCGGCATTGCTTAGGCTTACGCGGTCAAACCGAGCCGTAACGCCAGGAGAAGTGCCCATGGGCCTCAACGAACAGTGGATGCAACGCGACCTCAAGGTCCTGTGGCACCCCTGCACCCAGATGAAAGACCACGAGCAGCTGCCGCTGATCCCGATCCGCCGCGGCGAGGGCGTGTGGCTCGAGGACTTCGAGGGCAAGCGCTACCTGGACGCGGTCAGCTCCTGGTGGGTCAACGTGTTCGGCCATGCCAACCCGCGCATCAACCAGCGCATCAAGGACCAGGTCGACCAGCTCGAGCACGTGATCCTCGCCGGTTTCAGCCACCAGCCGGCGATCGAGCTGTCCGAACGCCTGGTGGCGATGACACCGGCCGGCCTGGAGCGGGTGTTCTACGCCGACAATGGCTCCTCCTGCATCGAAGTGGCGCTGAAGATGAGCTACCACTATTGGCAGAACATCGGCAAACCGCAGAAAAAACGCTTCGTCACCCTGACCAACAGCTACCACGGCGAGACCATCGCGGCGATGTCGGTGGGCGACGTGCCGCTGTTCACCGAGACCTACAAGGCGCTGCTGCTGGACACCATCAAGGTGCCGAGCCCGGACTGCTACCTGCGCCCCGAAGGCATGGGCTGGGAGGCGCATTCGCGAAACATGTTCGCGGCCATGGAACAGACCTTGGCCGAACATCACGCCAGCATCGCCGCGGTCATCGTCGAGCCGCTGATCCAGGGTGCCGGCGGCATGCGCATGTACCACCCGGTGTACCTCAAACTGCTGCGCGAGGCCTGCGACCGCTACGAGGTGCACCTGATCCACGACGAAATCGCCGTGGGCTTCGGCCGCACCGGCACGATGTTCGCCTGCGAACAGGCCGGCATCCGCCCCGACTTCCTGTGCCTGTCCAAGGCCCTGACCGGCGGCTACCTGCCCCTGGCCGCCTGCCTGACCACAGACAAGGTGTACCAGGCCTTCTACGACGACTACTCGACCCTGCGCGCCTTCCTCCACTCGCACAGCTACACGGGCAACCCGCTGGCCTGCGCCGCAGCCCTGGCGACCCTGGACATTTTCGCTCAGGACAACGTCATCGAGGCCAACAAGGCCCTGTCGGCGCGCATGGCCAGCGCCACCGCGCACCTGGCCGATCACGCCCATGTCGCCGAGATCCGCCAGACCGGCATGGCCCTGGCCATCGAGATGGTCCAGGACAAGGCCGGCAAAGTCGCCTACCCCTGGCAGGAGCGCCGTGGCCTGAAGGTCTTCGAGCATGCCCTGAGCCGGGGCGCGCTGCTGCGTCCGCTGGGCAGCGTGGTGTACTTCCTGCCGCCCTACGTGATCACCCCGGAGCAGATCGACTTCCTGGCCGAGGTGGCCAGCGAAGGGATCGACATTGCCACCCGTGATCACGTCAGCGTGGCTGTACCGGCCGATTTCCACCCCGATTTCCGCGATCCGGGCTAGGCCCAATGCCTTCTCACAGCCCCCTGTAGGAGCGGCCTTGTGCCGCGAAAGGGCTGCGGAGCAGCCCCAGGTTTTCAGCTTCGCAGCAGAAATTGCCGGGGCCGCTTTGCGGCCCTATCGCGACACAAGGCCGCTCCTACAGGGACGTTGCCCCCATTCCGATTCCGAGTAGAACCATGAGACTCTCCCGCTTCTTCATCGACGCCCCGCTTGGCCTCGGCGAGCACGAGCTCCCCGAAGCCCAGGCCCACTACATCGGCCGCGTGCTGCGCATGGCCGCCGGCGACGCCGTGCAGCTGTTCGACGGCAGCGGCCAGGAATACCTCGGCCAACTGCTCGAGGTGGGCAAGAAAAGCGTGCGCGTCAGCCTCGACCAGGCCCTACCCGGCCAGGCCGACTCGCCGCTGCACATTCACCTCGGCCAGGGCCTGTCCCGCGGCGAGCGCATGGACTGGGCGATCCAGAAGGCCACCGAACTGGGCGTCAACGAAATCACCCCGATCGTCAGCGAACGCTGCGAAGTACGCCTGAAGGACGAGCGCGCCGACAAGCGCCTGGCCCACTGGCGCCAGGTGGCGATCAGTGCCTGCGAACAGTGCGGCCGCTCGACCCTGCCGGTGATCCACCCGCCGGTCACCCTGGCCGAATGGCTCAAGGGCACCGAGGCCGACCTCAAGCTGGTGCTGCACCCGGTGGCAGAGCCGCTGACCAGCCATGAAAAACCCGCGAAGCTGGCCTTCCTGATCGGCCCGGAGGGGGGCCTGAGCGATGCAGAAGTCGAACAGGCCAAGGCCAGCAACTACCACGCCGCCCGCCTTGGCCCTCGCGTACTGCGCACCGAGACCGCGCCGGTAGTGGCGTTGTCGGTGGCGCAGCAGTTGTGGGGCGATTTCTAGGACACGTAGAAGAACACCGCGACGAAGTGCATCAGGCTGCCGGCGATGACGAACAGGTGCCAGATGCCATGCCAGTGGCGGAACCGGCTGTCGAAGGCAAAGAAAATGATGCCGACGGTGTAGAACACGCCGCCGGCCGCCAGCCAGGCAAAGCCGGCGCCGCCCAGGCTGTGCAGCAGCGGCTTGACCGCCACCAGCACGATCCAGCCCATCAGCGCGTAGATGACGATCGACAGGATCCGCGCCTCCGAGCGCGGCTTGATCTCCTGCAACATGCCGACCAACGCCAGCCCCCAGACCACCCCGAACAGGCTCCAGCCCCAGGGCCCGCGCAGGCTGACCAGGCAGAAGGGCGTGTAGCTGCCGGCGATCAGCAGGTAGATCGACAGGTGGTCGAGCTTGCGCATGATGCGCTTCGCCCGCCCTCGCGTACTGTGATAGAGGGTAGAGATGCTGTAGAGCAACAGCAGGGTGAAGCCGTAGATGGAGAAACTGACGATCTTCCAGGGATCACCCTGCAGACCGGCCACGACAATCAGCCAGACCGCGCCAATGCAGGCCAGGACCGCACCGACCAGGTGGGTCCAGGCGTTGAAACGTTCACCATGGTACATGCAAGCAAAGACCTCCCGCAGCAGATGAGGTTCCAGAAAGCACACGTTCTGTAGGAGCGGCCTTGCCGAGGCGTCGGACCGGCCGGAAAGGGTCGCAACGCGACTCCAGGATCTCTATGACTCGCAAGTTCCGCAGGGGCTGCTGCGCAGCCCTTTCGCGGCACAAGGCCGCTCCTACAGGGACTGTGGCACTTCGATACTACTCCGGCGAGGATTGCAGTTGCGCGTCACGCACCATTCTTTCCAACCCCGCCAGGTCAGGCACCCGCGCCACCTGTTCGCCCACCTGCACCGCCGCAAGCTCCAGCCCTGCCAACGGCACATCGACATAATTCAGCTGGCTGTCGAGCTTGCACGAGCGCGGAATCCCCTGCAGCAGCAGCGCCAGGTAGCGCAGCCCGGTATCCCCCAGGGCGTTGAGCACCACCACCCGCGCCCGCTCCCCGCAGGAAGTCTGCCCGCCACACGCGGCCTCGAAGCCGATCAGTGGCAACCGCTGTTGGCGCCAGTTCACCCAGCCCAGGTGCCAGGCCGGCTCCCCCGGTTCGCAGGCGATGACACGGTGACCGATCAGCTCGGCCACCGCCACGTTGGGCAACACCAGGGTGCGGTCGCCCAGGGGCAGCAGCAACCCGGTCAGGCTGCTGCGCTGGCCGGCAATATGTTCAAGCATGGGGCTGGCTCCAGTGGGCGATGCTCTGCAGCAGCACCGATTCCTGATACGGCTTGCCGAGGTATTCATTGACGCCGATGGCCATGGCCCGGTCGCGGTGCTTCTGGCCGGTACGCGAGGTGATCATGATGATCGGCAGCTGGCTCAGGCGTTCATCGCGGCGGATCCGCGTGGCCACTTCGAAGCCATCCATGCGCGGCATCTCGATATCCAGCAACAGCACATCCGGACGGTGCTCCTCGAGCAGCGCCATGGCATCGACGCCGTCCTTGGCCGTCAGCACGCTCATGCCGTGCCGCTCGAGCAGGCGGCTGGTGACCTTACGCACGGTCACCGAGTCGTCCACCACCATCACCAGCAATGGCCGCCGAGGCACCGGACCGGTCAGCCCATGCGCGCCCTCGGCCACGCCCGGCAGGCGCGCCAGGCGCCGTTGCTGGCCGCGCAACTGGCCGAGCAGGTCGAGAATCAGCACCACCCGCCCGTCACCCAGCAGGGTGGCGCCGGACAGTCCCGGCACCGCGGCGAACTGCGGGCCGAGGCTCTTGACCACGATCTCGCGGCTGGGCGACAGGCTGTCCACATGGATGGCGAACGACTGCTCGTGTGAATGGGTGAGCAGCACCGGCAGCGGCACGCTCTGCCCCAGCAGCCCAGGCTGGCCGCCGCCCTGCAACAGGTCGCCGAGGTAGCGCAGCGCGTAATCGTGGCCGGCATAGCTGTAGCGTGGTGGGTCGAGCCGGTAACAGGCCTCCAGCTCCGCCGGCGGCACGCGCACGATGCCCTCGATGGTGTTCAGCGGGATGGCGTACTGCTCGTCCTCCACGTGCACCATCAGCGCCCGGTTCACCGACACGGTGAACGGCAGGCGGATCAGGAAACGCGCGCCCTTGCCGGGGCTGGACTCGATGCTCATCGAGCCGCCCAGTTGCTTGACCTCTTCATGGACCACGTCCATGCCCAGGCCGCGCCCGGAGATCTGGGTGATCTTCTCGGCCGTGGAGAAACCGGGGCGCAGGATGAACTGCAGGATCTCGTGGTCGCTCAGGCGCGCCTGCGGATCGAGCAGACCACGCTTGATCGCCTTGTTGCGCACCGCCTCCAGCGGTACCCCGGCGCCGTCGTCGCTCATCTCGATGACGATGTCGGCACCTTCGTGCAGCAGGTTCAGGTGGATGGTGCCCTGCTCCGGCTTGCCGGCCGCAAGGCGCGCCTCGCGAGCTTCCAGGCCATGGTCGACGGCATTGCGCAGCATGTGCTCCAGGGGCGCAACCATACGTTCGAGCACGCTGCGGTCGAGCTCGCCCTCGGCGTTGCCGACCACCAGTTCGACCTGCTTGCCCAGCTCGCTGGCCACCTGCCGTACCACCCGCTGCAAACGGGGCACCAGACGCTCGAAGGGCACCATCAGGGTGGCGGTCAGGCCCTCCTGCAACTGGCTGTTGACCCGCGCCTGCTGCTGCAGGAGGCTGTAGGCTTCCTGGGCCCTCTGCAGCAGGGTTTCCTTGAGGTCGAGCAAGTCCGAGGTGGACTCGAACAGCGCCCGCGACAATTGCTGCAGCTGGGAATGGCGGTCCATCTCCAGGGGGTCGAAATCGTCATAGGCGTCACCCTCCAACTGGTGACGGCTGGAAATCCGCCCCTGGGTCTCGATGTCCAGGCGCAGCAGCTGATCGCGCATGCGCTCCAGCGTGGTCTCCATCTCGTTGAGGGCGAACTGCGCATCGTTGACCTGCTGCTCGATGCGCCCGCGGATCACCGAATGCTCACCGGCCAGGTTGCCCAGGTCGTCGAGCAGCTCGGCATCAACCTTGACCATGTCGCCCGCCCGCTCGGGAGCGACAGCCGTGGCCTCGGCGGGAGCTGGTTCGGCCTGGGGCTGGCCGGCCACGCTGTCGGTCAGCGCGGCGCTGGAGAAGTTGCGGATGTAGTCGATCAGCGCCGTGGCCGTATGCAGCGGCTCGCCCAGGCGCGCCGCGTCGAGCATGTGCGCCAGGCGGTCATGACAGTTCTGCAGCAGGCTGAACAAGGCCGGCGTCGACGGCAGGCGTCCGGCGGCCAGCAGTTCGTAGAGGAATTCAAGTTCGTGGGCGAGGTCACCGATGGCGGTGATCTCGACCATGCGCGCGCCGCCCTTGAGCGTGTGCAGGTCGCGCAGCAGGTTCTCCACCTCGACCGTGTTGCGCGGATCGGCCTGCCAGCGCGCCAGGGACTCGGCCGCGCTCTCGAGAATATCGGAGCTCTCTTCGAGGAAGACCTCCAGCAGTTCCTTGTCGCTCTCGGTTTCTTCGTTGTCGTCCTGCGGCTCGGAGGTGACGGGAGGCGGGGCGCTGTGGCGGAACTCACGCAATTCGCCCAGCAACGCCACCGCCGACAGCGGTGCCTGGCCCTCGCGCAGGCTGCGCAGCATTTCGGCCAGGGCGTCATGGCTGCGCCGGAGCAGCTCGAACAGTGCCGGGCTGGCACCCAGCCGACGGTCCACCAAGCCTTCGTAGAGCAGCGCCAGCTCCTGGCCCAGCACCTCGACGGCGCCGATCGCCGCCATCTGTGCCCCTCCCTTGAGGGTGAGCACATCGTGCTGCAGCGCCGACAGCGGCGACAGGCTGTCCGGATCGGCCTTCCATTGCCGCAAGGCCTGGTCGGCACCGTCAAGGATATCCCCGGCCTCTTCGAGGAACAGCTCGACCAGCGCCGGGTCCGGCAACTCGCCTGGAGCCGTAAGCACCGTGACGCCGTTCGCCCCGACCAAACCCAATGCTGCAGGGTCGAGGGCATCATCGAGCAGGCCATGCAGGGCCGCCAGGCATTCGGGCCGGGGATTCGGGTCCTGGCCGGCGGCTATCTCGTCGAACAGGTCGAGCAGCGCCTCATGGGCTTGCCGGGCAACGGCGAAGAAGCGCGGCGTGACGGCCAGGCTGCCCTCCTCCACCGCACCGTACAGGTCGAGCAGCCCTTCGCAGACCTCATCCACCTGCCACAGCTCGGCCTGGTGCGCGCCGTGACCGAGGGTGGTCATCTCCTCGAGCAGCAGGTGCAACTCATGGTGTTGCGTGGGATCGCCCTGCCAGTTGGCGAGCCGCGCCTCGGCATCGAGCAGGATATCCATGCCCATGGTCAGGAAGGTGGCCGTCAGCTGCGGATCGCGCCGGAGCCGGCGCGGCGGATGCGGCTCGGCCTGGAGTTGGGCCAACCGGGCGTCAACCGTCTGCCCGACCTGTTCGATCAGCCCGGCGGCCCCGGGGATCGGCGCCAGCGGCGTGCTGCCCAGCTGGGCCAGGCCCAGGTGCAACAGCGAGCGAGCCGCCTCCAGCAGTTCGATCTCGGCCACTTGCAGGGGCAACTGGTGCCCCTTGTATTCACGCACCAGGCGGTCGAGGGCGGTGGCCAGCTCCGCCACCGGCATCACGCCGGCCATGGCAGCGCTGCCCTTGAGGGTGTGCAGGGCGCGTTGCAGGCTGTCGTTGACCGCGATGCCCTGGCCGTCGGCCGCCTGCAGGAACCCATCGAGCCCGGCCAAATGGCCCTGGGCCTCGTTGCGGAAGATCTCAAGCAAGTGCGGATCGAGGCCATCGATACTGGCGCTGACCGGCGTGTCGTTGAGCGCCAGCGCATGCAGGTGCCCGGCCAGCTGCTCGATCTCGGCCGTGGGCGGCAACTGGCTGGCGGCGAAATCAGCAAGCAGGTCGGGCAGGCGCACGAACACCTGCTGCAGGGCCACCAGGCCTTCGGCGCTGAGCACGATGCGCCCTTCCAGCACCCGATTGAGCAGGTGCTCGGCGCCCCAGGCCAGCTCGGCCACGGCTTCGGCATGGACCATCCGCCCGCTGCCCTTGAGTGTATGCAGTGCCCGGCGCACCTCGATCAACGCCTCGCGCAGGCCGTTGTCGGCGCGCCAGCGCAGCCATTGGCGCTCGATTTCCGGGAGCAGCTCGCTAGCCTCTTCGAGGAATACTTCGCGCAACTCATCGTCGATACCGTCCAACGCCTGCTCGCCGCCCGCAGTTGCCGTGTCACGCGCGCACTGCACGCCCAGCGCGGACAAGCTGGCGTGGGCCATGTCGATGAAGCACTGGGCGTCGGCCAGCGGATCGGCCACCCGCCATTGCAGCCAGGCCTCGCCGGCACTCAGGGCATCGGCCAGGTGCGCCAGTTCGTCCGCTTGCGGCTCATCCTCCAGGTGCACCAGCCAGCCTTGCACATAGCCCGCGCAACCGGCGAACACCTCGGCGGCGGCTGGCAGCATCAGCATCGCCAGCGCCCCGCGCACCTGTTGCAGCAACCCGGGCAGGGCTTGCAGACGCTGGCGTGACCAGTCGGACTCCAGGCAATCGCCGATCAGGTCCTTGGACTGTTGCAGCACGTTGAGCGATTCGTTGAGCACCAGCTGGCGGATTTCGGCCAGGTCCGAGCCGGGCAGGCTGCCGGGGCTGATTTCCTCCAGCGGACCAACCATGCCGTTGAGGGTGGCCTCGACATACAGCAGTGCCCCGGCGACATCCATAAGCACAGCCTCGTCCACGCCGCCGTCTTTTTCGACCAGTGCCTGCAACGCCAGCACCTGGTCGATTATCACCCGCCGCGGCTGCTGGAAGCCAAGCACCGCCAGGGTATCGGCCACGTGCCGCAAGGGCGGCAGCAGCGACTCCAGTGACTCGCTGGGCGAACGCTCGCCGCCGACGAAGGGGTCGAGGCGATCCTTGATGCGCATCAGGTCGTCGCACAGGGCCATCACTACCGAGCGCAATGCATCGCGCCCGGCGCCGGCCTGCATGTGCTCACGCCAACTGCCCAGCGACAGGTCGAGGTTGGCCAGGTCCGCCGCGCCGGCCAGCCGCTGCCCCAGGTCACCCAGCAGGCTGCCCTGGGCCAGGGGTTCGGCGCCTCGGCAGACCCGCAGCTGGTTGAGCAGCGGCATCACCACCAACGGCAGGTCGTGGCGCGCGCCGCGCAGGCGGTCCAGGTACGGCGGCAATTGCTCGAGCCCGCGGAACAGCGCGCCCAGGCAATCGCCACGCGGGCTCACCTGGCCGTCGGCCATGGCCCGCCCGAGCAGTTCCAGCTCCTCGGCCAGGCGCATCGCGCCCGGCAGCGCGAGCATATGCAGACAGCCGTGGACCTGGTGCAGGTTGTCGACGAAGAACGCCAGCATCGACAGGTCGCCCGGCTCCGCCGAGAAGCGCTCCAGGGCCTGACGCGCCTGACCCAGGCAATCGAGGATCGGCGCCTTGGTCCAGGCCAGGGCCACCGTGTCGTGACGCTCGCCGGGCGCGTTCAGGTTCGCCTCGTTCACGAGCGCTCCACCGGTTTGGGCAAGGTGAAGCCGGACACCGAGCGGCGCATCTCGCTGGCCATGCGCGCCAAATGGCGGATGCTGTCGGCGGTGGCGCCGGAGCCGGCGGAGGTCTGCGCAGTGATTTGCTGGATCACCGCCATGGTGTGGGAAATTTGCCCCGCCGAGGAGGTCTGTAACTGGGCGGCGTCGGAGATACTGTGGATAAGTTCAGCCATGGTCTGCGAAACGCCCTCGATTTCCGCCAGGGCCACCCCGGCATCCTGCGCCAGGCGCGCGCCACGCACCACTTCGGCGGTGGTCTGTTCCATGGAAATCACCGCCTCGTTGGTGTCGACCTGGATGGTCCGCACCAGCGCCTCGATCTGCCGGGTCGCCGAGGAGGATCGCTCGGCCAGGCGCTGCACCTCGTCGGCGACCACGGCGAAGCCGCGACCGGCCTCGCCGGCCAGCGAAGCCTGGATCGCCGCGTTGAGGGCGAGGATGTTGGTCTGCTCGGCAATATCGTCGATCAAGCTGACGATGTCGCCGATCTCCTGGGACGACTCGCCCAGGCGCTTGATCCGCTTGGCGGTGTCCTGGATCTGCTCACGGATGTTGTCCATGCCGTGGATAGTGTTGTGCACCACCTCGTTGCCCTTGTTGGCGATGGCCACCGAGCGCTCGGCCACCTTGGCTGACTCATAGGCGTGGGCCGAGACCCGGTCGATCGACTCGACCATGTCGCCCACCGCCTCGGAGGCCTCGCTGATCTGCTCGGCCTGGTGCTCGGAGGCCTTGGCCAGCTGGCGGGCGGTGTTCTGGGTGTCCTGCACGGCGGCGGCGACCTGCTCGGCGCTGTGATTGATGGTGGCGACCAGGTCGCGCAGTTGGTCGACCGAGTAGTTGATCGAGTCGGCGATGGCGCCGGTGAAGTCCTCGGTGACCGACACCGTGACGGTCAGGTCGCCGTCGGCCAGCTCCTCGATCTCGTCGAGCAGGCGCATGATCGCCTGCTGGTTGCGTTCGTTCTTCTCGGCGGTCTCGCGCAGCTGGCGGTGAGTGGCGCGCACCATCACCAGGCCGATGAGGATGATCGAGGCCAGCGCCAGCAGGCCGAGCACGTAGCCGCCGACGGTGTCCAGGGTGCGCCCACCGGCCAGGTTCTCGAAGCCGTTGGCCAGGTGCGAGGCCTCGTCGAGCAGGGTCTGCGACAGGCTGAAGATATTGCCGGCGGCCTCGCGCACCCGGAACAGTTCGGGTGAGGTTTCAAGGATCTCGTCCACCGAACCCGAGACAAACTGGAACAATTCGGCAATCTCGGCCAGCCGTGCCCGGGCATCGGCGTCCTCGACCCGGGTGACCTGGATCGCCGGATTGCCGGCGAGCATGCCTTCGAGCACCTGGCCGAAGCGGCTGGCGTCGCGACCGAAGGCGTCGGCGGCCTGCACCGAGGTCTCGTCGCCGGCAAGCACGGTATTGACCGAACCAAGTATGCGTTCGGCCAGCAGCAGCTGACGCTGGGCCACTGCCACCTGATTGGCCGGCGCGCCGCTCTGCAGCAGGATCTCCACCACCTTCTCGTACTCGACCTGCAATTGCGGCACGGTCTCGGCCAGGGTGGCCGCGACCTGGTGCAGCGACAGCACGGTCTGTTCGCTGGCGAGGATGGTGTCGGTGTTCTTGCGCAGGTTCTCCCAGTCCTGGCGCACCGCGTCCATCTCGTCGCGCACCGTCACCGGCGCGGCGGGCAGGCCTGTGGTCTTGTCGCCCTCGCGCAGGTAGCTCCAGCGCCGCTCGAAGTCGTTGCGCGCATCGCTGAGCAGCTTGAACGCCAGTGCCTTGCCCGCCGCCGCCTCGGTGGCGTTCTTGGCGATGCGCTGGGACAGCACGCGCAGCTCGCCGGCATGGCCGATGTACTGTTTGTCGTGGTTGGCCTGGGTGTTGAGGTAGGCGAAGTTGGCGAACAGCAGGACGATCGACAGGATCAGCACCACGAACAGCACGGTGATCTGCGCGGTGCTGCGCGGGCGCTGGGCCACGGCGGCTGGCAAAACGCCGGCGGTGGCTACGGAAGGTCCTGGCTTGTTCACGTCGAAAATCCTCTACAACGCCACATCGAGAAAACCCGGGGCCTGGGCCAGGGCGAACGGGCTGAAGATCGCCCAGTTGCGTTCACGGGGAAAATGGCCCTGCACGAAGGGCGCGGCCGCGCGGATCAATGGCTGCGGCGGCGACAGCTCGAGGCTGCTCAGGGCGAAGTGCTGCAGACCCACCACCTCGTCCACCAGCAGCCCGGCGAACAACTCCTCGTGATCGAGCACCAGCACCCGCCGTTGCTTGCCCGCCGCCGCCGGGCCAAGGCCGAAAAACGCGCACAGGTCCATCACCGGCAACAGTCGCCCGCGCAGGTTGGCCACCCCGCGGACCCAGGGCTGCACGCCTGGTACCCGGCTGCTGCGGGGCTCGCGCAGCACCTCGGCGACCTCGCCCATGGGCGCGACGAACCATTGCCCGGCGATGCGAAAGCCGATGCCACTCCACTGCTGCAGGCGGATGTCCTGCGGTGGCTGGTCGGCCACCAGCAGGCGGCAGCGCCGGTCGATGTCCAGCAACAGCTCGAAGGCGGTCAGCGACGCGCCCTGCGGGCGGGTGGTCAAGCGCCGAGCACTTCTTTCAACTTGGCGATCAGGGCGTCTTCTTCCACCGGTTTGGTGAGGAAGTCCCGGGCGCCCTGGCGCAGGGCCCAGATGCGATCGGTATCCTGATCCTTGGTGGTCACCACGATCACCGGGATGTGACGGGTCTCGTCATCCTTGCTCAACTGGCGGGTGGCCTGGAAACCATTCATGCCTTGCATGACGATGTCCATCAGCACGGCGTCGGGTTTTTCCTGACGGGCCAGGGCCACGCCGTCGGCGCCATTGTCGGCCTTGAGCACCTGGTGGCCGTGATTTTCGAGCCATTCGGTCAATCGATACATCTCTGTCGGCGAATCATCGACAATCAGAATTCGGGCCATGCTGTTTCCCCATCAGGAAATAGAGACGCCGTCCGGTGAAGGCGGCGTCAGGGTGCGTTTGGGTCCTGCGCGGCGAAACCGGGCACGCTGGCACGGATCGCGTCGAGCAGTTCTTCCTTGCTGAACGGTTTGGTCAGGAACTGGTCGGAGCCGACCACTCGGCCGCGGGCTTTGTCGAACAGGCCATCACGGGAAGAGAGCAGGATCACCGGGGTGTCCTTGAATGCGTTGTTGTGCTTGATGATGGCGCAGGTCTGGTAACCGTCAAGGCGCGGCATCAGCACATCGACGAAGATGATCCGGGGCTTGTGGTCGACGATCTTGGCCAGGGCGTCGAAGCCGTCGCTGGCGGTGATCACCTCGCAGCCGGCCTCGCCGAGCAACATCTGCGCGGTGCGGCGGATCGTGCGGGAGTCGTCGATCACCATCACCTTCAGGGGTTGTTCCATAGTCGCACTACCATCGCTGCCGGGGCCGAAATCCTGGGGCCGCTTCGCGCCCCATCGCGACACAAGGCCGCTCCCACCTGTCCATGCGTTGCGCTGAGCAGCCATCCGACGCCGAACCCTGTGGGAGCGGCCTTGTGTCGCGATGGGCTGCGCAGCAGCCCCAGCTCTTGGAGGTACGGCCAGGCTGGAGGCCAACACAGACCACTTGTCCGGCCTTTTTAGCACACTCCCGGAGGCCATTCCATCCGCCCGCCCCTTGACCGTGGGCGCGCCCGGCGCCACCCTGAGCCACTTTTCTTTCGTGCCATCGCGGCCACCGGCCGCCAAGAGGAACTACCCCATGAGCGTTCGCCTCGGGATTGTCATGGACCCCATCGCGTCCATCTCCTACAAAAAGGACAGCTCGCTGGCCATGCTGCTGGCTGCCCAGGCCCGCGGCTGGAGCCTGTTCTACATGGAACAGCGCGACCTGTACCAGGCCCAGGGCAAGGCCCGCGCGCGGATGCGTCCGCTCAAGGTGTTCGCCGACCCGGCCCGCTGGTTCGAGCTGGACGAGGAGCAGGACAGCCCCCTGGCCGAGCTGGACGTGATCCTGATGCGCAAGGACCCGCCCTTCGACATGGAGTTCGTCTACAGCACCTACCTGCTGGAACAGGCCGAGGCCGAAGGCGTCCTGGTGGTCAACCGCCCGCAGAGCCTGCGTGACTGCAACGAGAAACTGTTCGCCACGCTGTTCCCGCAGTGCACGCCGCCGACCCTGGTCAGCCGCCGCCCGGACATCATCCGCGCCTTCGCCGCCGAACATGGCGATGTGATCCTCAAGCCGCTCGACGGCATGGGCGGCACCTCGATCTTCCGCCACCGGGCCGGCGACCCCAACCTGTCGGTGATCCTCGAGACCCTGACCGCGCTCGGCGCCCAGCAGATCATGGCCCAGGCCTACCTGCCGGCGATCAAGGACGGCGACAAGCGCATCCTGATGATCGACGGCGAGCCGGTGGACTACTGCCTGGCGCGCATCCCGGCCAGCGGCGAGACCCGCGGCAACCTGGCCGCCGGCGGACGCGGCGAAGCCCGGCCGTTGAGCGAGCGCGACCGCTGGATCGCCGCCCAGGTCGGCCCGACCCTGCGCGAAAAGGGCCTGCTGTTCGTCGGCCTGGACGTGATCGGCGACTACCTCACCGAAATCAACGTCACCAGCCCGACCTGCATTCGCGAGATCGACGCGGCCTACAACACCGATATCGGCGGCCGCTTGATGGACGCCATTGATCGCCAGTTGCAGGCGCGCTGACCGCCGACACGTGGCAAACCCGCGGAGTGGGGTATGATGCCGGTCCTTTTCGCTGACCTGCGCCCTGTTTCGCGGTTGCTGGATACCTGATGACGCTGCCCGCCGACATCCCCGCCGACCTGCTGCCACCCCGCGTTCGCCCGGTGGACCGGCTCGGCTTCACCCTGTTCCTGGCTGCCCTGGTGCACCTGGCGCTGATCCTGGGCGTGGGTTTCACCGTGGTCAAACCGGCTGATATCCGTCACACCATGGACATCACCCTGGCCACCTTCAAGAGCGAAAAAGCGCCCGAGAAAGCCGACTTCCAGGCCCAGGACAACCAGCAGGGCAGCGGCACCCTGGATAAAAAGGCGGTGCCCAAGACCACCGAGGTCGCGCCGTTCCAGGACAGCAAGATCAACAAGATCACCCCGCCACCGGCCGCGAAACCGGAAACCCCGCCCGCACCGGCGAAGTCCGTGGTCGCCACCCAGGCGCCGAAAACCCAGAAGGTCGAGCCCAAGCCGAAGGAAAGCAAGCCGCAGCCCAAACCCGAAGCCAAGGTGCCGGACTTCGACAGCTCGCAGCTGTCCAGCCAGATCGCCAGCCTCGAGGCCGAGCTGTCCCATGAACAGCAACTGTATGCCAAGCGCCCGCGCATCCATCGCCTGAACGCCGCCTCAACCCTGCGCGACAAGGGCGCCTGGTACAAGGAAGAGTGGCGCAAGAAGGTCGAGCGCATCGGCAACCTCAACTACCCCGAGGAAGCCCGACGCCAGCAGATGTATGGCAGTTTGCGAATGATGGTATCGATCAACCGCGATGGCTCGCTGTACGAAGTGCTGGTGCTGGAGTCCTCGGGCCAGCCGGTGCTGGACCAGGCGGCCCAGCGCATCGTGCGCCTGGCGGCGCCGTTCGCGCCGTTCACCGGCGACCTGGCGGAATTCGACCGCCTGGAGATCATCCGCACCTGGCGCTTTGCCCGCGGGGACAAGCTGTCGAGCAACTAACGGCAAGGCTTGCTTGGCCCCTGTAGGAGCGGCCTTGTACCGCGAAAGGGCTGCACAGCAGCCCCGGCGATTCTGCACGAGGCCAAGATCCTTGGGGCCGCTACGCAGCCCTTTCGCGGCACAAGGCCGCTCCTACAAGGGGCACCGACAGCCACTCGCGCACCTTGCCAGCCCCGCCACCTGGCGCCACACTAGCGGACATGAAGACCCTCGCCCCCAGCTACCTCAAGCACCAGTTCCTGATCGCCATGCCGCACATGGCCGATCCGAACTTTGCCCAGACCCTCACCTACATCGTCGAGCACAATGCCCACGGCGCCATGGGCCTGGTGGTCAACCGCCCGCAGGAGCTGAACCTGGCCGACATCCTCGAGCAGTTGCGCCCGAACGACGAGCCGCCCGCCAGCACCCTGCACATTCCGATCTACCAGGGCGGCCCGGTGCAGACCGACCGCGGTTTCGTGCTGCACAGCAACGACCGCAACTACCAGGCCACGGTCGAGCTGGAGGGTCTGTCGCTGTCCACCTCCCAGGACGTGCTGTTCGCCATCGCCGCCGGCGACGGCCCGCGCAAGAGCCTGATCACCCTGGGCTACGCGGGCTGGGAAGCCGGCCAGCTGGAGGCGGAGCTGGCCGATAACGCCTGGCTCAACTGCCCCTTCGACCCCGAGATCATCTTCGGCCTGGCCAGCGACCAGCGCCTGGGCGCCGCCGCCGCGAGCCTGGGGATCAACCTCAGCTTGCTGACCAGCCAGGCGGGCCACGCCTGATGGCCGAACTGCGTCTGCTGCTGGGCTTCGACTACGGCACCCGGCAGATCGGCGTCGCCGTCGGCCAGGTGATCACCGGCCAGGCCCGCGAACTGTGCACGCTCAAGGCGCAGAACGGCGTGCCGGACTGGAACCAGGTCGAGAAGCTGATCAAGGAATGGAAACCCGACGCCATCGTCGTCGGCCTGCCGCTGAACATGGACGGCACGCCCAGCGAGATGAGCGAGCGCGCCGAGAAGTTTGCCCGGCGCCTGCACGGTCGCTACAACCTGCCGGTGCACACCCACGACGAACGCCTGACCACCTTCGAGGCCAAGGGCGAGCAGATGGCCCGAAGCGGGCGCCATGGCAGCTACCGCGACAACCCGGTCGACGCCATCGCCGCCGCCCTGCTGCTGCAAGGCTGGCTGGAGGCCAACACTTAAATCCGCTTTGCCGCCGGCTGGAGCCGGCGCCCGCCTTCCGAGGAGCACGCAATGAGCCTACCCAATCCCGCCGACCTGATCCGGCAGATGGCCGTCGACCTTCGCGCCCACCTGGCCCGCCGCGGCATCAGCGAGCCGCGCTTCATCGGCATCCGCACCGGCGGCGTGTGGGTGGCCCAGGCCCTGCAGGCCGAGCTGGGCGACCAAGGCCCGCTGGGCACCCTGGATGTGTCCTTCTACCGCGACGACTTTAGCCAAAACGGCCTGCACCCGCAGGTGCGCCCGTCCGAGCTGCCGTTCGAGATCGAAGGCCAGCATCTGGTGCTGGTGGACGACGTGCTGATGAGCGGGCGCACCATTCGCGCCGCCCTTAACGAACTGTTCGACTATGGCCGCCCGGCCAGCGTGACCTTGGCCTGTCTGCTCGACCTGGATGCCGGCGAATTGCCGATCCGCCCGAATGTACTCGGCGCCACCCTGTCCCTGGCGGCCCATGAACGGGTAAAATTGACCGGACCCACGCCGCTCGCCCTCGAGCGCCAGGACCTCGCTCCCGCTTCCGCCCTTTAAGAGTCCCCCGCGATGACGCCATTCGACGCCAAGCGCCCGCTGCAGCTCAATGACCAGGGCCAGCTGCGCCACTTCCTCTCGCTCGACGGTTTGCCCCGCGAACTGCTCACCGAGATCCTCGACACCGCCGACTCCTTCCTCGAAGTCGGCGCCCGGGCCGTGAAGAAAGTCCCGTTGCTGCGCGGCAAGACCGTGTGCAACGTGTTCTTCGAGAACTCCACCCGTACCCGCACCACCTTCGAACTGGCCGCCCAGCGCCTGTCGGCCGACGTGATCAGCCTGAACGTGTCGACCTCCTCGACCAGCAAGGGCGAGACCCTGTTCGACACCCTGCGCAACCTGGAGGCCATGGCCGCCGACATGTTCGTCGTGCGCCACTCCGACTCCGGCGCCGCCCACTTCATCGCCGAGCATGTGTGCCCGGACGTGGCGGTGATCAACGGCGGCGACGGCCGCCACGCCCACCCGACCCAGGGCATGCTCGACATGCTCACCATTCGTCGGCACAAGGGCGGTTTCGAAAACCTCTCCGTGGCCATCGTCGGCGACATCCTGCACTCGCGGGTGGCCCGCTCGGACATGCTCGCGCTCAAGGCACTGGGCTGCCCGGACATCCGCGTGATCGGTCCGAAGACGCTGATCCCGATCGGTATCGAGCAGTACGGGGTGAAGGTCTACACCGACCTCGCCGAAGGCCTCAAGGACGTCGACGTGGTGATCATGCTGCGCCTGCAGCGCGAGCGCATGGCCGGTGGCCTGCTGCCCAGCGAGGGCGAGTTCTACCGCCTGTTCGGCCTGACCACCGCGCGCCTGGCCGGTGCCAAGCCGGATGCCATCGTCATGCACCCGGGCCCGATCAACCGCGGCGTGGAGATCGAATCGGCAGTGGCCGACGGCCAGCACTCGGTGATCCTCAACCAGGTCACCTACGGCATCGCCGTGCGCATGGCCGTGCTGTCCATGGCCATGAGCGGGCAGAACGCGCAACGTCAATTCGACCAGGAGAACGCCCAGTGACCATCAGCATTATCGGCGCCCGGGTCATTGATCCTGCCAGCGGCCTGGACCGCATCACCGACCTGCACCTGGACGGCGGCCGTATTGCCGCCATCGGCGCGGCGCCGGCCGGCTTCAGCGCCAGCCGCACGATCCAGGCCGACGGCCTGGTGGCCGCCCCGGGCCTGGTCGACCTCGGTGTCTCCCTGCGCGAGCCGGGCTACAGCCGCAAGGGCAACATCGCCAGCGAAACCCGTGCCGCCGTGGCCGGTGGCGTCACCAGCCTGTGCTGCCCGCCGCAGACCAAGCCGGTGCTGGACACTTCGGCGGTCGCCGAACTGATCCTCGACCGCGCCCGCGAAGCCGCCAACAGCAAGGTCTACCCGATCGGCGCCCTGACCAAGGGCCTGGAAGGCGAGCAACTGGCCGAACTGGTGGCCCTGCGCGACACCGGTTGCGTGGCCTTCGGCAACGGCCTCAAGGAAATCCCCAACAACCGCACCCTGGCCCGTGCCCTGGAGTACGCGGCGACCTTCGACCTGACCGTGGTGTTCCACTCCCAGGATCGCGACCTGTCGCAAGGCGGCCTGGCCCACGAAGGCCCGATGGCCAGCTTCCTCGGCCTGCCGGGCATCCCGGAAACCGCCGAAACCGTGGCCCTGGCCCGCAACCTGCTGCTGGTCGAGCAGACCGGCGTACGCGCCCACTTCACCCAGATCACCAGCGCCCGCGGCGCCCGGCTGATCGCCCAGGCCCAGGCGCTGGGGCTGCCGGTCACCGCCGACGTGGCGCTGTACCAGCTGATCCTCACCGACGAGGCGCTGCGCGACTTCTCAAGCCTCTACCACGTGCAGCCGCCGCTGCGCACCGCCGCCGACCGCGACGGCCTGCGCGAGGCGGTGAAGTCCGGGGTGATCCAGGCGATCTCCAGCCATCACCAGCCCCACGAGCGCGACGCCAAGCTGGCGCCGTTCGGTGCCACCGAGCCGGGGATCAGCAGCGTCGAGCTGTTGCTGCCGCTGGCCATGACCCTGGTCGAGGACGGCCTGCTCGACCTGCCTACCCTGCTGGCACGCCTGAGCAGCGGCCCGGCGGCGGCCATGCGCCTGCCGGCCGGCGAACTGAGGGTGGGCGGCGCGGCGGACCTGGTGCTGTTCGATCCAAAAGCGTCCACGGTTGCTGGCGAGCAGTGGTTCTCTCGCGGCGCCAACTGCCCGTTCATCGGCCACTGCCTGCCGGGCGCGGTGCGTTATACCTTGGTCGACGGGCACGTCTGCCACGAGGCCTGACCACGGTTTACTCGCCCTCCTGTAGGAGCGGCCTTGTGCCGCGAAAGGGTCGCGCAGCGACCCCGGGATTTCGGGCCACACAGAAATTGCCGGGGCCGCTCTGCGGCCCTTTCGCGGCGCAAGGCCGCTCCTACACCGACCGGGCTCGACCTGAAGCCAGGAGCAACCATTCATCCAATGTGGTTGAAATCCTTCCCCCCTCCCCCCATATGAGTCTGCATCAGGCATTTTCGCCCCGCTGCGTGGAGACTCTCCCTTGACTACCATCGTTTCTGTCCGCCGTAACGGCAAAGTCGTCATGGGCGGCGACGGCCAGGTTTCCCTCGGCAACACCGTGATGAAAGGCAACGCCAAGAAGGTCCGTCGCCTGTACAACGGCCAGGTCATCGCCGGCTTCGCCGGTGCCACCGCCGATGCCTTCACCCTGTTCGAGCGCTTCGAAGCCCAGCTGCAGAAACACTCCGGCCACCTGGTGCGTGCCGCCGTCGAGCTGGCCAAGGAATGGCGCACCGACCGCTCGCTCAGCCGTCTGGAAGCCATGCTGGCCGTGGCCAACAAGGACGCCTCCCTGATCATCACCGGCAACGGTGACGTGGTCGAGCCCGAGGACGGCCTGATCGCCATGGGCTCCGGTGGCGGCTACGCCCAGGCCGCGGCCCGCGCGCTGCTGAACAAGACCGACCTGTCGGCCCGTGAAATCACCGAGGCCGCCCTGAACATCGCCGGCGACATCTGCGTGTTCACCAACCACAACCTGACCATCGAGGAGCAGGACCTGGCCGAGTGAATCAGTTGTTTTGGCGTCCCGCTCGCAGCGGGACTTTTCCACACTGATCACTCTGCTCGAGGACCACATTCATCATGTCCATGACCCCCCGCGAAATCGTTCACGAACTCAACCGCCACATCATCGGCCAGGACGACGCCAAGCGCGCCGTCGCCATTGCCCTGCGCAACCGCTGGCGGCGCATGCAGCTCCCCGCCGAGCTGCGTGCCGAAGTGACCCCCAAGAACATCCTGATGATCGGCCCCACCGGCGTCGGCAAGACCGAGATCGCCCGCCGCCTGGCCAAGCTGGCCAACGCGCCGTTCATCAAGGTCGAAGCGACCAAGTTCACCGAAGTGGGCTACGTTGGCCGTGATGTCGAGTCGATCATCCGCGATCTGGCCGACGCCGCCCTGAAGATGCTCCGCGAGCAGGAAATCGTCCGCGTGCGCCACCGCGCCGAGGACGCCGCCGAAGATCGCATCCTCGACGCCCTGTTGCCGCAGGCGCGGGTCAGCAGCTTCAGCGAGGAAGCCCAGCAGTCCAGCAGCGACTCCAACACTCGCCAGCTGTTCCGCAAGCGTCTGCGCGAAGGCCAGCTGGACGACAAGGAAATCGAGATCGAAGTCGCCGAGAACATGGGCGTCGAGATCGCCGCGCCGCCCGGCATGGAAGAGATGACCAACCAGCTGCAGAGCCTGTTCGCCAACATGGGCAAGGGCAAGCGCAAGAGCCGCAAGTTGAAGGTCAAGGATGCCCTGAAGATGGTCCGCG
Organism: Pseudomonas sp. NMI760_13; assembly: GCF_021283245.1. NCBI lineage: Bacteria > Pseudomonadati > Pseudomonadota > Gammaproteobacteria > Pseudomonadales > Pseudomonadaceae > Pseudomonas > Pseudomonas sp. NMI760_13. The sequence goes on along the minus strand of NZ_JAJSRC010000015.1, from coordinate 19,291 downwards.
ACGAGGAAGCCGGCCGCCTGGTCAACGAGGAAGAGCTCAAGGCCAAGGCCCTGGAAGCGGTCGAACAGCACGGCATCGTGTTCATCGACGAGATCGACAAGGTGGCCAAGCGTGGCAACGTCGGCGGCGCCGATGTCTCCCGTGAAGGCGTGCAGCGCGACCTGCTGCCGCTGATCGAGGGCTGCACCGTCAACACCAAGCTGGGCATGGTCAAGACCGACCACATCCTGTTCATCGCCTCCGGCGCCTTCCACCTGAGCAAGCCGAGCGACCTGGTGCCCGAGCTGCAGGGCCGCCTGCCGATCCGTGTCGAGCTCAAGGCGCTGACCCCGGAAGACTTCGAGCGCATCCTCAAGGAGCCGCACGCCTCGCTGACCGAGCAATACAGCGCCCTGCTCAAGACCGAGGGCCTGAACATCGAGTTCGCCGCCGACGGCATCAAGCGCCTGGCCGAGATCGCCTACCAGGTCAACGAAAAGACCGAGAACATCGGTGCCCGCCGCCTGCACACCCTGCTCGAGCGCCTGCTTGAAGAGGTGTCGTTCAGCGCCGGCGACCTGGCCAGCACGCATGACGAGACGCCGATCCACATCGACGCCGCCTACGTGAACAGCCACCTGGGCGAGCTGGCGCAGAACGAAGACCTGTCGCGTTACATCCTGTAAGACCGCATGGGGCCGCTGCGCGGCCCATTCGCGGCACGAGGCCGCTCCTACAGGGGGGGACTGCATTCTCCTTGTAGGAGCGGCCTTGTGCCGCGAAAGGGCTGCAAAGCAGCCCCCTTGCACAATCTCCTGAATCTCCCGAAGCTTGCACCATCAGCTCACCAGAGATTCCACCCATGGCCCGCCTCCCCACCGCCATCAACCTGCACAAAGCCTCCAAGACCCTCACCCTCACCTACGCCCCCGGCGAGGTCTACCAGCTGCCCGCCGAATTCCTGCGCGTGCACTCGCCCTCCGCCGAGGTCCAGGGTCACGGCAATCCCATCCTGCAGTTCGGCAAGATCAACGTCGGCCTCAGCGGCCTGGAACCAGCCGGTCAATATGCACTGAAACTGAGCTTCGACGACGGCCATGACTCCGGATTGTTCACCTGGGAGTACCTCGAGCAGCTGTGCCTGCGCCAGGAGCAGCTGTGGGCCGACTACCTCGACGAATTGCACAAGGCCGGCAAGTCCCGCGACCCGTCCGAATCGGTGGTGAAATTGATGCTCTAGCTCAAGGCTCGCAAGCTTTAGAGCGCATTTTCTAATCTCATCTGCTTGAATGCCTTGATGACTGCCAAAGATTGGCTGTCTTGCGCATTACACGAAAGTCGGGTAACCAATGGAGCTGGCAAGTTCCCTGCATTGCCTTGATGGCAGGCAGGGCCAGGCCGGTATGTAGAGGTCGCGAGCGAAAGCAGGTTGTCTTCACACGCAGAAACCCACGCAGCTCATCATCGGCACGCATCCGGTCGCAGCACCGCTGTTCCTTATCACTGGTCACCCGAGTAGCAGTACCGGGCTGTCACAGCACGCCGGTACTCGTCTCAGGACAACGGAGCGTCGTAGATGAGTAACAAGAACAACGATGAGTTGCAGCGGCAGGCCTCGGAAAACACCCTGGGGCTGAACCCGGTCATCGGCATTCGCCGCAAGGATCTGCTGACATCGGCGCGCACGGTACTGCGCCAGGCGGTACGCCAGCCCCTGCACAGCGCCAAGCACGTGGCGCATTTCGGCCTGGATCTGAAGAACGTGCTGCTGGGCAAGTCGGCCCTGCAGCCCGAAGGCGACGACCGTCGCTTCGCCGACCCGGCGTGGAGCAAAAACCCCCTGTACCGCCGCTACCTGCAGACCTATCTGGCCTGGCGCAAGGAGCTCAACGACTGGATCGGCGAAAGCGACCTGTCGCCCCAGGACATCAGCCGCGGGCAGTTCGTCATCAACCTGGTGACCGAGGCCATGGCCCCCACCAACACCCTCTCCAATCCCGCCGCGGTCAAGCGCTTCTTCGAGACCGGCGGCAAGAGCCTGCTCGACGGGTTGTCCAACCTGGCCAAGGACATCGTCAACAACGGCGGCATGCCCAGCCAGGTGAACATGGAGGCCTTCGAGGTCGGCAAGAACCTCGGCACCAGCGAAGGCTCGGTGGTGTACCGCAACGATGTGCTGGAGCTGATCCAGTACAGCCCCATCACCGAACAGGTGCACAGCCGTCCGCTGCTGGTGGTGCCGCCACAGATCAACAAGTTCTATGTGTTCGACCTGAGCCCGGAAAAGAGCCTGGCGCGCTTCTGCCTGCGCTCCCAGCAGCAGACCTTCATCGTCAGCTGGCGCAATCCGACCAAGGCCCAGCGCGAGTGGGGCCTGTCGACCTACATCGACGCGCTCAAGGAGGCGGTCGACGCGGTGCTGTCGATCACCGGCAGCAAGGATCTGAACATGCTCGGCGCCTGCTCCGGCGGCATCACCTGCACCGCGCTGGTGGGCCACTACGCCGCGCTTGGCGAGAAGAAGGTCAACGCCCTCACCCTGCTGGTGAGCGTACTCGACACCACCGTCGACACCCAGGTCGCGCTGTTCGTCGACGAGCAGACCCTGGAAGCAGCCAAGCGCCACTCCTACCAGGCCGGGGTGCTCGAAGGCAGCGACATGGCCAAGGTGTTCGCCTGGATGCGCCCCAACGACCTGATCTGGAACTACTGGGTCAACAACTACCTGCTCGGCAACGAGCCGCCGGTGTTCGACATCCTGTTCTGGAACAACGACACCACCCGCCTACCGGCCGCCTTCCACGGCGACCTGATCGAAATGTTCAAGAACAACCCGCTGATCCGCTCCGACGCCCTCGAGGTATGCGGCACCGCCATCGACCTGAAGAAGGTCGACTGCGACATCTACAGCGTCGCCGGCACCGCCGACCACATCACCCCGTGGCAGTCGTGCTACCGCTCGGCGCACCTGTTCGGCGGCAAGATCGAGTTCGTGCTGTCCAACAGCGGCCATATCCAGAGCATCCTCAATCCGCCGGGCAACCCCAAGGCGCGCTTCATGACCGGCGAGGACCGCCCGGACGACCCGGTGGCCTGGCAGGACAACGCCATCAAGCATGCCGACTCCTGGTGGCTGCACTGGCAGGCCTGGCTGGGCGAGCGCGCCGGCGAACTCAAGAAGGCGCCTACAAAGCTGGGTAACCGCACCTATACCGCAGGCGAGGCCGCACCGGGAACATACGTGCACGAGCGTTGAACCGAACCGCCGCGATGGGCTTGTCGGCGCATCGCGGCGCTACCTTCACCACAGAGTCACGCGCATGCCGCAACCGTACATTTTCAGGACCGTCGAGCTGGACGATCAGTCCATCCGCACCGCGGTCCGGCCGGGCAAGCCACACCTGACACCGTTGTTGATCTTCAACGGCATCGGCGCCAACCTCGAGCTGGTGTTCCCGTTCATCGAGGCGCTGGACCCGGACCTGGAGGTCATCGCCTTCGACGTGCCCGGGGTCGGCGGCTCGTCGACGCCCCGCCACCCCTACCGCTTTCCCGGCCTGGCCAAGCTGACCGCGCGCATGCTCGACTACCTGGACTACGGCCAGGTCAATGTCATCGGCGTGTCCTGGGGCGGCGCCCTGGCCCAGCAGTTCGCCCACGACTACCCCGAGCGTTGCAAGAAGCTGGTGCTGGCCGCCACCGCCGCCGGCGCGGTGATGGTGCCGGGCAAGCCCAAGGTGCTGTGGATGATGGCCAGCCCACGGCGCTACGTGCAGCCCTCCCATGTGATCCGCATCGCCCCGCTGATCTATGGCGGCGGCTTCCGGCGCGACCCGGACCTGGCCATGCAGCATGCCTCGAAGGTCCGCTCGGGCGGCAAGCTGGGCTACTACTGGCAGCTGTTCGCCGGGCTCGGCTGGACCAGCATCCACTGGCTGCACAAGATCCACCAGCCCACCCTGGTGCTGGCCGGCGACGACGATCCGTTGATCCCCCTGATCAACATGCGCCTGCTGGCCTGGCGAATTCCCAATGCCCAGCTACACATAATCGACGACGGCCACCTGTTCCTGATCACCCGGGCCGAGGCCGTCGCGCCGATCATCATGAAATTCCTCGAGCAGGAACGCCAACGCGCGGTCATGCACCCCCGGCCCGCTGCGCGCACCTGATCCCGCTCCCATGGCCCCAGGAAAGCTGTCGTGGGAGCGGGCTTGCCCCGCGATCGGCCCGATTGCTAAACGATGGAGTGTTGGCATGAAAGACAAACCGGTGCCCGTCACCAGCATGAACGTGCAGAACGCCATCACCGGCCTGCGCGGTCGCGACCTGATCTCGACCCTGCGCCAGGTCGGCAGGATCAGCCTGCGCAACCCGCTGCACACCGCCCATCACCTGCTGAGCCTCGGCGGCCAGCTGGGCCGCGTGCTGATCGGCGACAGCGCCTATCAGCCCCACCCCCGCGACACGCGCTTCAGCGACCCGACCTGGAGCCAGAACCCGTTCTACCGCCGCAGCCTGCAGGCCTACCTCGCCTGGCAGAAGCAGACCCGCCTGTGGATCGAGGAAAGCAGCTTGGCCGACGATGATCGCGCCCGGGCGCAGTTCCTGTTCAACCTGGTCAGCGACGCCTTCGCCCCGAGCAACTCGCTGCTCAACCCGCTGGCGGTCAAGGAGCTGTTCAACACCGGCGGCCTGAGCCTGCTGCGCGGGGCCAGCCACCTGCTCGACGACCTGCGCCATAACGACGGCCTGCCGCGCCAGGTGGACGAACGCGCCTTCGAAGTCGGCGGCAACCTCGCCGCCAGCCCTGGTGCTGTGGTGTTTCGCAACGAGCTGCTGGAGCTTATCCAGTACAAACCCATGAGCGAGAAACAGTACGCCCGGCCGCTGCTGGTCATACCGCCACAGATCAACAAGTTCTACATCTTCGACCTGAGCCCGACCAACAGCTTCGTCCAGTACATGCTCAAGCAGGGCCTGCAGGTGTTCATGGTCAGCTGGCGCAACCCCGATCCGCGTCACCGCGAGTGGGGCCTGTCCAGTTACGTACAGGCCGTGGAGGAAGCGCTCAACGCCTGCCGCAGCATCAGCGGCAGCCGCGATCCCAACCTGATGGGCGCCTGTGCCGGCGGCCTGACCATGGCCGCGTTGCAGGGCCACCTGCAGGCCAAGAAGCAACTGCGCAAGGTGCGCAGCGCCACCTACCTGGTGAGCCTGCTCGACAGCCAGTTCGACAGCCCCGCCAGCCTGTTCGCCGACGAGCAGACCATCGAGGCGGCCAAGCGCCGCTCGTACCAGCGCGGCGTGCTAGATGGCGGCGAAGTGGCGCGGATCTTCGCCTGGATGCGCCCCAACGACCTGATCTGGAACTACTGGGTCAACAACTACCTGATGGGCAAGACCCCGCCGGCGTTCGACATCCTCTACTGGAACGCCGACAACACCCGCCTGCCCGCCGCCCTGCACGGCGACCTGCTGGACTTCTTCAAGCTCAACCCGCTGACCTTCCCCGAAGGGCTGGAGGTGTGCGGCACGCCGATCGACCTCAAGCAGGTCGGGCTGGACAGCTTCACCGTGGCCGGCAGCAACGACCACATCACCCCGTGGGACGCGGTCTACCGCTCGGCCCTGCTGCTCGGCGGCGACCGGCGTTTCATCCTGGCCAACAGCGGCCATATCCAGAGCATCATCAACCCGCCCGGCAACCCCAAGGCCTACTACCTGGAAAACCCCAAGCTCTCCAGCGACCCGCGGGCCTGGTTCCACGATGCCCAACGCCGCGACGGCAGCTGGTGGCCGCTGTGGCTGGAATGGATCAGCGAGCGCTCCGGCACGCTGAAGGCGCCCCGCGAGGAACTGGGCAACGCCACCTACCCAGCGCTGGGCCCCGCGCCGGGCAGCTACGTATTGGCGCGCTGACCGGATGAAGACCCGCGACCGTATCCTCGAATGTGCCTTGCAGCTGTTCAACCGCCAGGGCGAGCCGAACGTCTCGACCCTGGAGATCGCCAACGAACTGGGGATCAGCCCCGGCAACCTGTACTACCACTTCCACGGCAAGGAGCCGCTGGTGATCGGCCTGTTCGAACGCTTCGAAGAGGCGTTGATGCCACTGCTCGATCCGCCCCTGGACGTGCGCCTGGACGCCGAGGACTACTGGCTGTTCCTGCACCTGATCGTCGAGCGCATGGCCCAGTACCGCTTCCTGTTCCAGGACCTGTCCAACCTCACCGGGCGCCTGCCCAAGCTGGCGCGGGGCATGCGCAGCCTGATCAACGCCCTCAAGCGCACCTTGGCGGCATTGCTGGCCAGCCTCAAGGGCCAGGGCCAGGTGACCAGTGAAACCCAGGCGCTGGGGCAACTGGTGGAGCAGATCACCCTGACCCTGATGTGCTCGCTGGACTACCAGCGGGTACTGGGGCGCGAGGGCGACGTGGGGGTGGTGGTGTACCAGGTGATGATGCTGGTGGCGCCGCATCTGCAGGCACCGGCACGCAGGGCGGCGGAGCAGTTGGCGATGCGGTATCTGGAGGGGTAGGCGCGTCAGATCAGCGTTGAAGCTTTCGCGGGTGAACCCGCTCCCACAGGATTGTGAAAAACCTGTGGGAGCGGGTTCACCCGCGAAATGGGCGACGCGGTGTCAGGCCTGGGTGGCCGCGTTCACCGGTGCCGACGGCGTGCTGCTGGCCGGGGCCGCGCTCGGGGCCGGAGCCGCGGTGGCGGCAGGTGCCGGAGCAGCCGGCTTGGCTGCCGCCGACTTGGCCGGGGCGGTTTTTTTCACAGCCGGTTTCTTGGCAGCAGCGGGTTTGGCCGCAGGCTTGGCTGCCGGTTTGGCCGCCGCGGTTTTCGCCGCAGGCTTGGCCGCCGGTTTTGCCGCGGCGGTCTTGGCCGCAGGCTTGGCTGCCGCCTTGGCCAGGGGCTTGGCCGCGGTCTTGCTGGCACCGGCCTTGGAGATCGGGGTCACCGACGCGCCGGTCAGCTTCTCGATCTGCTTGGTCAGCGAGTCGACCTGCTGGTGCAGGGCCTTGATCTCATTGCGGCTGGGCACGCCCAGGCGCGAGATGGCGCTGTTCAGGCGCTTGTCGAAGGCCTCTTCCAGCTCGCTCCACTTGCCCAGCGCACGGTCCTTCACGCCCGACACCCGGGAGTTGGTCGACGACTTGGCGCTTTCGGCCACGTCTTCGGCGGTTTTCTTCGCCTGTTTCTCGGCCTTTTCGCCATCCTTCACCAGCGAATCGAACAGCTTCGGACCATCCTGGTCGACCTTGGAGTAGATACCCAGGCCAGCCAACCAGATCTTGCGGGAGTACTTCTCGATTCCGCCGATCCAGGAGCTGCCTTCTTTCTCGGTGTTCTTCTTGCCAGCCATCCTGCTCTCCTTATGGTTTGTGCGCGACGCGCTCGAGCAGCTCGTGCAGCTGTTCAAGCTTGATGGACAACGCCTCAACGTCATGTTTAGACGGAATGCCGAGGCGATTCAAGGCGCGACCGACACGGGCGTCGAAGGCTTTCTCGATTTTGTCCAGTTGGACCTCGACCTTGCCGCGTACCCGGCTGACTTCCTGGGTGGCTTCGTCAAGATGGCCGTTGGCCGCCTCGAGCTCCTTGCCCAGGCGCTTCTTGCCGCGTTTCTCGACGCCTTCGCCGGCCTTCACCAGCTCCTTGAAGTAGTCGGAACCTTCCTGGCCGACGCGGGCGTAGGCACCGATGCCCGCCAGCCAGATCTTGCGGGCGTAGCCGCGCACCTCGCCCAGGGTACTGCCTTGGGCGTCGTCTTTCTGCTTGAGATTCACTTTGGCCATGCTCTGCACCTCATGCTCGTTCAAGGGAGGGAGGAACTGCCCTGGGAGGCAGGGCTTGAGCGTGAAGGTAGGCGGAAAAATTAGAATCCTCACCCTAAGGTGAGGTCATGCAGCGTTTAGTTTGCGTGGGAGCGGGCTTGCCCCGCGATAGCGATTGCCTGGGCTGGCGCCATCGCGGGGCAAGCCCGCTCCCACAATAACTGCTCCCACAAGGTCCGCTCCCGCAAACAGCAAGGAGCGCGCAGTGTCAGGCCAGCGCCTTGTCCAGCGCCCGCTCGATCTCGCCCTTGATGCTGCCACTCATCATCGACAGCATCATGCCCAACTTCAGCTCGACGCGGATGGTGTCCTCGCCAATGTGCACGCTGCCGTTGGCGCCGCTGCGCGTCACATCGACGCGGTCGCCGTTCCAGGTGGCCTTGAGGTCGTATTCGCGGGTCAGCTTGTCGACCAGCGCCTCGGCCTTGGCACGGGCGGCATCACGGCCGAGGGAGTGTTTGCGTTCGACGCTGATCTGGGTCATGCGGGTGTTCCTGGATATGAAGACATAATCACCATTATGCCCGCCCCCTCTGCATGACACACCCCGCCAAGACAAATCCGCCCGCAGCCCCTAGAATGGCCGTAATTTTTTTCTGGTGAAGCGATATGACCGACCAGCGCAAAGGCGACCACGCCGAACCCACTACTCACTTCGGCTACCAGGACGTGCCCGAGAGCCAGAAGGCGAAGAAAGTCGCCGAGGTGTTCCATTCGGTGGCCGCCAAGTACGACCTGATGAACGACGTGCTGTCCGGCGGCATGCACCGCCTGTGGAAGCGCTTCACCATCGAGCTGTCCGGCGTGCGCAGCGGCAATCGGGTGCTGGACATCGCCGGTGGCACCGGCGACCTGGCCGCCAAGTTCTCGCGCCTGGTCGGCCCGACCGGCCAGGTGGTGCTTGCCGACATCAACGACTCGATGCTCAAGGTCGGCCGTGACCGCCTGCTTGATCGCGGCGTGGCCGGCAACATCGAGTTCGTCCAGGCCGACGCCGAGAAGCTGCCGTTCCCGGACAACCACTTCGACTGCGTGACCATCGCCTTCGGCCTGCGCAACGTGACCCACAAGGACCAAGCCATCCGCTCCATGCTGCGGGTGCTCAAGCCCGGTGGCCGCCTGTTGATCCTGGAGTTCTCCAAGCCGACCAACAAGCTGATGTCCAAGGCCTACGACGCCTACTCGTTCGCCTTCATGCCGCTGGCCGGCAAGCTGATCACCAACGACTCGGAAAGCTACCGCTACCTGGCCGAATCGATCCGCATGCACCCCGACCAGGAAACCCTCAAGAGCATGATGGTCGAGGCCGGCTTCGACCGCGTCACCTACCACAACATGACCAGCGGCATCGTCGCCGTGCACCGGGGGATCAAGCCCTGATGCTCCTGGCCGGCCTGCTCGCCAGCGCCGAGCACGGGCTCAACCGTGTCCTGCGCCTGGACAGCACCGCCCTCCCGCGCCTGGCGGCGTTGGAAGGGCGGGTGATCGAGATCGACTGCGTGCAGCCGGCCCTGAAGCTGTTCGTGCTGCCCGACGAGGAAGGCCTGATGCTCGCCGCCCACTGGGAGAGCGAGGTCGACTGCACGCTGCGCGCCCCCGCCGGGCGCCTGGCGCAGCTGGCCCTGGCTAAGGACAAGACCGCCGTGTTGCACAGCCCCCAGGTCGAACTGCATGGCGACAGCGCCGTGCTGCTCGACCTGTTCGGCATCCTGCAGGACCTGCAACTGGACTGGGAATACGAGCTGCAGCGCTGGCTGGGCCCGGTGCCCACCGCGCTGATCGCCGGCCACCTGCGCCTGCGCGCGCGCTGGACCCGCCAGGGCCTGGCGCGCTTCAGCGAGAACCTCTCCGAGTACCTGGCCGAGGAATCCCGTACCCTGGTCGGCAAACGCGAAGCCGAAGCGGCGTTCAGCGAACTCGATGCGCTGAAGGTCGACATCGAACGTCTCGAGGCGCGCCTGCGTCGCCTCGCCCACACTCTTGATACCAGCGATAACGCATGAAGCTGCTCGCCGTCCGCCGTCTGTTGCGCATCCAGCGCGTCGTGATCCGCTACCGCCTCGATGACCTGCTGTTCGAACAGCCCCTGCTGCCCTGGTGGCTGGCCAGCCTGCGCCTGCTGATGCCCTGGCGCTGGCTGCCGCGCAAGCCCCTGGAGCTGAGCCGCGGCGCGCGCCTGCGCCTGGCGCTGCAGGACCTGGGACCGATCTTCATCAAGTTCGGCCAGTTGCTCTCCACCCGCCGCGACCTGCTGCCCACCGACATCGCCGACGAGCTGATGCTGCTGCAGGACCGGGTGCCGCCGTTCGACCCGCAGCACGCCGTGGCGCTGATCGAGGAACAGCTCGGGGCGAAGGTGGGCGAGGTATTCAGCCGCTTCGACGTCGAGCCGCTGGCCTCGGCCTCGGTGGCCCAGGTTCACGCCGCGCGCCTGAAGAGCGGCGAGGAAGTGGTGGTCAAGGTGGTGCGCCCGGGCCTCAAGCCGATCATCGCCCAGGACCTGGCCTGGCTGTTCCTGATCGCCAAGGCCGCCGAGCGTGCCTCGGCCGATGCCCGCCGCCTGCACCCGGTGGAGATCGTCGGTGACTACGAGAAGACCATCTACGACGAGCTCGACCTGCTGCGCGAGGCGGCCAACGCCAGCCAGCTGCGACGCAACTTCGAAGGCTCCGAGCTGATGTACGTGCCGCAAGTGTACTGGGACTTCTGCCGGCCCAAGGTGCTGGTGATGGAGCGAATCTATGGCGTGCCGGTCACCGACATGGCCACCCTGGCCGACCAGCGCACCGACATGAAGATGCTCGCCGAGCGCGGCGTCGAGGTGTTCTTCACCCAGGTGTTCCGCGACAGCTTCTTCCACGCCGACATGCACCCGGGCAACATTTTCGTCAGCACGGTCAAGCCTTGGAGCCCGCAGTACATCGCCATCGACTGCGGCATCGTCGGCAGCCTCACCTCCGAGGACCAGGACTACCTGGCCCGCAACCTGATCGCCTTCTTCAAGCGCGACTACCGCCGCGTGGCCCAGCTGCACATCGATTCGGGCTGGGTGCCGGCGCAGACCAAGGTCAACGAGTTCGAGGCGGCGATCCGCACCGTGTGCGAGCCGATCTTCGAAAAACCCTTGAAGGACATCTCCTTCGGCCAGGTGCTGATGCGCCTGTTCCAGACCGCCCGGCGCTTCAACATGGAGGTCCAGCCGCAGCTGGTGCTGCTGCAGAAGACCCTGCTCAACATCGAAGGCCTGGGCCGCCAGCTGTACCCCGACCTCGACCTGTGGAGCACCGCCAAGCCGTTTCTCGAGCGCTGGATGCGCGAGCGCATGAGCCCGAAGGCTGTGATCGGCAACCTGTACAGCCAGGCCGAGCAACTGCCGCACCTGGCCGACATGACCCGCGACCTGCTCGAGCGCCTGTCGCAACCGCATCTGCACGACGCGCAACTGCCCGAGCGGCGCCGCGCCGGCGACAACTGGGCGCTGCGCCTGCTCGGCGCCGGCCTGCTCGGTGGCGGCGCCACCCTGGCGGCCGGTGCCGTCAGCCTCAGCGCCCCGGCCGCCTGGCCGGCGTGGCTGATGCTGGCCGCCGGCCTGTACCTGATCGTGCGCCGATAGCCAGCCGCGCCGCCGGCTGGCACACTAGCGCAAAGGGGCCCGGTACGGGAGCGGGCCCGGTTTGGAGTCGACGATGAAAGACTGGCTGGACGAGATCAAGTGGAACAGCGATGGCCTGGTGCCGGCGATCGCCCAGGACCACAAGACCGGGCGCGTGCTGATGATGGCCTGGATGAACCGTGAATCCCTCGCCCTGACCGCCGCCGAGCATCGCGCCATCTACTGGTCGCGCTCACGGGGCAAGCTGTGGCGCAAGGGTGAAGAGTCGGGCCATGTGCAGAAGCTTCACGAAATGCGCCTGGACTGCGACGCCGACGTGATCATCCTGATGGTCGAGCAACTGGGCCATATCGCCTGCCATACCGGCCGCGAAAGCTGCTTCTACCGCGTCTTCGAGGACGGCCAGTGGAAAACCGTCGACCCGGTCCTGAAGGATCCGGACGCCATCTACAGCGCAGGACACTGACATGAGCGACACCCTGAACCGCCTCGCCGAGGTGCTGGAGGAACGCAAGCACGCGGCGCCGGACAGCAGCTACGTGGCCAGCCTGTATCACAAGGGCCTGAACAAGATCCTCGAGAAGCTCGGCGAAGAGTCCATCGAGACCATCATCGCCGCCAAGGATGCCGCCGCCAGCAAGGATTACAGCGATGTCATCTATGAAACCGCAGACCTGTGGTTTCATAGCCTGGTCATGCTCAGCGCGCTGGGCCAGCATCCGCAGGCGGTGCTTGATGAGCTGGAGCGTCGGTTCGGGTTGTCCGGGCATGACGAGAAGGCTGCGCGTCAGCCTTCTGCCTGAATAATTGCGGGGGCGCGTTGCGCCCCTTTCGCGGCGCAAGGCCGCTCCTACAGGGGCCCGCGTCGCCTGACAGATTCGCAATACCCTGTGTAGGAGCGGCCTTGTGCCGCGAAAGGGCTGCAACGCAGCCCCAGAGTCCGAAAGACAGACACACATTTTCAGGAGCTTGAAATGGGCATTTTTGACTGGAAACACTGGATCGTCCTGCTGGTCGTCGTGGTGCTGGTGTTCGGCACCAAGAAACTGAAGAACTTCGGCAGCGACCTGGGCGAATCGATCAAGGGCTTCCGCAAAGCCATGAACGAAGAAGAAACCAAGCCCGCCGAGCAGACCCCGCCGCCGGCGCAACCGGTTCCGCCGGTACAGAACACCGCGCAGCAGGCCCAGGGCCACACCATCGAGGGCCAGGCCCAGCCGGTCCAAGAGCCGCAGCGGAAAGACTGACCCATGTTCGGCATCAGTTTCAGCGAGCTGCTGCTCGTCGGCTTGGTCGCCCTGCTGGTGCTCGGCCCCGAGCGCCTGCCGGGGGCCGCGCGCACCGCGGGCCTGTGGATCGGCCGCCTCAAGCGCAGCTTCAACGCGATCAAGATGGAGGTCGAGCGCGAGATCGGCGCCGACGACATCCGCCGCCAGTTGCACAACGAGCATATCCTGCAGATGGAGCAGGAGGCCAAGCGCATCCTCAATCCGCTGACACCACCGGCGCAGCCGCCGGCCAGCGCTGAAACGCCCGCCACACCCGCCGTCGAAGCCGCCCCCGCGCAGCCGACCGCGACGCCACCCTCCGAGCCGCCCCAACCGCCACGAGCCCCATGAGCGAGAATCCGGAACATGACCAGCCGATGCCGCTGGTTTCGCACCTGACCGAACTGCGCACCCGCCTGCTGCGCTGCGTCGCCGCCATCTTCCTGATCTTCGCCGGGCTGTTCTCCTTCGCCCAGCAGATCTACACCCTGGTCTCGGCGCCGCTGCGCGCGCACCTGCCGGCCAACGCGACGATGATCGCCACCGACGTGGCCTCGCCGTTCCTCACGCCGTTCAAGCTGACCATGATCGTCTCGCTGTTCCTGGCGATCCCGTTCATCCTGCAGCAGATCTGGGGGTTCATCGCCCCGGGCCTGTACCGCCATGAAAAGCGCATCGCCATCCCGCTACTGGTATCGAGCATCTTCCTGTTCTATGCCGGCATGGCCTTCGCCTACTTCCTGGTGTTCCCGCTGATCTTCGGCTTCTTCGCCAGCGCCACCCCCGAGGGCGTGTCGATGATGACCGACATTTCCAGCTACCTCGACTTCGTCATGACCCTGTTCTTCGCCTTCGGCGTCGCCTTCGAGATCCCGGTGGCGGTGGTGCTGCTGGTGTGGATCGGCGTGGTCGACGTGCAGTACCTGAAGAAGATCCGCCCGTACGTGATCATCGGCTGCTTCGTGGTCGGCATGATCCTCACCCCGCCGGACATCTTCTCCCAGACCCTGCTGGCCGTGCCCATGTGGCTGTTGTTCGAGGTCGGTGTGCTGTGCGGCAGCCTGATCCGCAAGCGCAGCCACGAGCCGGACGCAGCGAACAACGACCACAACGACCAGCCGCCTGCGACCCAACCGTGAACCTGTTGCTTCTTGAAGAAGCCGACTTCGTGTCGGCCGACCGCGTCGTCCTGGCTGATCGCCGCTTCACCCACATGCAGGAGATCCACCGCGTGGCGGTGGGCGACAGCCTGCGCGTCGGGCGCATCGGCGGCCTGATGGGCAAGGCCGAGGTCATCCGCCTCGAAGGCCATGAAGCCGAACTGCGGGTGGCCTTCGACCAGCCACCGCCGGCCAAGCTGCCACTGACCCTGGTGCTGGCCGTGCCGCGGCCGAAGATGCTGCGCCGGCTGTTCCAGACGGTCGCCACCCTGGGCGTGCCGCGGCTGATCCTGGTCAACAGCTACAAGGTTGAAAAGAGTTTCTGGCAGACCCCGTTCCTCCAGCCTGAAACCATCCGCGAAAACCTAATTCTCGGCCTGGAGCAGGCCCGCGACACGGTGCTGCCGGAAGTGATCATCGAGAAGCGCTTCAAGCCCTTCGTCGAAGACCGCCTGCCCGCCATCGCCGAAGGCTCCCTGGGCCTGGTCGGCCATCCCGGCCCCTACCCTGCCTGCCCACGCGCCGTGGATGGCCCGGTAACCCTGGCGATCGGCCCCGAAGGCGGCTGGATCCCCTACGAGGTCGAGTTGCTCGGCAAGGCCGGACTGGCCCCGGTGCAACTGGGCGACCGCATCCTGCGGGTGGAAACGGCGGTCACTGCCCTGCTTTCGCGAATTTTCTGACAGCGGGGTCAGGTTTTCACCATCAAGTTTCCCCGCCCCCCGCCGATGGCCTGTGCAACAGAACAATAATCCGCACTGCCACGCGCCGGGGAGTCGTCTATGTACCGTTGGTTTGCCCAGTCACTGGGAAATGTAAGCGTCAATCGCAAATTGGGGATCGGCTTCGGCCTGGTGCTGCTGCTCACCCTCGGCATCACCTTCACCGGTTGGCTGGGCATCGACAGCGTCACCAGCCGGGGCGACAAGCTCGGCAACATCTCGGTGATCCACCAGTACACCCAGGACTTGCGCCTGGCCCGCCTGGGCTATGAGCGCAACCGTGACGACGCCGCCGTGGCGGAACTGGAAAAGGCCCTGGCCAATCTTGAGCGCCAGGTGCAGTTCATGCTCGGCCAGATCGAGCTTGCCGGCGACCGTGAGCGCCTGAACAAGCAGCAGGATGCCGTGCGCCAGTACCAACAGGCCTTCACCGAACTCAAGCAGGCCGGCCAGCGCCGCGAGGCCAGCCGCGCCACCCTGGGCGACAGCGCCGACAAGGCCGCCGAGCTGATCGGCAAGGTCCAGCAGCGCCTGCTGCAGGGTGGTGATATCCAGCAGTACCAGGAAGTGGTGCAGGTCGCCGCCCTGTTGCAGCAAGCGCGCTTCCAGGTGCGCGGCTACACCTACAGCGGCAAGGCCGAGTTCCAGCAGACCGCGCTCGGCGCCATCGACCAGGCCATGACCGTGCTCAAGGCGCTGCCGGGCAAGCTTGCGGCCGAGTTCGCCGCCAGCCTCGACGACGCCGCCAGCGCACTGGCCGCCTACCGCGACGCGGTGAACCAGTTCGGCAACGCCCAGGCCGCCAGCGAGCAGGCGTTGACGCGCATGTCGGCGCAAGGCCAGCTGCTGCTGGTCACCAGCCAGGAAATGAGCGTTTCACAAACCACCGTGCGCGACCAGGGCACCCAGCAGGCCAAGACCCTGCTGGCCGGCGCCACCGCCCTGGCCCTGCTGCTGGGGGTGCTGGCCGCCTTCGCCATCACCCGGCAGATCATCGTGCCACTGCGCCAGACCCTCGCCGCCGCCGAACGCGTGGCCGGCGGCGACCTGCGCCAGGACCTCAAGGCCGATCGACGCGACGAGCTGGGCCAGTTGCAGGCCAGCATGCAGCGCATGACCCAGGCCCTGCGCGAGCTGATCGGCGGCATCGGCGACGGCGTGACGCAGATCGCCAGCGCCGCCGAGGAACTGTCGGCGGTCACCGAGCAGACCAGCGCCGGGGTCAACAACCAGAAGGTCGAGACCGACCAGGTCGCTACAGCGATGAACGAGATGGCCGCCACCGTCCAGGAAGTGGCGCGCAACGCCGAGCAGGCCTCGGAGGCGGCGCTGATGGCCGACCAGCAGGCCCGTGAGGGCGACAAGGTGGTGGGCGAGGCGATCAGCCAGATCGAGCGCCTGGCCGGCGAGGTGGTCAACTCCAGCGAGGCGATGAGCCAGCTCAAGGCCGAGAGTGACAAGATCGGCAGCGTGCTCGATGTGATCAAGTCGGTGGCCCAGCAGACCAACCTGCTGGCGCTCAACGCCGCCATCGAGGCCGCCCGCGCCGGCGAGGCAGGCCGTGGTTTCGCCGTGGTCGCCGACGAGGTACGCAGCCTGGCCCAGCGCACCCAGCAGTCCACCGAGGAGATCGAGGAGCTGATCGCCAGCCTGCAGAACGGCACCGAACGCGTGGCCAGCGTCATGGACAGCAGCCGCGCCCTGACCGACAGCAGCGTCGAGCTGACCCGTCGCGCCGGCGACTCGCTGGGCACCATCACCCGCACCGTGTCGTCGATCCAGTCGATGAACCAGCAGATCGCCACCGCCGCCGAGCAGCAGAGCGCTGTGGCCGAAGAGATCAACCGCAGCGTGATGAACGTGCGCGACATCTCCGACCAGACCTCGGCGGCGAGCGAGGAGACCGCCAGCTCCAGCGTCGAGCTGGCCCGTCTGGGGACGCATCTGCAAGCTCTGGTCGGACGTTTCAGGCTCTAATTCGCGGCTTGCGGGCTGTAGGCCTTGCCCTTCAGCCTGTAGCGAATTTTCCTACTCGATTTGCAGGTCCAGTCCGACGGACTCCCGGCCGATGAGCAAGGGCCATGGCGGCATTCTGCCGCCATGGCCTTCTCTCAATTGGACGGAGACCTGCCATGTTCGGATACCTTGACCGCCACCTCGGCAACCTCGGCGTCGGGCTCAAGCTCGCCCTGGGTTTCGCCGTGGTGCTGATGCTCACCCTGGCCACCACCCTCAGCGGCTGGAGCGCCCTGGACGGCGCCATCGAGCGCTCGGAGCAGCTCGGCGACATCGGCCAACTCAACGACCTGACCCGCGACCTTCGCGCCGAGCGCATCACCTACCGGGTGCTCGCCGACGACGTCAGCAGGATCCGCATCGCGACCATCCTGGAACAGTTGCACGACCGCCTGACCCTGCTGCAGCAACGCAGCGGCGTCGATTCGTCGCGACAGATGCTGAACCAGAAACTGCAGTTGCTGCAGCGCCTGAAGGCCGACTTCGCCACCCTGCAGAACACCGTGGACAGCCGCGAAAGCTTGCGTGTGGCGATGCAGGCGCAGGCAGGCGTGCTCGAAGCCGTGATCGACGAGCTGCAGACCCAGGCCTTGCTGAAGCTGCCGGGCGACGGCCGGCAGGGTAGCGTGGTCGGCCTCATGGATACCCTGGGCCGCCATATCGAGTCCGCCAGCCAGCAAAGCCTGGTACCGGCCTATGCCTTCTCGCCCCGGGACAACTTCGCCAGCATGGGCGATACCGCGCTGCAGGCAGCGAACAGCAGCCTCGGCCAATTGCTGCGGGCCATCGCCCCACTGGAACTGCCCGGCACATTGACCCAACGCCCGCAGGTCGAGCTGGACCGCTACCGCGACGTCTTGCGCCAATACCGCGAGGCCGCGCTCAAGGTCGAGCAGTTGCAGGACAGCATGGAGAAGATGGGCGACGAGCTGCAAACCGTGAGCCGCGAACTAAGCGACCGCAAGGTCGAGCAGCGCGACAACGAGGCCCTGGCCGACCGCTCGCTGCTGACCAGCGTAGCCGTGCTGGCGCTGGTGTTCGGCGTCCTCGCTGCCTGGCTGATCACCCGACAGGTCACCCAACCCCTGCGCCAGGTGCTGGCCCAGGCGGAGCGCATTGCCCGTGGCGACCTCAGCCAAGTACAGACGGTGCAGCGCCGCGACGAGATGGGCCAGTTGCAGACGAGCATGCGCGAGATGACCTTGAGCCTGCGCGAGCTGCTCGGCGGCATCGACCAGGGCGTCGGTCACCTGTCCCGCGCCGCGACGGTGCTGGCCGGCGCCAGCGTGGACACCCGCGAGCGCATTGGCCAGCAACAAGAGGAGACCGACCAAGTGGCCACCGCCATGAACCAGATGAGCGCCACGGTGCAGGAGGTCGCGCAGAACGCCGAGCAGGCCTCGCAGGCGGCCACCGCCGCCGACCGTCAGGCACAGCTGGGTGACGAGGTGGTGGCCGAGGCGATTGCCCGCATCGAGCAGTTGGCCGGGCAGATGGACCACTGCCTGACGGCCATGGGTCACCTGGCCGGTGAAAGCCAGCGCATCGGTTCGATTCTCGATGTGATCAAGTCGGTATCCGAGCAGACCAACCTGCTGGCGCTTAACGCCGCCATCGAGGCCGCCCGGGCCGGCGAGGCCGGGCGCGGTTTCGCCGTGGTGGCCGACGAGGTGCGCGGCCTGGCCCAGCGCACGCAGCAGTCGACCGAGGAAATCGAACTGCTGATCGACAACCTGCACCGTGGCACCGACGAGGTGACCGGCCTGTTGGACGACAGCAAGCGCCTGACCGGGCAAAGCGTCGAACTCAGCCGCAAGGCCGGCGCCGCGTTGGGGCAGATTACCGAGACGGTGTCGACGATCCAGGGCATGAACCAGCAGATTGCCACGGCCAGCGAGCAGCAAAGCGTGGTGGCCGAGCAGATCAACCGTAGCGTGATCAATGTGCGGGATGTTTCGGAGCAGACGCGGGCGGCCAGTGAACAGACGGCGGTTTCGAGTGGGGAGTTGGAGCAGTTGGGGCAGCAGTTACGGGGCATGGTGGGACGGTTCAATCTCTAAGCCTTGCAGGCGTGCCCAGATCGCCAGGACCTGAAACCAGACCGACGGCTTTGGCTTTGGCTTTGGCTTTGGCGATCAGAAGATTAACACCGCAGCTCACTAGCGACAGCTGCGCCATCCCAGGCGCCGCCCGTAACTTCGCGACTTCAGGAGGCCGAACGCAGGTCTTGCGGAGGGAGGTGACGGGCATGGATGCCCGTCAAGCGCTGCGCCCCAGGATGGGGCGTTCAGCGCGGTCCTCCCGGGAGCAAGGCCGGAGTGAGGGAACCCGGAGCGAAGCGGAGGGCCGGATGAATGGAGCGAGGATTTTTTGGTTCCTTTTTGATCCTTCAAAAAGGAACTCGCCGTAAGGGCGAAAAGGTGACTATGCGTCGACATCGAAAATGAATGCACTTACAACCATTAAAACCAGCGCCGACCGACTTTGACTTTGACTTTGACTTTGACTTTGACTTTTAAAGCATGTGTTTTGAAAGCTATATGCGCATTCATTCGCGATGGTGACGCGAAGTCACCTTTCCGCCCTTACGGCGGGTAACTTTTTGAAGGATCTGTAGAGACCGGACACATGGTGGACACGTGTACGGAGACATGGTTGACACTTCCTGGCAGCCCCCTTTGCCAGGATT
>NZ_JAJSRC010000014.1:0-140767 GCF_021283245.1 Pseudomonas sp. NMI760_13 | reverse complement strand
CCAGTAGCCATGGAGGAAAAGCTCAAGGCAGCGGCATAAACCTTAACCGGTGTCCAAAATTACTTGACCAGTTCAAGGCCGCTCCTACAGAGATCTTGCTCCCACGCGGTTCCAGCAAAGCCCCCCAATTAAGGGTGAAAGCGCCCAGCTCATCCTTTCTATTTCTCTCAAGCACTTGATAAACAACAATTAAATTCATGGCACAAGCCTTGCTCACCTCCCCGCAGTATCCCTGTGTCCCCGGAGGTGCCCCATGTCGACCCCTCGCAAAGGCCCGGTCCTGTCCACCTTCCTGCTGGCCCTGCTGGGCTGGCAGGTCTCCAGCGAAGCCGCGGTGCAGTGCCAGCGCACGCTGGTGGCCAACGTGGTGGCGCTGGATCAGCCACTGATGTTCAACCGCCTCGGTGCGCAGAACGCCAACGGCATGATGTACGCCCTGCGCCACGATGTGGTGGACGAGCACCGGGTGCCTTTGAGCAAGGGCGGCGCCGCGGTACCGGGCAAGGTCACCCTGCGCCCGGACAAGCGCCCGCGGCCGATCGTGCTGCGGGTCGCCGCCGGTGACTGCCTGACGGTCAACCTGACCAACCTGCTGGCCTACCAGGCTAACCCCAACAAGCACGGCATCGACCACGACGAAACCGAAGTCGAAGGCGAGGAAGAAGAGGGCGACGAGGTCGAGAACGAGGGTGACGAACACTTCGTTGCCGACGAGCAGGTCACCGACCGCCATGTCGGCTTCCAGGTCAACGGCCTGCAGGCGGTCAACAGCATCGGCGACATCGCCGCCAACACCGGGCGCAACGGCAACTTCCTGGTCGCTCCGGGCGGCACCCGCAGCTACACCCTGTACGCCGAGCGCGAAGGCGCGTTCGCCGTCACCAGCCAGGGCGCCACCTTCGGCGGCCAGGGCGGCGCCGGCAACGTCGCCAACGGCCTGTTCGGCCAGGTGGTGGTGGTGCCCAAGGCCGGGCGTACCTACCGCAACACCCTGACCGAGGAAGAGATGCGCCTGGCCACCACGGGGCGCACGGCCACCGGCCAGCCGGTGATCGACTACCAGGCCCGCTACCCCAACGCCGAGCCGTGGATCGCCGAGGGCAAGGCCGGCAAGCCGATCATCGCCATGCTCGATGGTAACGAGATCCTCAGCAGCGAGACCGACGCCATCGTCATGGGCCCCAACCCCGACGGCAGCTTCCCGGCCAGCACCTACCCATTGGAAAGCGTTGGCAAGCGCAACCCGGCGCTGCCCAATCGGTTGGAGGCCTTCCGCGACTTCGCCTCGCAATTCGCCGACGAGGTGGCCGCGACCCAGGCGTTCCCCGCCTACTGGGCGGACCCGGTCATGGGCCATGTGCTCGAGCCGACCCGCGATTCGTTCATGATCAACTACGGCTCCGGTGGCATGGGCGCCGAGGTGGTGGCCAACCGTCTGGGCGTGGGGCCGATGCACGACTGCCTGTCGTGCGCCTACGAGGAGTTCTTCCTCAGTGCCCACACCGTGGGCGATATCGGCACCCTGGTGGATATCCCGGCCAACGTCGGGCTGGAGAACATCCGCCCTGGCCAGACGCCGCCGGCCAGCGCTACCGGGGTCAAGGCGACCATGGCCCTGTACCCGGCCGAGCCCGCCAACGTGCACCACAGCTACATCGGCGACTTCACCAAGTTCCGCAACACCCACAACGGCCACGAGCAGCACATCTTCCACCTGCACGGGCACCAGTGGCTGTTCAACCCCAACGACGACAACTCCGACTACATCGACGCCCAGGGCATCGGCCCGGGGGTGGGCTACACCTACGAGATCGCCAACGGTGGCTCGGGCAACCGCAATCGGGTGGCGGGCGACGCCATCTATCACTGCCACTTCTACCCGCACTTCGCCCAGGGCATGTGGGCCATGTGGCGGGTGCACGATGTGTTCGAGCCGGGTACCCGCCTGGAAGTCAGCGGCGAGGGCGCCAACGGCTTCCACAGCACGCCATTCGCCCTGCGCAATGGCAAGCCGGCCCAAGGCGCCCGGGCGCTGCCGGACGGCGAGATCATTGCCGGCACGCCGATCCCGGCCATCGTGCCGCTGCCGGGCAAGGCCATGGCGCCTATGCCGGGCAAGGTCACCGTGGTGCCCAAGCTGTCCGAGACCCTGGTCGCCGGGCATGCAGATGACGACGAAGAGGAGGAGGGCGACGACCATCCGCACGTGCCAGCCACCCCGCGCGCGGTCGGCTCCCTGGCCCTGGTCGACCGCAGCGAGACCAACCGCAACGCCGACGGCAGCCTGAAGAACCCTGGTTACCCGTTCTGGATCGGCGGCATGGAAAGCAGCGTCGGCCAGCGCCCACCAACCCCGCCGCTGGACATGCTCGACCCGGCCCTGGCTCGCCAGCTCAAGGACAGTGGCAAGGCCCTGTGGGCCAACCTCGACCCCAACCAGGTCGACGGCTGGGACGGTGGCCTCGGTCGTCACGCGCTGGACGGCGTATCGGCCGGCGGTGAGGCGGTGACCACCACCACCAAGCTGGATTTCTCCAAGGTGGTGCACAAGGCCAAGCCGATCTACCTGCCCGAGGAGGGCACCGAGGTCGAGCAGGCCGCCATGCAGTTCCACGCCAAGGCCGAGCACCCGAGCTTTGCCCTGATCCCCGGCAGCGCGCCGGTGGCCAAGGCCTTCCGCACCAACGGCGCGCTGCCCACGGCAGGGGCGCCGTTCTACGAGCCGTGCATGGATGACCGTGGCAAGCGCCTGACCCAGTCCTCGGGCATCGGCGAGTTCTTCAGCGGTGAGAACCTCAGCGGCATGAGTTTCCGCGGTTCGTCCACCTTCACCGCCGACCGCCCGCGTATCTACAAGGCCGCCAACATCCAGTTCGACGCGGTGTACAACAAGGTCGGCTACCACTTCCCGCAGGCGCGCATCCTCGCCCTGTGGGAGGACGCCTGGCCGGTGATCACCAAGCAGCGTCCGCCGGAGCCGCTGGTGATGCGCATGAACACCTTCGACTGCACCCAGTACGTGCACACCAACCTGATTCCGTCGTTCTACGAGATGGACGACTACCAGGTGCGCACGCCGACCGACGTGATCGGCCAGCATATCCACCTGCCCAAGTGGGACCTGACCGCCGCCGACGGTTCGGCCAATGGCTGGAACTACGAGGACGGCATCCTCTCGCCCGGTAGCGTGGTCGAGCGTGTGCATGCCATCCGCAGCTTCAACAACTGCACCGAGGGCGATACCCGCGACGGCAGCGCCGCGTGCCCGAAAGCCAAACAGCATCCGTACTTCGGGCGCTTCGGCCGGGCCGACTGGCTCGGCGCGCGCAGCGCCATGCAACGCTGGTTCGCCGACCCGCTGGTGAACGTGCACAACGTCGACCGTGGCCTGGGCACCATCTTCACCCATGACCACCTCGGCCCATCGACCCACCAGCAACTGGGGCTTTACGCGACCGTGCTGGCCGAGCCCGCCGGTTCCACCTGGTACCACGCCGAGACCGGCGAGCAGCTGTACAACCCGGCCACCCGTCAGGACGGCGGCCCGACCTCGTGGCAGGCGGTGATCCAGACCGGCGACCATGACGGCGACGGCAAAAACGACAGCTACCGTGAGTTCTTCCTCGAGTACAGCGACTTCCAGCATGCCTACGAGGCTGGTGTGTATGTGGGGGCCGGCCCCAACGGCATACCGGATGGCCAGGCTTACCCGGCCACCGCCGACAGCTTCCGCTACGCGATCAACCCGCCGGTGCGGCAGAAAGCCTCGACGCTGCTCGAATCGGTGGTCGAGTCCCGTGGCGGGCTGAGCCCGGGCTGCCCGACGCGGCCGTGCCCGCAGGCGATCTCGGTGGATGACCCGGGCATGTTCGTCGTCAACTACCGCAACGAACCGCTGGCCCTGCGCGTGTTCGACCCGAACAAGGTCGGCCCGGACGGCAAGCGCGGCATGCAGGCCGACGGCCTGGGCGGCGACCTGGCTTACGCCATGCAGAGCCGCACCGACCGCGCCATCCCGGCGATGAACCTGGCGCCTTCGGCGATCACCCAGGCCACCGGCCCCACCGGCGGCACCACGCTGTTCCCGCCGCACGTGAACAAGGGCAGCGAGCCGGGTGACCCGTTCACGCCGTTGCTGCGCACCTACTCCGGCGACAACGTGCGCCTGCGCATGCACGCCGGTGGCCATGAGGAGGAGCACAACGTCACCCTGCACGGCGTGAAGTGGCTGCAGAACGGTTCAGGCTTCGGCAACAGCTCCAACTCGGGGTGGAAGTCGTCGCAGATGGTGGGCATCTCCGAGCAGCTCGGGTTCATGGCGCCGGTGTCGATGATCTCGAGCTCCGCCGCCACCAATGGCGACTACCTGTACTCGCTGGACGCCGCGCTGGAAGGCTACTGGAACGGCATCTGGGGCATCATGCGCAACTACACCGCCCAGCGCGCCGACCTGTTCGCCCTGCCCAACAACCCGCAGCCGGTGGCCATGCGCAACACCGTCAACTTCGACGGCATCTGCCCGAAAACCACGGCCAACGCCAATGGCATCGGCACCCGGCCTACGGTCAAGCGCAGCTACGAGATCGTCGCGGCCCTGGCCAACGACATCCTCGAGAATCGCCACGGGGTCAGCATCAGCGACCCGGCCGGGATCGGCCAGCACGTGGGCGGCGCGCTCAAGGCCAATGGCGGCACCCTGGTGTTCAACAGCCGCAAGGTCGATATCCCCATGGCCACGGTCACCGACGAGGAGGACGGCGCGACCTTCACCGTCGGTGGTCATAGCTCGCCATTGCACGACCCGACCGCGGTGCTCTACGTGCGCAAGGCCGACCTCGATACGAGTACCGGCAAGCTCAAGGCTGGCGTGCCGGTCGAGCCCCTGGTGCTGCGCGCCAATGCCGGCGACTGCATCAGCATCACCCTGGAGAACCGTTTGCCGCTGATGATGCCGGACCTGCCCAGCACCGCGGTGATGCAGAACGTGGTCAAGCGCGACCGGGCCGGCGGCGAGGGCTCCACGGCGTTCAACAACAACCTGATGCGCCCGTCCAGCCACGTCGGCCTGCATGCGCAGCTGCTGGCCTACGACATCACCAAGTCGGATGGCGTCAACGTCGGCCTCAACCCGGTGCAGACCGTGCCGCCGCGCGCCGGCACCAGCGGCGCCTACCCGAGCCGGGTGTACCAGTACTACGCCGGGCATCTGGAGCGTGAAGGCAAGCCGGTGCTGCAACTGGGCCGCACGGTGGACAACATCAACACCACGGCCATCGAGTTTGGCGGCCTCAACCTGACCCCGGCGGATGTCATCAAGCAGCCGCAAAAGGGTCTGGTGGGCGCCATGAGCGTATTGGCGCAGAGCGCGACCTGGACCGAGGACAACGCCAGCCGCGCCCAGGCCACGGTGAAAGTCAGCGGCCAGCCAGACTACCGCGACTTCGTCACCGTGTGGCAGCGCTCGCTGAACATGCGCTGGGCCGATGGCCGGCCGGTGGAGGGTATCGCCACCGAGGGCAATGGCGTGCCCGGTGATCCGAAGGACAACGGCAACATGGCGATGAACTACAAGACCGAGCCGCTGTGGCTGCGCTTCGGCCTGGCGCCGGACGCGCCGTTCGGCCATGCCGATGGCTTCGGCTTCGCCGACGTGCCCAACGCCCACATGGCCTACAGCAACGCCCTGGTTGGAGGTGATCCGCAGACCCCGGTGCTCTGGGCCAGGCCGGGCCAGCCTGCGCGTAGCCATGTGCTGATGCCCAGCGGCGGCAGCCGCGGCATCACCTACCAGCTCGACGGGCACCTGTGGCCGCTGCACAACTACCAGGCCGAGAAGAGCGATGTGCACGGCTACCCCATGGGCTTGCCAGGCATCGGCTCGGTGCGTTACGGCTACAACCCGATGGCGATGTACGTGGGTGCGCAGGAGAGCGTGCTGCCGGCGGCGCACTTCAGTTTTATGCTGCCCAGCGCCGGGGGCGCCAACGCGGTGCCGGGGGATTACCTGTTCCGCGACTATGCCGCCTATGGCAATGCCTCGGGGTTGTGGGGGATCCTGCGGGTGACCAACGAAGCGCCGCCGGCCACGGCGCCGGCGCAGTGAATGAACCGGGTGGCCTCTTGGCAACAGGGAGGCCACCCGGTATTTGCCGGTAGGGTTGCAGCGCCAGACGCTGGCGTGACGCAACGCGATTCAAAGGGACGCGGGTGGCCCCAACTCAGAACACTCGCTGGTCAGCCTGGTCCAGTTGCCGGTCAACCAGCGCCCGGCCATGGGCCAGGGACACATGCTGGGCATTGTCCAGGTCGGCGAAGAACTTCATCGGTATCGAGATTCGTCGACTGCTATGGCCTGCGGGATCGGTGATCACGCAGCCGGCCGCGTAGGGCAGGGGCGAGTCGGGGTGGGGCATCACGCTGGCGGTGATGGTGTGGTCGCGGTATTCACAGTGAAGGGTTTGCATCGTCCTTACCTCGCTGTGGCTGGGAACAGGCGTTCCCTTTAAATACCACAGCGAAGGGCCGGGAGTTCCCGGCCCGACGAGCGCAACCGACGAGGATCAGGCCTCTAGTGCGGTCGGCTGGATGATCTCCACCCAGTAGCCATCCGGATCCTTGACGAAGGCCAGGTGGTTCATGCGGCCATCCTGCAGGCGTTTTTGGAACGGCACGTCGAGCGCCTCGAAGCGGGCGCAGGCAACACGAACGTCCGGTACCGAAATGCAGATGTGACCGAAACCACGGGGTTCGGTGTTGCCATTGTGGTAGGCGAACTCGGGATCGTTCTCGGTGCCGTGGTTGTGGGTCAGCTCGAGCACGCCGGGGATCGATTTCATCCACTGGTGGCGCTCGGCGTCGTCGGCCGGAATCTGCGCCGGGTCGACCAGGGCCAGGAAGTAAAGGCTGAAGGCCGCCTCGGGGAAGTCGCGCTTGTCCACCAGGCGGAAGCCGAGGACGCGGGTGTAGAAGTCCAGGGACTTCTCGATGTCCTTGACCCGCAGCATGGTGTGGTTGAATACGAATTGGGCGGTGGCGGTGTCCGGCTGGGCGGTAACGCCGGGCAGGGTTTGCAGATCGTGCAGGCTCATGGGTACTCCAGAATCGGGGCCTAAAACAGGCGGACCATGATACGGAAGTACGTCGTCAGCGCAAATGAAAGCGCCCCGCACGAGTGCGGGGCGCCGGAATTAGAGGCCCGCATGTGCGGGCGCGTGATGGGGTCGCTAGTCCTTTAGCTGGTTCGATACTGGGCCTGCGCATGTGAAAAAAGTGTGAAGCGGGTGTCGAGGTTTCATCAGCGCACCCAACTTTCCACCGTCTGCGCACCGTACTGTTCCTTCCAGGCTTTCAGCCCACGGTGGTTGCCGCCCTTGGTTTCGATCCGCTCGCCGGTATGCGGGTTCTGGTAGACCTTCACCACCCGTGGTCGACGCTGCTGCTTGACCTGGGCCGGAGCGCGGCTCACGGCCTTCGGATCGAGGATGGCGATGATGTCGCGCAGGTTCTTGTCATAGCTTTTCATCAGGCCGACTAGTTTCTGCTCGAATTCGATTTCGCGTTTAAGGCCGGCATCCTTTTTCAGCGCTTCCAGTTGTGCCATCTGTTCCTTGAGCGCTTTTTCGGCAGCACGAAACTCTGCAAGTCTGGACACTGTCATCACTCCTGTAAGTCTGTCGTGGCGGGACGTGACGAACATGAAACCAGACTGAACGCCGGCCACGGGGATGGGTGAAGCTGTTCGCTAAGCGAGAGTGTAGTAGTCGCTCGCAAGGGGGTAAACAGCAAACTTTCAATCAATTAGTCGGGAACTTTGCCGGTTTTTTGCGCGCTGTTCGAAAAGACCCTGCCAAACGCCTTAGACCATGGTCCCATGGCGCGGGCTAGAGCCATTGTCGGAAAATTATGGATGATGGTCGAAGTGTATTCGTTCATCGCGTAGTGCCGGTGCAGATGACTGCCCGGATGGTTTTTCGCCTTTCTTTTGGATGTTCCCTCGCATGTTTGCCCCTTTCCCCCTCGCCCCCGGGCGCCGAGTTGCCGGCCTGTTCTTCCTGTGTGCCGGTGTCAACGCCCAGGCCGCCGGTTTTCTTGAAGACAGCAGTGCCAAGGTCGAAGCACGCAATGTCTATTTCAATCGGGACTTCCGTGACGGCCACAGCAGTTCCAAACAGGGCGCGTCGAAACGCGAAGAGTGGGCGCAGGGCTTTATCCTCAATGTCCAGTCCGGTTATACCCAGGGCCCGGTCGGCTTTGGTGTGGATGCCTTGGGCATGGTCGGTTTCAAACTCGACTCCAGCCCCGCCGACAGCAATAGCGGCCTGTTGCCGTCTTCCGGCCACGATCCGCGTCACTCTGCCGACCAGTACGCCAAGATGGGCGTCGCCGGCAAGGTGAAAGTGTCCAACACCGTGCTCAAGTACGGTTCGATGATGCCGGACGTGCCGCTGCTCAAGTACAACGACGGCCGCCTGCTGCCGACCATGTTCCACGGTGCCTGGCTGACCTCCGAGGAAGTGCGCGACCTCAAGTTCACCCTGGCGCGCCTGAACCAGTACACCGCGCGGGATTCCACCGATCGCCAGGACATCCGCGTGCATTGCAAGAACAAGCGCTACGCCTGCGACATCGAGGCCGACCACTTCGACCTGGCTGGTGTCGACTACCGCGTCAACGAGCGGGTCAGCGCCCAGTACCAGGTTTCCAAGCTCGAGAACATCTACCGCCAGCACTTCCTCGGCCTGGTCGCCAGCCAGCCCCTGGAGGTCGGCACGCTGTCGGCCGACCTGCGGCTGATCAAGAGCGACGATATCGGCAACGCCCGCGCCGGGCACATCGACCATCGTGCCTTCAGCGGCATGCTCGGCTACAGCCTCGGTGGCCACAAGCTCAGCGCCGGCTGGCAGCGCATGTACGGCGACAGCGCCATGCCGTACCTCGACGGCAGCAACCCGTACCTGGTCAACTACGCCCAGGTCAACGACTTCGCCGCCGCCCAGGAACGCTCCTGGCAGGTGCGCTACGACTACGACTTCAAGGCCCTGGGCGTGCCCGGCCTGACCTTCTTCACCCGCTACATCAACGGCGACAACGTCAAGGTCCCGGGCAGCAATGCCGAGGGCAAGGAATGGGAACGCGACAGCGAGCTGAAGTACCAGGTGCAGTCCGGTACCTTCAAGGACGTCAGCGTGCGCCTGCGCAACTCCACCTACCGCAGCAACTACGAGAAGTGGGCGCGTGACATGGACGAGACCCGGGTCATCGTCAGCTACAACTTCTCGATCTTCTGAGCCGCTTTGCCAAAGGGCCGGTGGTCGGTCGACAATGACCATCGGCAACCAGGCAGGGCAGGCGATGAAACAGCTTCTTCTGATCGGCATCGGGCCGGGCGATCCGCGCCAGGTCACCTATGAGGCGGTGGAGGCATTGCGCCGCGCCACGGTGTTCTTCGTCCTCTACAAGGGCAGCGACAAGGATGAACTGGTGCGCCTGCGCCGGGCCATCCTCGAGCGCTACCGGCCCGAGGGCGGCTACCGCCTGGTGCAGGTCGAAGACCCGCGCCGGGACGGCCAGGCGCCGGACTATGTCGGTGCCGTGCAGGACTGGCACGTCCAGCGCGCCGCGCTGTATGCCCGCTTGATCGAAGATGAACTGGGCGCCGATGACATCGGCGCCTTCCTGCTCTGGGGCGAGCCCGGGCTGTACGACAGTACCTTGCGCATTCTCGACCTGGTGCGCCAACGAGGCGTGGCGCTGGCCTTGCAGGTGATTCCCGGCATCAGCAGCATCCAGGCCCTGGCCGCCCGCCACCAGATCCCTCTCAACCGCATCGGCGAGCCGCTGACCGTGCTGCCGGGCCGACGCCTGGGCGAGCAGGCGCGGATCGACAACGTGCTGGTGATGCTCGACGGGCAGTGCGCCTTTGCCGCCCTGGACGATCCGCAACTGGTGATCTATTGGGGCGCCTACCTGGGCACGCCGGACGAGCTGCTGGTCAGCGGTCCGTTGCTGGCGGTGAAGGCGCGCATCGTGCAGTTGCGCGAGGAAGCGCGGCGGCGCAAGGGGTGGATCATGGATACCTATCTGTTGCGCAGGGAGGGGGAGTAGTGGTTGGTTGATGTTTGACAGGAGAGTTGCAGCGCCTATGAGATCGAGCGCCGCCGATCCACCGCCAACCCCATCAAGGCCGCTGCGGCACCACCGAACTGCCAAAACTATTACCCATGCGCGTCGACGTCGCCGCCGGCGTCGCCAACCCCATCTGGTTCGGCGCCTTGCGCTGCATCTGCCGCGCCGGATCCAGCTGTTCGCGCAGCCCTTTGGCGGCGCGCGGATCAGTGCCTTGCAGCTGCTGGGTCAGGCAGTCATAGGCCAGGGCCCGTGACTGGCCCACCTGCACATCGATGCAACCCTGGCCGCCCTTGGGCGGTTCCGCGTAGGCCGGCAGGGCGCAGGTCAGCAGCAAGGGCAGGGCAGTCAGGGTCAGGCGGGCCATGGCGGGTCTCCGGGCAATCGTTCCTCGGCGCAGTCTAGCCCTCGCAGGCCGCAATCGAGGTGAAGTTTTGGTTGCCGCAGGCTGTCACCACAGCGTCATACACAGGCCCCAGGATGACGTTTCCCCGGCGACGGCGGCCAGCAAGGAGGCCCGGATATCTGTGCGTGCATTGCTCGTGGTCGGCGCGCTGATGCTGGCCTGGTTGCTGGCGGCCCCCGGTCTGCGTGGCCAGCCATTGCTGACCCTGGATATCCCGGCCCAGGCGCTGGACCGGGCGCTGGACAGCTTCGCTCGGCAGAGCGGCCTGGCGGTGCTGGTCGACCAGGCGTTGCTCGCCGGTCAGCGCTCCAGCCAGGTCCTGGGCCGTTACCCGGCTCGCGAAGGCCTGCAGCGACTGTTGCAGGGCACCGGCTTGCAGGCGCACTACAGTGGCGCCGGCTTCACCCTGCAACCGCTGCGCCTGCGCGGCACGGCTGGGCGTGGGCGCAACGGCGGCCTGTCATCGGGCAGTTATGCGCTGGCGCTGCAACACGCGGTCGAGCGCGCCCTGTGCGCCTCGCCGCTGACCCGGCCGGGCGCTTACCGGGCGGCCTTGCAGGTGTGGATTGATGCCGGCGGCCAACTGGTGCAGAGCCGCCTGCTGGCCTCGACCGGCGACTTCGCCCGCGACGCCGCGCTGGTCGAGCGCCTGCGCACGGTGCGCCTGGAACAGGCGCCGCCGACATCCCTGGCGCAGCCGCTGACCCTGCTGCTGCGTCCGGAACCTATGGATTGCCCACTTTCGCAAGGAGCTGCGGCGGCATGAACAAACCTCGGGACAGTGCGCTGGTCAAGCTGTTTCTGACCTCCTACGACGCCTTCAGGGTACGCCTTAGGCGCCGGCTCGGTTCTGACGACCTGGCCAACGACGTGCTGCAGGAAACCTACCTGCGGGTGGACCGCATGGATGCGACGCACGACCTGCAGCGTCCCGGCGCCTACCTGTACCGCATGGCCCTGAACGTCGCCGCCGACCGCCGCGAGGCCGACGCCCGGCTGCTCACTGGCGCCGAGATCGAAGCGCTGCTGCAGGTGGCCGAAGACCAGGACCCGGCGCGCATCGTCGGCGGCCAGCGCGAGATCCAGAACCTGCTGGGCGCCCTCTACGAGCTGCCGGCCCGGCGTCGGCGGATCTTCATCGCCGCCCGCCTGGAGGAAGCCTCGCACCTGGAAATCTCCCAGCGCTTCGGCATCTCCACGCGCACGGTGGAGAAGGAACTCAAGGCGGCGCTGGGGCATTGCGCGATGCGCCTGGACAGAAAAGTGTTTCAGCGGTTCGGTCCCGGCGCGGGAAAACCGTCTTGAACGATAGTCGACCTCTTCATGTGAGCCCCATGTCCCAGATTCCGCCCGATTCCGACTTGCAGCGCCAGGCCCAGGACTGGCTGCTGCGGCTGACGTCCGGCCAGGCCACCCAGGCCGATGCCCGAGCACTGCGCCAGTGGTGCGCGCGCAGCCCGGCGCATGCCGAGGCCTTTGCCCAGGCCCGCCAGCTCTGGCACCTGCTCGGCCCAGCAGCACGACAAGCCGGGCAGGGCGCGCCGCTGCTCGGTCGCCGGGCGTTGCTGGGCGGCGCGCTGGCGGCGTCGGTGGCGCTGCTGGCCTGGCGTGGCGGACTGCTCGAGGAGGCCATGGCGCCGGCACCGGCGTTTGCCACCGATATCGGCGAGCAGCAACGGGTAGTGCTGACGCCCGGGATCGAGCTTGAGCTGAACGTGCGCACCCGGGTCAGCCGCGAGGCCGAGGGTATCGCCCTGCTCGCCGGCGAGATCGAGGTGCAGGCCGGCCAGCCCCTTCAGGTGCGGGCGCAGGATGGGGTGATCAGCACCGAGCAGGCCCGGTTCAACGTGCGCGAGGACGATGAGGGGGTCTGCGTCACCTGTCTGGGCGGTGAGTTGCGCGTGGCCGTCCAGGGCCGGATCGAGGTGCTCCCGGCGGGTCGCCAACTGCGCTATGGCGCGCAAGGCATCGGTATGCCGGAGTCGTTCGACCCGGGCCAGGTGATGGCCTGGCGTGAGCGCATGCTGGTGTTCCGCGACGCGCCGTTGGCCCGGGTGATCGACGAGATCAACCGCTACCGCCCGGGACGCCTGGTGCTGCTCAACCCCACGCTGGGGCGCCGACGGGTACAGGCGCGGTTCAGTTTCGACCAGTTGCGCCAGGCCGCCGAACTGATCCGCGTCGCCTATGGCGCACGCTGCCTGGAGTTGCCGGGCGGCGTGGTGCTGGTCAGTTGAACGGGCCCAGCACCTGGCGGTAACGCTCCTCGCCTTGGGGGCCGCGCCGGGTCAGGCGTACCTCAAGTCCGGCGGGGTTGTCGTCGGCCTCGCTGGCCGGTGAGCGCCAGCCGCCCTTGGCTTGCCAGCTGCGCAGGTCGAAGGCGCTGACGTTGTCCAGTACAGCCACCGCGGCCTTGGGCGCGGGCAGTGGAAAGCGCTCGCGCAGGGGCGCGGCTGCGCGGTACAGGGTACCGTCGCGCAGGTACCAGCGAACCCGTTGCAAGCCGCTGCCGGAGACGGCGCCGGAGCGCACCAGTTCAAGTCGATCGGCACGGGCGCGCACCGCAGGCAGCAACGGTTTCCCGGGCGGTTCGCGGCCGGGCAGAGGCGGCTCGACCAGTTCGACGGTGGCGCGCAGGGCCAGGTCGCGCTCCAGTTGCTGGAACACTCGCAGGATCGCCTGTTGGTCTTCGCTGGCCTCACGCACATGGCGGTCGGCGCGGCTGACGCTGTCCAGCCCACGCCAGGCGATCAGGCTGACCACCGCCATCAGCAGGATGGCGATCATCACTTCGATCAGGGTGAAGCCTGTTTGCCGGTTCATGGCTGGCTCACTCGCACCTGGCCGGCGGCGTTGCGCGCCAGCTCCACCCGCAGCGCACCGCTGCGCAGGCGCAGGGTCAGCGGCGTGCCGATCCACTCGCCGTCGAGCCACACCGCGCCAGGGGGCTCGCTTTGCACCTTGACCGCCTCGGCCTGCCAGCGGCGCGGCTTGAACGGGCCATCGGCGAGCATCTGGCCATCGGCGCGCACGAATCGGTAACCGTCGCGATCGCTTTGCCAGCGCAGCGGCTGGCCGTCGGCCTGGACCTCGCTCTGCGCCAGTTCAAGCAGGCGTGCCAGGCGCTCGGCGTCGGCGCGCAGGTGCTTGCCCGGGTCGGGGCGGATGGTCAGGCTGATGGCGGCGCTGGCGATACCGACGATTACCAGCACCACCATCAGTTCGATCAGGGTGAAACCACGTTGTCCGTTCACGGGGCGCTCCTTGTCCTGCCAGGCAGATTGCCCGAGCAAGATGATCGCCGTGTGAAACAAAACCGTGAGAATAGGTCGGTATGCTCGGTCGCAGGCACACAAGGAGCGCGTGACCATGCGTATTACCCGTCCGAACCTGTCCCTCGGCCTGTGGTTGCAGGGATTGGGATTGCTGGCCCTCATCGCCGGACTGGCGACCTGGGCCAGCCTGTTGCAGTCCACGGCGGACGTGGCTCGGTTGCAACCCGCCGAGGCCCTGGCGTCGAGCGAAACGCCGGCCGGGCGCTGGTTCGCTGACCTGCCGTCGCAGGTGCAGATTCAGGTCAGGGGCGTGATGGCCGGCAGCCAGGGCGCGGTGGCCATCGTCAGCATCGACGGTGGCCCCGCGCGTGCCGTGCGCAGCGGCGAGGAACTGGCCCGCGGCGTGCGCCTGGTGGCCATCGAAGGCCGCGGCCTGGTGATCGAGCGCGGCGGCCAGCGCAGCCGCGTCGAGGTGCCGGTTTTGGCGCAGGCGTCGTTCTGGGGCGAGGCGCCTCAGCCTTCGGCGAACTGACGCAGCCGCTCGCCGTCGAGGCGGTAGCGGATCCACTCGTCCTGCGGTTCGGCGCCCAGCGAGCGGTAGAAACCGATGGCTGGCTCGTTCCAGTCCAGCACGCTCCATTCCAGGCGACCGCAGCCATTCTCCACCGCCTCGCGGGCGATATGCCGCAGCAGCGTGCGCCCGGCACCGTCGCCACGCTGCTGGGGCGTGACGTAGAGATCCTCGAGGTAGATGCCGTTGCGCCCCAGCCAGGTGGAGTAGCTGTAGAAGTAGACGGCGAAACCGATGGCCTGGCCGTCGCGCTCGCAGACCAGGCTGCGCACCGTGCTGCTCTCGTCGAACAGGCTGTGCTCGATGTCGGCGAGGGTCGCCACCACTTCGTGGCGGGCGCGCTCGTAGTCGGCCAGCTCGGTGATGAAGGCCAGGATCTGGGTGGCGTCGCTGCGGACTGCAGGGCGGATGGTCACGGGCATGGTGGGGCTTCCTTGTAATTGATAAGGTGCGTAGACGGTCTGTAGTGTCAGGGAAGAGGAAGGAAGATCGCCAGGTGTCTGGCGGTAGATTTACCGCGCCGGTATATCCATGGCGGCCAGCAGGCATGCATTCGGATGAAACAGAAGGGTGTATCTGCTCAATTTAATTCAACTGTACCGGTCATTCCCCCCAACCCTCCGCTACTGTGGCCTTTCGATAATCAGAAAAGCCGGAAACCGCCGCCATGCTTGCCTCCCTCGATCTGCTCAGTGCGTTCGTCCTGTTCGCCTTCGTCTCTTCCATCACCCCCGGTCCGAACAACACCATGCTGCTGGCCTCGGGGGTCAACTTCGGCGTGCGCCGCACCATTCCCCACGCCCTGGGCATCAGTGTCGGCTTCATGGTGATGGTACTGGCGGTGGGCCTTGGTCTGGGCGAGGTGTTCAAGGCCTGGCCGCCGCTGTACAGCATCCTGCGCTACGCGGGCGCGGCGTACCTGCTGTACCTGGCCTGGAAGATCGCCACCTCCGGGCCGATGTCCGGCGACAGCGCCGCCAGCCGCAAGCCGCTCGGGTTCTGGGGCGCCGCGGCGTTCCAGTGGGTCAACCCGAAGGCCTGGGTGATGGCGATCGGGGCGATCACCACCTATACGCCGGCCCAGGGCTACGTGTTCAACGTGATCGTCATCGCCACCGTGTTCGCCCTGGTGAACCTGCCCAGCGTCGGTGTCTGGGTGATGTTCGGCAGCGCCTTGCGCAACTTGCTGCGCAATCCGCGCGCGGTGGTGCTGTTCAATGTCCTGATGGCCGTGCTGCTGGTGATTTCACTGTATCCGCTGCTGTTTGTAGAATCGGCGTTTTCATAGAGCCGATGAGTGCCGTCGATGGAGTTGATTCCCTGGTCCCATGAATGCGCAGAAGGCTTTAGCCTGCGTGGATGGCGAACCCCCGCCAGCGGCAAGCCGCTGCTGCACTTTCTGCATGGCAACGGCTTCTGCAGCCTGGTTTACCAACCGATGCTCATGCGCCTGGGCGAGCATTTCGACCTGTGGCTGAGCGATGTGCAGGGCCATGGCGACAGTGACCACGGCGGCGCCTTTTGCGGTTGGAACCGCAGCGCGGCGCTGGCGGTGGAAGCGTTCGAGGCCGGGCGCGGCGAGTATGGCGATGTCCCGCGTTACGCCCTGGGCCACAGTTTCGGCGGCGTGCTCACCGGGCTGATCCTGGCCAGCGAGCCGAAATTGTTCCAGCGCGCCGTGCTGCTGGATCCGGTGCTGTTCAGCCGGCGCATGATCGGGGTAATGGGCGCCGCCGCCATGGTCGGCCTGCACCGGCGCCACGCCCTGGCGCGCAAGGCCGCCACCCGCCGCAGCCACTGGCCCGACCGCGAGGCGGCGCAGGCCTCGCTGCAGGGGCGCGGGATCTTCAAGGGGTGGAGCGATGCGGCCTTGCAGGCTTATGTGGAGCACGCCATCGGCGATTGCGGCGAAGGCGTGGTACTCAAGTGCCGGCCCAGCCGTGAGGTGGAGATCTTCAGTTCGTTCCCAGAGCGCATGTGGCAGCACCTGGGCAGTATCCAGACGCCGACGCGGATCCTGTACGGCGAGCAGACCTATCCCTTCGTGCCACATTCGGTACAGCGCCTGGCGGGGCTCAATGCCCAGGTGAGCGCGCAGCAGGTGGCGGGCGGGCACTGTTTCATGCAGGAAGACCCGCCGATGGCCACGGAGCAGGTGCTGGCGTTCCTGCAGGATTGAGCATTCCTGTAGGAGCGGCCTTGCGCCGCGAAAGGGCCGTGCAACGGCCCCAGGATGTCAGCCTGTACGCAAAGATCGCCGGGGCCGCCTTGCGGCCCTTTCGCGGCACAAGGCCGCTCCTACAGGACCTCTATTCGCTGATCTGCTGTCCATTTCGCGACGATTGCTTGCCGATTCGCGAGCGAACGACAATCTCAGATTCCGTACCCTGTCGCTCCCCCCCAACGGATGGAGCCCAGCATGAACCAGGCGGTCAGCCCAGATCCCCAGCACACCCTCGAGCAAACCCGCGCGCGGCGTCGTCAGCGCCTGCTGCGCTTCGGCCTGGCCGGGGGACTGGGGCTGCTGGTGGCGGCCTATGGCGGCTACTGGTGGCTTGACGGCCGTTACCTGGAGCAGACCGACGACGCCTACGTGCGCGCCGACTGGGCGCCGATCAGTGCCCGGGTCAGTGGCTATGTGGCCGAGGTGGCGGTGGCGGACAACGCCACGGTCAAGGCCGGCGACCTGTTGGTGCGCCTGGACGAACGAGACTTTCGCGACCGCCTGCGCAAGGCCGAGGCGCAGCTGGCAGTGAGCGAGGCGGCGCTGCAGGTGCAGCGCATGCGCCTGCGCGCCTTCGTCGCCGAGCAGGACGAGCAGGCCCACGCCATCGCCCGCGCCGACGCCGAACGCGGTGGCAGCCGCGGCGAGGCGCAGCGGGCCGAGGCCGACTGGCAGCGTTACCAGCACCTGGCGCAATGGCAGGCGGCCAGTGTGCAGCGCATGGAGCAGGCCCGCGCCACCCGCATCCAGGCCCAGGCCATGCAGCGCGCCGCCGACGCCGAACTGGCCCGCCAGCATGCACGCAAGGCGATGCTGGAACAGCAGGGCAAGCAACTGGAAGCCGAACTGCTGCAACGCCAGGCCGACCTCGACCAGGCCCGCGCCGAGGCCGATCTGGCCCGCAGCGCCCTGGCCGACACTGAGATCCGCGCGCCGTTCGACGGCGTGGTCGGCCAGCGCAAGGTGCGTCAGCAGCAGTACGTCACCCCCGGCCTGCCGCTGCTGGCGGTGGTGCCGGTGGCACAGGCCTACGTGGTGGCCAACTTCAAGGAAACCCAGCTGGCGCAGATGCGCCCCGGCCAGCCGGTGACCCTTGAGGTGGACACCTTCGGCCAGCACTGGCGCGGCACGGTGGACAGCGTCTCCCCTGGCTCCGGCGCGGTGTTCGCGCTGCTGCCGCCGGACAACGCCACCGGCAACTTCACCAAGATCGTCCAGCGCTTTCCGGTACGCATCCACCTCGACCCGGAGGGCGACGACAGCCCACGACTGCTGCCCGGCATGTCGGTGATCGCCACCGTCGACACCCGGCAGGCCCGCCATGAGCGCTGAAGACAAAGTCTCGCTGCGCGCCTGGGTGGCGGTGATCGGTGGCCTGTTCGGTTGCTTCATGGCCGGCATGAACGTGCATGTCACCAGCGCCGCCTTGCCCGAGATCGAAGGCGCGCTGGGGGCCAGCTTCGAGGAGGGTTCGTGGATATCCACCGCCTACCTGGTGGCCGAGATCAGCATGATCCCGCTGACGGCCTGGCTGGTGCAGGTGTTCTCCCTGCGCCGGGTCATGCTGGTGGGCTCGGCGGTGTTCCTGGTCAGCTCGGTGAGCTGCGCCATGGCCGGCAGCCTGGAGGCGATGATCAGCCTGCGGGTGATCCAGGGCGCCTCCGGCGCGGTGCTGATCCCGCTGTCGATGCAGCTGATCATCACCGAGCTGCCGGCCAGCCGCCTGGCGCTGGGCATGGCACTGTTCAGCCTGTCCAACAGCGTGGCCCAGGCCGCCGGGCCGTCGATCGGTGGCTGGCTCACCGACATGTACTCCTGGCGCTGGATCTTCCTGCTGCAACTGCCACCGGGCATGGCCCTGCTGGCGGCGGTGGCCTGGTCGATCAAGGGCCAGGCCGGTGATCGCGGCGCCTTGCGCCAGGCGGACTGGCTGGGCATCGTCGCCATGGCGCTGGGGCTGGGGGCGTTGCAGGTGGTGCTGGAGGAGGGCGGGCGCAAGGATTGGTTCGAATCGCGCTTCATCGTCGGCTTCAGCCTCGTCGCGGTGATCGCCCTGGCGCTGTTCATCCAGCGCCAACTGTGGGGCGCGCGACCATTCATCAACCTGCGTCTGCTGGGCAGCTACAACTTCGGCGTGTCGAGCCTGGCCATGGCAGTGTTCGGCGCGGCCACCTTCGGCCTGGTGTTCCTGGTGCCCAACTACCTGTCGCTGGTGCAGGGCTACAGCGCCAGCGAGATCGGCAAGAGCCTGATCGCCTACGGCATGGTCCAACTACTGCTGGCGCCGTTGCTGCCACGGCTGATGCGCTGGCTCAATGCCAAGCTGCTTGTGGCCAGCGGCTTCGCCATCATGGCCCTGGGCTGCTGGCTGGGGTCGACGCTGACGGTGGACTCGGGCAGCAACGTGATCATCCCCTCGACGGTGGTGCGCGGCATCGGCCAGCCGTTGATCATGGTGGCGTTGTCGGTGCTGGCGGTGAAGGGCCTGGACAAGGCCCAGGCAGGCTCCGCCTCGGCGCTTATCTCGATGCTGCGCAACCTTGGTGGTGCGCTGGGCACGGCGCTGCTGACGCAACTGGTGTCGCAGCGCGAGCGCTTTCATTCGGTGCGAGTGGGCGAAGGGCTGACGCTGTTCGACGGCGCGCTGCAGCAACGCCTGCCCGGCGGCATGGTCGACCCGCAGTCGCCGCAGGTGATGCAGACGTTGGCATTGATCGACCAGAGCGTGCGCGAGCAGGCCTACCTGATGGCCTACTCGGATGCGTTCTACCTGTCGTGCGTGGCGTTGCTCGGTTGTGCGCTGGCGTCCCTGCTGCTGCGCAGTCGCTAGCGATTACGGCTGACGCTCGGCCACCGCCCGCAGGGTCTTCAGGGTGACCATCGGCGCATCGACGACGAAGCGGTTGGCCAGCCAGCCCGGCACATCGCCGGCCGGGTCGGCGCGCAGCTGATAGGTGACCTCGGTCTCGCGCTCGCCCAGCGGGCGCATGATCCACTCGCCGCTGAGCCGGCGCACGCGGATCAGCCCAGGTGTTGCCGGCACCCGCCCGGGTTCGGCGCTCAGGTGGCGGACCAGGGTGTCGTCGTCAAGGCGCTCGGTGCGTACCTTGAGCACCATGTCGCGGGGCTTGGCCGGCCAGGGCAGGGCGGTGGTGAGGTAGACCCAGGTGGTGTCGCCGTCCACCTCCAGCAGGCGCATGTCGGCGCAGGCGTACAGCCATTTGCAGGCCACCCGTAGGTTCTCCTGCAGGTCGGTCAGGGTACGGACGCTGGCCTTGATCCGGGTGATGCCGCGGAACTGCTGGTAGGGCGAGCCGTCGACGTTGCTCAGGTAGACATCGATGCCGTCCTCCTGGTGGGCGAGTTGCCAGTCGTCTGCCAGCGATGCGGTGGTCGGCAGCAGGAGCAGCAGGGCAAGCAGGAGACGAGGCAGGCGCATGGCGTGGGGCCGGGAGGGGTGGTCCGCTCAGTATGGCCGGGAATGCATGGTGTTGCAGCCACCGACCTGTGGGAGCGGGTTTACCCGCGAATGCGGCAGTGCCTTCACCGACGCATTCGCGGGTAAACCCGCTCCCACAGGTAACCTGCAGGGCCTGGCGGCACCTGCAGAGTCACCTTGAAGCCCTCAGCGCTGCGGATTGAGCGTCAGGTGCACGTGACGGTTGACGTCCTTGTACAGCAGGTAGCTGAACGGGCCCGGGCCGCCGGAGTAGCAGGCCTGCGGGCAGAAGGCGCGCAGCCACATGAAGTCGCCGGCTTCGACCTCGACCCAGTCCTGATTCAGGCGGTACACCGCCTTGCCTTCCAGCACGTACAGGCCGTGTTCCATGACATGGGTCTCGGCGAACGGAATCACGCCGCCCGGCTGGAAGGTCACGATGTTCACGTGCATGTCATGGCGCATGTCGGCCATGTCGACGAAGCGGGTGGTCTTCCAGGCGCCGTCGGTGCCCGGCATCTCGATGACGGTGGCGTTGTCGCGGTGGGTGACGAACGATTCGGGAACCGGCAGGCCCTCGACCTTCTGGTAGTGCTTGCGCAGCCAGTGGAAGGTGACGTTGGCCTTGCTGTTGTTGCGCAGGCTCCAGTCGGCGCCCGGGGCCAGGAACGCGTAGCCGCCCGGCACCAGGGTGTGGTGCTTGCCCTCGACGGTGATATCGATCTCGCCCTCGACCACGAACAGCACCGCTTCGGCGTTCGGGTCCAGCTCAGGGCGCTCGCTGCCGCCTTCGGGGGCGACTTCGACGATGTACTGGGAGAAGGTTTCGGCGAAACCGGTCAGCGGGCGGGCGATGACCCACATGCGCATCTTGTCCCAGAACGGCAGGTGGCTGGTGACGATGTCACGCATCACGCCCTTGGGGATGACGGCATAGGCTTCGGTGAACATGGCACGGTCAGTCAGCAGCTCGGTCTGAGCCGGGTGCCCACCGTGGGGGGCGAAGTAGGAAGGTTTCGACATGAACGGTCTCGACTTTGTTGTTCTCTCCCCATGCCTTGGACCACACCGGCCGGTGCGTGCAGGGGATGCACCGCCAGCATAGGGGCGTGGCTGTTCCATCTACAAATTAAATGTTGGAATACCCGGTATCCAATTGCTGAATGTGATGACGGTATTCTCATGGTGCGGGTGTAGGAAGTTTCCCAGGCTTTATGGCAATGACATTTTTTTCACATCACCTTGCTAGCATCGCCAGCACTTCCACGGAGCTGAATCGATGATGCCTGTCTTGCGCAAACGTGCTGTCCGCCTCGCTCTGGCCGGTACCGGAGGTCTGGTAGCCTGTACCCTGGGTTTCTTCGGCTGGCAGTCCTTCTACCCGGTGCAGGCCGCCGAAGGCTGGGGCGTGCAAGTACTGCACAACTCGGTGACCCGGGCTGCCTCGCTGCTGCCCCAGGCTGATGGCAGCCTGCTGGTCAGCCGCGAACTCAACGGCGGCAAGGGCAGCATCATGCGCATCACCGCCGAGGGCGACCGGGTGGTGTTGCTCGACGGCCTGTCCAAGCCCGACGGCATGGTCGCCGTCGACGGTGGCTGGGCGTTCAGCCAGGAAGTGGGCGGGGCGCCGGTCAGCGTGTCGCGCAACGGCCAGGTCAGCCAGCTGTTCGAAGGCAACAACGTGCAGGGCCTGTACAACGATGGCGAGCATCTCTACGCCATCGAGGACCGCAAGGGCGATGGCCGGCTGATGCGCTACGACTGGCGCAGCGGCGAACTCGATGTGCTGCGTGCGGGCCTGACCGAAACCGAAGGCCTGACCCGCTGCACCGACGGGCGCCTGTTGTACACCGAGAAAGCCACCGGCAAGATTCGTGCGTACAATGCCGAAGGCGCCGACCCGGTGGTGGTCGAAGGCCTGCGCAATCCGACGTTCCTGCTGTGCGATCAGCGTGGGTTGTGGATCAGTGAGGACTCGACCCACCGTGCGCGTCTGCTGCGTATCGACGGCGATGGCACCCGTCACACGGTGCTCAACTACCTGAAGGCGCCCCAGGCCATCGTCCCGGACGGCAGGGGCGGCTATCTGCTCGCCGAGGGTGGCCGCGACCGGGTGCTGCGCCTGACCCCACCGGCTGCGCAGAGCACCGCCCAGGCCGAATCCCTGCCACGGGTGCCTGAAGCCTGACAAACCCCTCCATTGCAAAGGCCACGGCGCTATCCTTGATACAGGCCCCAGAGGAGTCTTTGTCATGCGCCGGCTGATGCTGTTGTTGCTGATCACCGCCATCCCGGGTTGCCAGGCGCCAATGCCCGCCGCCAACCCGCAGATGGCCTGGGTCGACCTCTCGCTGCCGTTCCCCAACGACCGCGTCCTGCTGGCCGAACGCCTGGACAAGCAGCGCCTTGTCGAAGGCCGCTTCTTCCAGGTGACTCCCGGCAGCCATGAGCTGGTGGTCAGGTTCGACTACGAAACGAGCGGCGGAGGCGGGCTGAGCATGATGGGCGGCACCACGGTCCGCCAATGCTACCTGACCCTCGACTACGCCGGTTTCCAGGCCGGCCAGCGCTATGTGCTCGAAGCCCGCTCCATGGCCCTGACACCTGAGGCAAGGCTGTACAATGCCGCCCGGGAGATCGTCGCCGAGGTCAGCGAGTTCTACTGCCTGATGTGAGTCGATGTCAGTTGATGAAGGAATCCAATCGTTGTGTGAAGCATGAATCATTCGCTGTTCATTTCCCTGGACGGGCCAAAAGGCACCGGCAAGACCACGCTGCTGGAGTCCGTTACCCAAGCACTGAGGGCGGACAACAGGAAGGTGATCCGCATCAGCGAGAAGAAAAGCGATCCCTATCGGGGCGAAACCATGGTTTTGGTCAACCAGTTTGTCAGGCATCCCTGCCGGGAACTGGAGATGAAGGTCTGTGAGCGCCTTGCGCACAGCCGGGCCTGGATTTCCCGGCATGTGCTGGCCAGACAGCCCAAGGACAGCATCATCCTGATCGATCGCTGGTACCCGTCCGATGCAGCGTTTCGCCGGCTGGTACCGTTTGCCGAGATTCTACGGTTGAACATCGAATGCGACGTGCGGGTGCCAGACCTGCATGTGGGCGTGATCACCGACCCTGAAATTTCCTGGGGCAGGGCAGCGGCGCGCTCGCGTGGGCTAGGCAGTACCGTGATGCATGAACTGGATGAACACGTGGCCTGCACGCAAGCATTCGAGCGAGCGGTTGCCGATCAAGGCTGGTTCTTGTGCCGCAATGAAGACACCCTGGAAGCGGCGACACGGCAGGTGGTGTCGGCGATCCAGGGCGTGCTGCCAGCAGGCTGATCAGTAGCGTTCGAGCGCGGCGATACGGCTCGACAGCCAGGCGTGCAGCTGCTTCACCGCAGGCGACAACTGCTTGCGGTGCGGGCACACCAGGCTCAATGGCATGCTCGGCCCTGGGTGATCCTGCAACAGCACGACGAGCCGCCCCGCCAATACATCGTCGCTCACATCCAGCCAGGACTTGTAGGTGATCCCTTCGCCCGCCACGGCCCATCGGCGGGCAATATCGGCATCGTCGCAGAGCAGGGCGCCACGCACCTGCACGGTCTGCGTCCCCAGTTGCCACTTGTCGTAGACCCGGCCCTGCTGCATGTACAGCAGGCATTGGTGTTCGCGCAGTTCTGCGGGGGCTTGCAGCGGGCCTTGCCGGGCCAGGTACTCGGGCGAGGCCACCAGTACCTTGCGGTTCCACGGTGCCAGTGGCAGGGCGATGTAGTTGGCGTCGGTGTTCAGGCCGTAGCGGATGGCGATATCCACCGGATCGCGGAACAGGTCGGCGATCTGGTCGGAGAGAAACAGGCGCAGGTTCAATTGCGGGTGCTCGCGGCGAAACGCCGTGAGCCAGGGCAGCAGCACGTTGCGCCCCAGGTCGGACGGCGCGGCCACCTGCAGGATCCCGCTCAACTGGGCGCTCTCCTGCTGCAGGTTGTCCCGTCCTTGCCTGAGGGCCTCGAGGGCGGCCAAGGCCGAGGGCAGGTACTGCTCGCCCTCGGCCGTCAGGCGCAGGCTGCGCGTGGTACGGGCAAACAGCCGCACATCCAGCTCACGCTCCAGGCGCTTGACCGCCTCGGCTGCCTGCCCGGGCAGCAGGTCGGCTTCGTGGGCGGCTGCGGTAAAGCTGCCCAACGCGGCGCTGCGAACAAAGATGGCCAGGTCGTCGAGGCGGATCATTTTCACTCCTGCAATGAAAGTGTTCACGGGTACAACCCGTTTTTCCCAACGACCGGACACGCCAGACTGGGTTCACGAATCAAACCATATCCAGCAGCGAGTGCCTATGAAAGCGATCGGTTATACCCAGAACGGCCTGCCCATCGAAGACCCTGCGTCCCTTCAGGACATCGACATGCCCAGGCCGAATCCAGGGCCCAGGGACCTTCTGGTGGAGGTCAAGGCCGTGTCGGTCAACCCCGTCGATACCAAGGTGCGTGCCGGTACTTTCACGCGCGAGCCGAAAATACTCGGCTGGGACGCGGCCGGTATCGTCCGTGAAGTCGGCCCTCAGGTGACCCTGTTCAAGCCCGGCGACCAGGTGTACTACGCCGGCTCCATCGCCAGGCCCGGCAGCTACAGCGAATACCACCTGGTCGACGAACGCATCGTCGGGCACCAACCGCGCAGCCTGGGTGCGGCGCAGGCTGCAGCGCTGCCGCTGACGGCCATCACCGCCTGGGAGTTGCTGTTCGACCGCCTAGGTCTGGTCGAAGGCGGCGGCGAGGGCGATGCCCTGCTGATCGTCGGCGCCGCCGGCGGCGTCGGCTCGATGCTGGTGCAACTGGCCCGGCAACTGACCCGTCTGACGGTCATCGGCACCGCCTCCCGCGCCGAGACCGCCGACTGGGTGCGCGAACTGGGCGCCCATCATGTCATCGACCACAGCGCGCCACTGCATGGGCAACTGCAGGCCCTGGGGATCGAGTCGGTGAGCCATGTCGCCAGCCTCACCCATACCGAGCAGCACTTCGCGCAACTGGTCGAGGTGCTGCGGCCACAAGGTCGCCTGGGGGTGATCGACGACCCGCAGACCCTGGATGTCATGCCGCTCAAGCGCAAGTCGCTGTCGCTGCACTGGGAGCTGATGTTCACCCGCTCGCTGTACCAGACCGACGACATGGTGCGCCAGCACGAGCTGCTCGAGCGCGTAGCCGGGCTGATCGACCAGGGCATCCTGCGCACCACCCTGGGCGAGCATTTCGGTGCTATCAATGCCGCCAACATGCGCCGTGCCCATGCGCTGGTCGAGAGCGGCAAGTCGCGCGGCAAGATTGTTTTGGAAGGCTTCTGAAGCCCATCTTTTCAGGGCGTTCAACGTTGGATTTGCAGCGCTCTTGAGATCGAGCGCCGCCCGCGCGGCGCATCGCGGGACAAGCCCGCTCCTACATCTGTTTCGGGCCAGTCAATCCTGTGCCATTACCGGGTC
Source organism: Pseudomonas sp. NMI760_13 (assembly GCF_021283245.1). Taxonomy (NCBI): domain Bacteria; kingdom Pseudomonadati; phylum Pseudomonadota; class Gammaproteobacteria; order Pseudomonadales; family Pseudomonadaceae; genus Pseudomonas; species Pseudomonas sp. NMI760_13. Next base: position 115,252 of record NZ_JAJSRC010000014.1, on the reverse strand, counting down.
CGCCTTGTTGGCCCGACGAAATCTCTGCATGGGCACCACTGCCGCCCCGCACGATTTGAGGCATGCACCAAGGCGGGCGCCGCCTCATTCACAGGAAAAATTGGCCCGAAACAGATGTAGGAGCGGGCTTGTCCCGCGATGCGCCGCGCGGGCGGCGCTCGATCTCATAGGCGCTGCAAGAATCGCGGCGGACACCCAACGGCCCACACACAGTCAATAGCCCATGCACAAACAACCGCAGGCCAGTCGATCCGCAACTGACCAGGAGCCAGATATGAACCAACAAGACCATCCCCTCGTTTCCCTTGCCATCCTCAAGGCCAAGCCCGGCCAGGCAGCCTCGCTGAAAGCCGCCTTGCTGGCCTTGATCGAGCCAACCCGGGCGGAACCCGGCAACCGCGACTACATGCTCTTCGAGCGCAGCGATGAGCCCGGGACGTTCTACATGCGCGAGGCGTTCGATCACCAGCAGGCCCTGGACTCGCACCTGGCCACCGGCCACTTCCAGCGCTTTGCCGAACAGGCCGACCTGCTGTTGGCGGAGCCGCTGCAACTGGTCTTCCTTGATCCGATATCCACTACCGTTGCGCCTCACCCGTGAGGCACAACGGGCAACCGGCATCGCGCAGTGGTGCACCCGCTGATCTATACATGATTTGATTTTATCTATACAAAATCCTAGTATTGTATAGGTTTTCTCTCCTTGCAGATTCGCCATGGCATTCCTTGCGCGCTGGGCCTGTCTCTGCCTGCTGCTGATGTCGATGCCAGTGGCCAATGCGGACTGGCGTGCAGCGCTGCCGGCGGCCCAGCAACTGGGCGGTGGCGACTTCACCTGGTTCGGCCTGCGGCTGTACAGCGCCCGCTTGTGGACCGAGGGTCCGCGCCATGACTGGAACCAACCTTTCGCCCTGGAACTGACCTACCACCGCTCATTGTCCCGGGACACGCTGGTGCAAGCCAGCCTTGAAGAGATGCGTCGACTAGGCGCCGGCCGTGTGACGCCGCAACAGCTTGCAGCCTGGGCCAAGGCACTACAGGAGGCATTCGTGGATGTGCGCCCCGGCATGCGCATCACGGGCTTGTACCTGCCAGGGCAGGGCGGTCGCTTCTATGTCGATGAGCAGCCCACCCGCACCCTTGCCGACCCGGCCTTTGCCCGGGCGTTCTTCGCCATCTGGCTGGACCCGCGGGCTCGGGACGCCCAGTTGCGCCTGCAACTGCTCGGCCTGGCCGGCAAGCCTCGAGGAGGATCCTGAACATGTACAGAATGCTGTTGCTGGCGGCCTGCCTGGTACTGGGCAGTTGCGGCAATGTCGACGTCGAGCGCTACGCCGCGGAGCAACCCCGTTTCGACCTGGCGGCCTTTTTTTCGCGCCCGGTGCAGGCCTGGGGCATGTTCCAGAAGCGCTCCGGGGAAGTGGTGAAGCGCTTTCACGTTCGCATCGACAGCCGCCGGGAAGGCGAACGGCTGATCCTCGACGAGCAGTTTCTCTACAGCGATGGCACACGCCAGCGGCGCACCTGGACGCTGGTGCCTGACGGCCCCGATCGCTGGCGCGGCACGGCGGGGGATGTGATCGGCGAGGCGCGCGGTGAAGTGGCCGGTAACGCACTGCGCTGGCGCTACACGCTGGATCTGCCCGTGGACGGGCGGCACTGGCAGGTGGACCTGGACGACTGGATGTACCTGATGGACGAGGACACCCTGATCAACCGCTCGCGCATGAGCAAGTTGGGCCTGGAGATCGGCCAGATCACCCTGTTCTTCCGACGCTTGCCGGAAGGCGCGCCATGAGCGCGCGTACCGAGCAGAGCGTCAGTCTTTGCTGGCGTTGAGCTTGCGCAGCTCTTCGTAGGTGGCGGACTGGACGAACCAGAAGCCGGAAACGATGCACCAGCCGAGGCTACCGGCCACGAACACACCCAAGGCTGGCAGGAATCCGCCGGTGAACAGGGTGATGAGCGCGAAGAGCCAGATAACGGCCAGGGAGATGTAGAGGACGATGTTGTTGACGCTGATGACGAAGTCTTTCACGAAGCATGTTCCTTGCGGGGTTTCAAAAGATTGCCCCTCCAGGGGCACGCGGATGCTATCACATTGATGCTATTGAAGGCTTGACCCGCTAGCGGTACCTGCTGTTGAATATGCGCCCTCGAATCCCCGCAACCTTTTGCCAAGTGGTGAAGCCAGTGCCCTGCGCCATCAAACACGCCTGATACCGACGACGGTCCATCGTGCCTGATGGCTGCCCGTGCTTGCGCGCGGCGGCGCTTCATCCTCGTACCTGCCTGATCCTGTCGTCGGTTTTTCCCTATTTCCAAGGAGAAACCCATGAACATGGATTTTCGTGCCGACGCACATTCCCTCGAACTGCTCAAATACCCCCGCACACCCCATCTGCAAGGCTCGCGCCTGCAGGACGGCGACAGCGATGCCGGCCAGGTGGCCTATGGCTCGTTGGCCGGCCAATGGCTGGTGGTGGAAGAGAAACTCGACGGCGCCAACGCCGGCATCAGCTTTACCAACGGTGGCGAGCTCCGCCTGCAATCGCGTGGCCACTACCTCAGCGGCGGTGGCCGCGAGCGCCAGTTCAACCTGTTCAAGCAATGGGCCGTGGCCCACGAGCACTGGTTGCTGGAGCGCCTTGAAGACCGCTTCGTGCTGTATGGCGAGTGGCTGCACAAGAAACACTCGGTGTTCTACGACCACCTGCCGCATTTTTTCTGCGAGTTCGACGTGTGGGACCGCGCCACGGGGCTGTTCCTGTCCACCGCAGCGCGCCGCCGCCTGCTCGCCAATGGACCGGTGCTGTCGGTGCCGGTGCTGTACGAAGGCCCGGCGCCACGCCGCTACGCCGAGCTGATGGCGTTGCTCGGCGACTCGCTGGCCAAGACCGCGCAATGGCGCGAAGTGTTCGAGCAGGTGGTGCGCCGCGAAGGCCTCGACCTGGCCCGCGCCTGGCGCCAGTGCGATCGCTCGAGCCGCATGGAGGGGCTGTACCTGAAGCTCGAAGACGAGCGCCAGACCTTGGGCCGGCTCAAGTGGGTGCGCCAGGACTTCGTCCAGGCCATCCTCGACGCCGACCAGCACCATGCCAACCAACCGTACATACCCAATCAACTGGCCGCCGGCGTCGATCTCTACGCACCGCGCCTGTCCCTGGACTGGCACGGCCAACGCCGCGGCGACTGAAGGAGCTTCCTGAAATGGATATTCGACAACTGCAACAACTCTGGCACGGCCAACGCCGCGGCGACTGAAGGAGCTTCCTGAAATGGATATTCGACAACTGCAACAACTGGTGCCCGACCCCGGGCACGACATGGACAGCGCCGCTTGCCTCGCGGCCATCCCGGCCCTGGCACGCCTGGCCGACACCCCACAGGATCCGACCTATCACGCCGAGGGCGATGTGTGGGTCCATACGTGCCTGGTGGTCGAGGCGCTGCTGGCGCAGAGCGCCTATCGCGAGGCCAGCGCCGAGCAGCGCTTCGTGCTGTTCTTCGCCGCCTTGCTGCATGACATCGCCAAGCCCGACACCACGGTGATCGACCCGCAGACTGGGCGCATCGGCCAACCCGGCCACTCGCGCCGAGGCGCGGTGGATGCGCGCCTGCTGCTGTGGCGCGCCGGCGTGCCGTTCGCGCTGCGCGAACAGATCTGCCGGATCATCACCGTGCATCAACTGCCGTTCTTTGCCTTGCAGGGCGACCGCAGTGGACGCAGCGCGGAGTTCCTGCTGCACAAGCTGTCCTGGGAGCTGCCGGTGTGGATGCTCTGCGCAGTGGCCGAGGCCGACATGCAGGGCCGCGACTATGCCGGCAAGGCCGATGTGCTGACCGCTATCGAACTGTGGCGCGAGCTGGCGGCAGAGGAGGGGTGTTTGTACGGCCCACGGGCATTTGCCGACGACTACACGCGCATTCAGTACCTGCGTGGCGCCCGCGTGCACCCGGACTATGCGCTGCACGAACCCCAGGGCTCCCAGGTGGTGATGCTCTCGGGCCTGCCGGCCAGCGGCAAGGACACCTGGACCGCACGACATCACCCGGATTTGCCGGTTGTGTCGTTCGATGACGCGCGCCAGGCCCTGGGCCTGCGCCACGGCCAGAACGAAGGCGCCGCCGCCCACTACGCCATCGACCGGGCCAAGGCGCTGTTGCGCGAGCGCAGGCCCTTTGTGTGGAACTCGACGCACCTGTCGGCGCAGATGCGCAGCCGTACGCTGGACTTGCTGTATGGCTACGGGGCGCAGGTGGAGATCGTCTACCTGGAGCGGCCGGAGGAGGAGATCATGCGGCGTAACCAGCGACGCGACACGTCGCTGCGCAATGACGATATACGGCGGATGCTGTTCAAGTGGGAGGTGCCGCTGCCGACCGAGGCGCATCGGGTGAGGTATGAGGTGGTGACGGGGTGAAGCACCAAGGGCACTGTGCCAGTACGGCTGCTAGGCTCTGTAAATGCCTCTCCTGCCTATCGAGGAGGGCAAGGCCGAAGTAGCAGCGGTTCATACATGTTCCACGGAGGGTCACATGCTTATCCGACTCCTGTTCTCAATGCTGTTCCTCGTAGCGGCGGTGCCGGCCAGCCAGGCAGAGGTCAAAAAACTCACGATCTACGACGATGGGGTTTCTTGTCCCGCCAACTGCGACGCACATGTCGTCTTCTCCAAAGCCATGAATGGAACAGCGTTCGCTCACAAGGAAGGTACCAAGTACAGCAAGTGTGTGAAGGGAGAAGAGTGTCGCATCTGCTTCGAGTCCGGTGAAAAGCAGTGCTTGAAGGTCATGTATCGGGGGAGCGGCCCGCACCCTGATACGTTCGACTTCACCCCGGCGTTCTATCAGCAAGCCTGCGCCAGCACACCGGCGCAGCCTGTGCTGGCAAAGGAGTGCGTAAGCTTGAGGGAAAGAGCCAAGGCATTGAGTGGGCGAATCAACTGCCTCGCTACACCTGGTGACCCCAAATGCACCGCAATCATTGCAGAGGCGAAGGCCAAACGCGAACTGGATCTCCCCAAGTACAAGCAATGTCTCCAGCTGGGGGAAGCAGCCTATAACCAACAGGTGCCGAATGCAGAAAAGCGTAAGCATGACTGCACCTACGAGCTCAATGGCACGGGCAGAAACGACGCAGGGACTAAAACCTGGAGGAAGCTGCTGCCGGCAGCCTGTAGGGCGGAGACCTACGTGGGGCGTGACGGCTTGGACTGCTGCAGCGGCAACACTTTTGCAGACGGCCCCTTAGGACGTGAATGCAGAGGCTTCTACCCGGCTCCGTAAACAGTGCGGCCAGCGATTTACTCCGGCCGCAAGCTGTCTCCCACAGGATCGCCCAATTTCTGGAGTTGGCGCTGTACCTGTGGGAGCGGGTTCACCCGCGAAGGGCTGCAAAGCAGCCCCAGGGAGGCGAGGTACAACACCTCAAGGCCTGATGATCAATAGATGGCCACCGGGTTGATATTGACCTGGGTCGAGCCCTTGTACAGCGGCTGGCCCAGCACGAACAGGAACTCGAAGGCCTTGTCGCGCACCAGGGCGCGGGTGTCGATCAGCTCCAGGTTGTAGATGCCACGCTTGGCCAGCATGAACTGGTTGACCGGGAACTCCTCACCGGTAGGGTTCGGGTAGACCTCAGAGGCCCAGGTGTCGCCGCCAAAGGCGACGATGCCCTGGTCGGCCAGCCACTCGGCCGCCGGCAGGTCGATGCCTGGCTCGGTAGCGAGGAACTGCGCGTTGTCCTTGCCGATCAGCTCCAGCCAGCCGGTGTTGAACAGCACCACGTCGCCCTTGCGCAGGGTGATGCCTTGCCGCTTCAGCACCGCCTTGATGTCGTTGACGGTGAACGACGTCCCGCCCGGCACGATGGCCTTGCCGTAGTAGGCGGTCATGTCCAGCACCACGCCACGGGTGACCATCGGCGGCACTTTCTCCACGCCAAGCTTGGTCACGCCTTCGACGGTGACGAAGTCGGCGGCCTTGTTACCGTTGTAGTAGACGTTGTCGATACCGATATGGCCGATGCCGTTAAGCTGGGTGCCGACGCCGGTCCAGCCGTTGACCAGTTCATCGTTGAAGCTGAACTTGTTCTTGCCCAGGGTCTGGCCGGCCTGTTCGCCGGGCTGGATGTTGTAGAGGTGGAAGCTGCGGTGGCGGAAGGCGGGCAGGTCCTTGCTCACGGGGACGGCGAGGGGGTAGGTCTTGCCGGTTTTGACCAGGGTGATGGCTTGCTTGACCACCTCGGGAGTGAGGAGGTTGGCGGCGCCGATTTCGTCGTTCGGGCCGTAGGGTGAGGATTGCCAGGTGGCGGCCAGGGTGGATTGGGCGGTGGTGGCCAGGGCCAGGGTGAGTAGCAGGGGGTTGAAGTAGTGCAAGTTGTGGGCTCCTGAACGGGAAATGGTGTCAGGGGCGGATTCTGGGTGGAGGCGGGGATGGGAAAAAGTGGTGGAAGGGACAAGGAGTTTTGCGTGTGAGTCAAGGGACAGTCCCTCCCTCAGTGCCTGCCAGGGCCTGGTTGCTGCCATGCCGGACCTATTATTCGACCGCTCTTACCCACATATGGGCAAGTATCAAGACTGCTCTCGCCCGTATTCAAGACGGCTCCCGTACCCCCTGGCGCATCGCTTCCCTAGTCTGCAACGGCCCGCATCCAGCGGTTCCCTTCAACTTCGGAAAACAGGAAGCACCTCCATGAATCTTCTGAAATCGGCATTGGCCGTCGGCCTGTGCTGCGTCGCCACATCCGGCATGGCCGCTGATGGTGAGATCAGTTTCGTCGGCTCGGTCAACGCCTCAACCTGCTCGGTCAGCGTCGGTGATGTCAACAACACCGCAAGCTCGATCGTGTCACTCGGCAACGTATCTTCCCAGTCACTGAAGAAACTAAACGATACGGCCGGCGCCGCAGCGTTCGAGCTTCATCTGCAAGCCTCGGGCGTCGAGGACGAGGACTGCGACCTAAGCGACAAGACGGCCACCGTACGGTTCCTCGGCATGAGCGGGGTTGCCGGGCCCAACGGTGAATGGCTGGGTCTTGAAAATGCCGGGAGCGACGGTGTAGCGCGCAATGTCGCGGTACAGATTCGCGACACCGCGGGCAACGATGTACAGATGGGCCGTTCCTCCAGCGAGTACGCCAACCTGAGCGAGCCGCTGCGTTTCACCGCGAACTACATCGCCACCGGCGCCGCTACCCCAGGCACTGCCAACGCCAAGGCCTCCTTCAGCGTCGACTACAAGTAACCCGCCCCTGCACCGGGGCCAGGTCGCGCTCCGGTGCTGTCAATGTTCAGGTTCGAACTGCAATGAAAACCCTTCTTCGCACGCGCGCGGGGGCCTTCGGCCTGCGCAGGATTTGTGTTGCACTCATTGTCAGCTGGCCAGCACTGCCGGCCAGTGCCGGCGTGATGCTCAACGGCACGCGCATCGTGCTTGGCGCGGACGAGCGCAGCGTATCAACCATCGTTTCCAACCTGGGGCGTGACGACTACGCGGTCCAGGCCTGGGTCAATGACGCCGCCGACAGCCGCGACCGCGCCAGCCCTTTCATTGCCATGCCCGCGCTGTTCAGGGTGCGTGCCGGCGAAGAACAGGTGGTGCGGATCATCAGGACACCCAGTGAATTACCCAGCGATCGTGAGTCGGTGTTCTACTTCAACGCCCAGGAAATTCCAGTGCAGAGCGAGCGCCAGGACAATGCGCTCAAGGTCGCCGTGCGCACCCGGGTCAAACTCTTCTACCGCCCAAAAGGCCTGCCGGGCACCGCGTTGCAAGCCCCCGGGCAGTTGCAGTGGAAACTGATCGACCGGCCCACCGGCACACTGCTACGGGTCAGCAACCCCAGCGCGTACCACGTCACCTTCATTGGCATTCGGGTCACGGACGACCAGAAGCCGATCGAACTGCGGGACATCGACATGCTGGCGCCCAGGTCGAGCCTGGATTACCCGCTTAAGCGCCAGGTCGGGGGGGCGGGCGCGACGGTCGAGTTCTCAACCATCAACGATCATGGCGGTTACCAGGACCCGCTGAAAACCCGCGTCGGGTTCTGACCGCATGATACAGGGACGAATGGCAAGGGCAGGGACGGTGCTATTCCTGGCCATGCTGCGCGAAGCCGCGGCCAGCTCACAATTCGATACCGGCTTCATGGCCGATATTGGCGGTTCGGGCTGGCAGGGTGACCTGCAGGCCATGCTGCACGAGCAGGCGTTGCCGACCGGGCGCTACCTGGTCAGTGTGCGCCTGAATCAGGAGGCAATCGGGCAACGAGAGGTCGACTTCCGGCGCATGGGCGAAGCGCTAAGCCCATGCCTGTCCCGGGCGCAGTTGGAACGGCTGGGAATCCAGTTGCCCGCCGCTGTCGACGATACGGATTGTCCCGACTGGTTGGCGACACTGGAGGGAGCGTCGGTACATTTCGACAGCCGCCAACTCAGGCTCGACATCAGTGTTCCACAGGTCTACCTCAGGCACGATGCCTTGGGCTACGTGCGCCCCGAAGAGTGGGACGCAGGGATCAATGCTGGGTTTCTCAACTACCAGTTTTCCGGTTCCAGGAGTGAGTACCAGCATCAGGGCACTGATCAATACAGCCTCTACCTCAATGGTGGTTTGAACCTTGGCGCTTGGCGCCTGCGCTCCAGTTCTTCGTATCAGAAGGACGGCACCTGGGAACGCGCAGCCAGCTATCTGCAACGTGACTTGCCAGGCACCGCGGGGCAACTGCTGATCGGAGAAAGCATGACCCTGGGTGACACCCTGCAAAGCATCCCGTTTCGCGGCGTGCAACTGGCCAGCGACCTGCAAATGCTGCCGGATTCGCTGCAAGGTTACGCGCCTGTCATTCAGGGTGTTGCCCGCACTCAAGCGAAAGTCGAGGTGCGTCAGTATGGCTATTCGCTCTACAGCACCTTCGTGCCGCCAGGCGCGTTCGAGATCCGTGACCTGAACGCGGCATCCGGCAGTGGCGACCTGGAAGTGATCATCACCGAGGCCGACGGCACCCAGCAGCGTTTTACCCAGCCCTATGCAACGCTTGGCAATCTGCTGCGCGACGGTACCTGGCGCTACAGCGTGACCGCCGGGCATTACCATGCGGCGAGCTCACCCGAAGCACAGCCGGGCTTCATGCTCGGTTCATATGCCCGAGGTTTGCCACGCGATTTCACCTTGTCCGTGGCGGGGCTGGTGGGCGAGGGTTACCGTGCCTACCAATTTGGTGTCGGCAAGGGGCTTGGCAGCCTGGGCGCGGTATCACTGGACGTCACTCACGCCCGGTCGGATATCTGGCCCTCGGCCGTGACCGGACAGAGCTATGGCCTGCGTTATGGCAAGGCCTTCGCCACGGGGACCAACCTGCGCTTTGCCGGCTACCGCTATTCGACCCCCGGTTACCGTGATTTCAGCGAAGTGGTGGGGGATCGTACTTGGCAGCATGCGCTGGCTGACGACAGCCAATACAGGACGGTAAGCCGGCGTAGCCGTCTGGAGGCCAACGTTTCGCAAAGCTTTGCCAGCAGCACTTCGATGTACCTGAACCTGTCGCAACAGGACTACTGGAACAGTGCGCGCCAGCAACGCCAGCTGCAGTTCGGCGTGAGCAGCCAAGTACAACGGGCCAACCTGTCGCTGCACGCCAGCAAGAGCCTGAGCGCTGACGATCAGCAAGGGCTGCAGGTAGGCCTGACCATCAGTTTCCCCCTAGGGGGCCAGAGCGCGAGGGTCAGCGTGGAGCGCGAAGCTGATGGCAGTCAGGGCCAGCATTTGGGGTTGAGTGGTTTGGCCGGTGAATACAACAACCTCAACTACAACCTCGACCTGCAGCGCAACGCACGTTCGGCCAATACCGGCTCTGCCTCTGTCGGTTACCGTGCGCCCTGGGCCGACCTTAATGCGGGGCTGACCCACAGTAGCGACTATCGCTCGCTCAACATCGGTATGTCTGGGGCGTTGTTGGCCCACGCTGGGGGTATCCAGTTGGGGCAGCACCTGGGTGAGACCATGGCGCTGGTCGAGGTCACGGACACGCTGAATGTAGGTGTGCTGAATGCTCCCGGTGTCTTCACCGACGCTCGGGGATACAGCCTCGTGCCGTACGTTCAGCCTTACCGACGCAACCGCATCAGCCTCGACACTCGCAAGCTGGACACCAACACCGACATCGATAATGGCGTCGGCACGGTGGTCCCGCGGCGCGGCGCGGTGGTGCTGGCGCGGTTCAGCGCACGGCGCAGTGAGAAGGTACTGGCCACGGTGGGCTTGCCGGGCGGTACGGCGGTGCCGTTTGGTGCCGCCGTGCTCGATGGGGCTGGGCAGCGTGTCACTGCCGTGGGGCCCATGGGCCAGGTACTGCTGTCCGTCGGTGAAGACCGGCATTACCGTCTGGTCTGGGGCCAGGCCGCCGATCAGCAGTGCGCCTTCAGCCTTGACCTGGCGCAGACCCGAGAACAGGACGGCCTGCGCCTGGCCGAAGTGAGTTGCGCCTCCGGATGACTGCTCATGTTGCGTCGAGGCTGGCCGCCAGCGCAGCGTTCAGGTCGTTCACCAAGGTTGCGATAGCCTGGCATTGCGCTGTCAGCGAAGGCTTTGTGGCGCCAGCCTCGATAGCTTTCTCCAGAGCTTCACAATGCTTCAGCAAGGCGTCGGACTGCATCAACTGCGCAGCGGTCTTGAACCGATGCGCCAGGCTCGCCAGCGCAGCATGGTCCTGGCAGCCGAGGGCGTCGTCCAGGGCAGAAAGATCCTGCTGGTTGGTCAGTATCAGGTTGCGCAGCAACGGTCGGCGTTTCGCTTCCGGCAGTCCTGCGAGCAACGGCACGCACAGGTCGGCAGGTTCGCTGCCGCTCGGTGCTTGCTGGGCGAAGGCCGGCGCATGCCGCGCCAGCACCACGAGACTCAGGGGCTTGAGCAGGCAGGCGTCCATGCCAGCGGCCAGGGCGGCCGCATGATCCTGGGCACGGGCACTGGCGGTAGTGCCGATAATGGTGACTGGCCGTACACGTTGCAAACGCTCAAGGCGACGGATCTCCTCCGTCAGCCCGAGGCCATCCAGCTCGGGCATGTTGCAGTCAGTAATGATCAGGTCGAAGGCATGCTGTTCCCAGCACATCAGTGCTTCGAGTCCATCGTGGGCCAAGGTCGGCTGATGGCCGAGCAGCTCGAGCTGCTCTTTGAGCAGCACCAGGCTTGGCAGATGGTCCTCGACGATCAGTATCTTCAATGGGCCGCGACCCGTTGCGGCAGGCCCGTCGAGCGCGTCAGGCATGGAGGTGGTACAGGCGGGCGCAGGTTCGGCCGGCAGCGTGAAGGTCATGCTGGTGCCGTTGCCGGATGCAGGGTCCAATACCAGGTCGCCACCCATGATGCGGGCTAGCGAGCGTGCAATCGACAGCCCGATAGCAGCGCCGCTGTTGCGCGATACGGTTCCGCGAGAGAAGGGCACGAACAGCGTCGGTAGTTCCTGTTCAGCGATACCGGGCCCGGTGTCCTGCACGCGGAGGGTGAATGCCAGCAGGCCTGCTTGCGAAGACTGACCAACGACTTGCAAGGTGACGCTGCCCTGTTCGGTGAACTTGATCGCATTGCTTATCAGGTTCGACAGCACTTGCTTGACCTTCAGCCGGTCAAGGTGCACCGCTGTATCAACATGCCCTTCGTAGGTAACGTCCAGGTCCAGGCCCTTGCGATGAGCCTGGTGGCTGAAAATCTGCAAGACGCCGTCGACCACCTGCCTCATGGTCCAGGGCGCAAGGTGCAGCCGGGTCTCGCCCGACTCGATGCTGGAGATGTCGAGGATGCCGCCCAGCAACTCCAGCAGGCTTAACGCGACATCGTGTGCCACCTGAACTTGCTGCACCGATCTTCCTGCCATGTCATTGCGTTGCAGCACAAGCTCGAGCATGCCGATGATTGCGTTCATGGGCGTACGTATTTCATGGCTCATGGTCGCCAGGAAGATTGTTTTGCTGCTGTTGGCCTGGTCGGCGGCGTCCTTGGCCTCGTGCAGCTCACCCAGTATGCGCAGTCGATCACCGATATCCAGCCAACCGCAGACCAGCCCGAAGATCTGTTGCCCGTCTTCGCGCAAGGGTTGTATCCAGTGGTAGATGTCGAGCATCTTGCCGGGTAGGGCCAGCTGCTGGTCACTCGCGCAGGGCTGGCCGGTATTGGCCACGCGGGCATAATCCAGGCGCCACTGCGCCAGTTGCGTCGGATTGAGCATGGCGTCGAGCTGCGCGCCGCTGCTTTCCAGGCTGGCCAAAGGACGGAAACTGTCGGCGTAGGCGGTGTTGAACAGCAGCAGCGCACCTTGAAGGTCGCGTACATAGATGGGGTGCGGAATGCTGTCGACAATGTTCTGGATAAGGCCAAGCCTGGCTTGCAGCGCCTTGCGTACCGTGGCTTTCCTGAAGATCAGCTTGCGCAGGTAGACGATCCACACACAGGTGATCAGCAGCAGCACGAACAGCCCGCTGAGCACCTGGTAGACCCGCAGGCTGAGGCCCGTCCAGTAAAGATTGTCGGTGGCCGCGTTGGCGCGCCAGCGGCCGGAAATGGTGGCGACTTCGTTGGGTGAGATGCGTTGCAGAGACTTTTGCAGCAGCGAGATCAGCGCCGGATTGTCCGCCGTGCTCGCAAGGCCGACCCGTGCATAGACACGAGTCAGCATATCGGCAACTTTCAATTGCCCTTCATATTTGTATGACAGGTAGTAGCGAGCCTGGTTGGCCGAGAGCAGCGTGAAATCGCTGTCTGCGTTGCTGACACTTTTCAACGCGTCGGGAACGTTGTCGGTCAGCTTCAAGGCAATCGACGGGAACTGTTCGCGCAGGTAGTCGATCAGCGCATCGGATTCGGGCAGGGCAATGCTGAGGGTCGAACCGGGAGCCAGATACGGCTGCTCCGGTGCCTCGGTGCGGGTGATCAACGCATACGGTGTGTTGATGATCGGCCGGGTGAACAGGTACTTGCGCTCTCGCGACGCTGTCTGGGAGATGATCCCCAGGTCTGCTTGGCCGCTGTCCAGCAATTGCAGCGTCTGGTGGATCGAGCGGGTGCGCACCACCTCGAAACGCAGCCCGGAGTTGATCCGCACCAACTCCAGGATGTCGGACATGGTGCCGCCGAACTGCCCCTGGCTGTCGAACAGAGCATAGGGCGCGAGGTCTTCGCTGGCGGCTATCCTGATCGGCTCGCGGCGGTTAAGCAATGCTTCTTCCTGGGCGTCGAGCGTGCTGACCTGTTCATCTTCACGGCACTTGAGCGCTGCCACCCACCAGTTGACCTGATTGATGACCTGGCAACGGCTGTGGGAGTGCAACTGCTGGTCGAGAATGGCTGCGAGCCTGCGGTTGTCGGCGGTGTAGGCGAAGCCGATACCGGTTTCGATGGCGTTGACGCTGGTGTTGGTGACCAGGAGGTTGTTGAAGCTCTGGTTCAGCAGGTACAGGGTACTGACGGTGTCACCCAGGTACGCCTGGGCCTTGCCCTTGAGCACCGCAGCGATGGCCTCGTACGGGGTAGGGTAGTTCTTCACCGTGGCCGTGCGGAACAGCTGGAACGTTTGCGCATCGATGAACCCATCGGCGGTCGAAGAGATCTCAGCTGACGCATTGCGCAGGTCGATATCCAGCAAGCTCCCAGTGGGTGAATACAGGGCGATGCGGGTATAGGCATAGGGGGCGGTGAACGCCACCTTGTAGCGCTGGGCCTCGGGCGCCGTGGCCGCGTCCACCAGGTCGACCTGGCGAGCCACCAGAGCGGCGAAGGCACTGTCCCGGCTGTCGTAGACCACGACCCGAAAGCGGATGCCCAGTGCATCCTGCAGCGCGAGCAGGTTTTCCGCGAGGATGCCTTCGAGCTGCTGGTGCTCAGTGATGATGGTGAGTGGCGGGTAGTCGGGGCTGGAGATGGCCACGGTGACCACCTGTTTCTGCGCCAGCCACGCACGATCGGGTTCGCTGACCGGGGCAGAGAAGCTCAAGGCCTGGCCACGGGAGGAAAGGGCCAGTTCCTGGGCGAGCGATGGCAAGGCAGCCAGCAGCAGGAGCGAAGCGAGGAGGGCGCGCAGGGTATTCACGGGGCAGTGTTCAGATCAGGTTCATGTCTCTGGCGATATCGGCCAGTTCGATGGTGGTGCGTACCCCCAGCTTGCGCAGGATGTTGACCTTGTGGCCGCTGATGGTCTTGTGGCTGAGGTGCAGCCGCTCGGCGATCTCCATGTTGCTCAAGCCCTGGGCCAGCAACTGCAGGATCAGCATTTCCTTGTTGGTCAGGCTCTGCGTGCCGTTGTCGCTCTGTGGGTTGAAGTCCATGTAGTGCGAGAGCACGTCCTTGGGGAAGTACAGGTAGCCGTCCTGGATCGTCTTCAGGCCGCGCAACAGGTCGTCCAGCGTTGCGCTCTTGTTGATGAAACCACTGGCACCCGCTTGCATGCAGCGTGAGGCGTAGGTGGCAGCCATCTGCGAGGTGAACACCAGTGTCTTTACCGGCAGGTTTTCGGCGTGGATGCGTTGCAACACCGAGAGGCCATCCAGACCGTCGAGGCCAATATCCAGGATGAGGTAATCCGGGCTTAGCCGGCGCAAACTCGCCAGGGCCTCGATGCCGTCGGTGCACTCGCCCACAACGTTGTATCCGGTCTGTTCCAGAAAGGCGCTGATGGCACTGGAGAAGATCGGGTGATCGTCCACGATCAGCACGGTAATGCTCATGTCAGGTTAGTCTCTGGTTAATCGGCTTGTATGCGTTGGAAGCGATTATAGCCTGACAGTCGCTTAGCCAGTGATCTGGATAAGGCGTGTTGCAGTCCGGGAACGTTCTTGGTGGCTAACAAGATGCGTCCTGGATAATTCAAAACTCGGCTGCCTTATTCTGTCGGCGATGTCGATATGCAACGCGAGGTGACAGATGAATAGGCTGGCATTGGGCTTCGCCTCGATGGCGCTGTTGCACAGCGGGACCGCTTTTTCGTATTGCACGGGTGGTGGTGAAGAGGTTTATTTAACCTTCAACATGGGTACACAGTATGTGCCACGTGATGCCCCCGTGGGGTCGGTCATAGGCACGGCCAACATGAGTTATGTGTACCGCCCCGACAATCCCTGGAACTGCGGCGCCAGTGATGAATGGGATGTGCGCTTCAGCGATAACTTCCCAGTGGTAAACGGTATTCAATTACCATCGATGGAGAGTGGAATTTCCACTGCGACCATCGTCAAGACCAATGTGCCCGGAGTGGGTCTGGTGGTCAGTTCGGAGCCGTTGAAGAAATATAATGTGAGCAGTGGGTCGCCGCCCTATGTTCCTTACAAGACACGTCTGACGGGCTGGGTAACGCAACATACTAGCGCCACGGCAAAATTCACCCTGGTGAAAATAAGTCAAGCGATTCCCGCTGGAAGCTCGAAGATAGAAAACCCTTACTCTACGATTAGCTACTGGTCGTATCGTAGAAAGCACAGCATCTTCCTGGTGGGTACGGTCGTGCGCTCCGAGTGCTCCATCGAGGGGAATGCCCAAGCCTATATCGAAGTACCCATGGGCACGATCGGGCGCAACGTATTCAAGGGCAAGGATAGTTATACGCAAAGCAACGATGTACTGATTCCGCTCACCAACTGCACGCCGGGCAGTTACCCCGCCAACCAAGGCTGGAACTACTATCAGAATGCCAATGCCTGGCTCCGTCTCGATGGCGCCAAAGGCTCGACCATCGTTGATGCCGGGCGTGGTCTGTTGGGCCTAACGCCGGAGTCGACTGCAAAAGGGGTCGCGGTACAGGTACTGCGCAAGGACGGGGTCACTCCATTGCCGCTGGGGCAGGCAGTGGCCATTTCGCGGCTGAGCAGCGGCAACATGAACATCGAGCTCAAGGCTCGTTATATCCAGACGTCCGATTCGTCGCTGGGCCCGGAACCGGGTTCGGCCAATGCGCGCGCGGCGTTCACTGTCACCTACAAGTAAGCCGATGCGCGGCTTTTTATCAGGAGTTGCAGGCCATGCCGACATTGAGCGTGCTTTTGCTGTGCGCGAATGCCTACAGGGTCGAGCGGTTCACCGCGCTGTTCGCACGGCTGGATTTCGTTCGGCTGCAGGTGGTCACCCACGAAAGCGACTGGTCTGAGCCTCTCTGTGGACAGGAGGGACCGGACCTGGTGGTGTGCGACAGCTTGCCTGCGCGAGGAGGCATTGGTTATTTGCGTCGGTTGTGCGAGCACAGCGGCTTTTTCTCGGTGATCGAATGTGAGGCGTTGGCAGCCCCCATCCGCTGGGGGCTCAACCATTTTCGTGTGCAGGCGGGCAAATATTTCGTGGGCAGCTACGATGCGTTGGCGGCAGCGCAAATCGATGGATTGCTGTTCAAGGCGTTGACGGTCAAGCGAACGGTGAGGCGCCATAATCTCGGTAGCCTGCCACGTTCATCGCGGGAAGTGATGAACGATTGGAGAGAGGCGTTGGATATTGACCAGGCTCTGGATCAGCAGCAAATCGTGGCTTTCTATCAGCCACAGGTCTGTTTGAGGAGTGGGCGCATCTGCGGTATCGAAGTGCTTGCCCGCTGGCGGCATCCACAAAAGGGGGTGTTGGGGCCGCAGGCTTTTCTCGACCTGATTGATACGCCGCAACGCCATGCCCGACTGCTGGACTGCCTGTTGCAGCAGGGGTTGAAACTGCAAAAGCACCTGCAATTGAGCGCTTCGGGGGAGTGGCTGGTGTTTTCCTACAACATCGAGCCCAGCCAGTTGGACGAAGAAGGTTTCGCCAGCCGAATCCTCCGGCATATCGAGCAGGCCGGCGTACCTTGCAGCCAGGTCATGCTCGAAGTGACCGAGCGTGACCCATTGGCGCTGAACCTCAACAGCATCGAGAACATCAGCCAACTGGTGAAGAGCGGAGTAGGGCTGGCGCTGGATGACTTTGGTACGGGCCACTCGACACTTGCGCGGTTGGCGCGCATTCCGTTTGCCCAGGTCAAGCTCGACGCAGGATTCGTTGCCCACGTGAACAGCCTGCGGGAGACACGGGTTGTTGAAGCGCTGGTAGGTCTGGCGCAAACGATGGGCTTCGAACTGATAGCCGAAGGCATCGAAACAGAGAAGCAGCGGCTGCATCTGCAACGGCTGGGTGTGGATGTGGGCCAAGGGTTCCTGATGTACAAGCCGATGAGTTGCAACGATCTGCTCGAGGTCCTGGTTACCAGTCTCGCGATCTTGCGCTTGGGCTGATAGGTCAATGCCAATTTGATGGTGGGGCAAGACTGTCGATTGCGAAGTGCCTGATGCATCTTGTCATTTGCAATAGCTTAGGGCAGGGTCGATGCCATGGACCTCTCTGCCAAAGGAACCGCACCATGTCGAAGATCTATCCCGGTATCGATCCCGAAGGGCTGGTCGAGTACTCGGTGGTCTACACGGACCGCTCGCTCAACCACATGTCCCAGTCGTTTCAAGGTGTGATGAAGAACATTTCAACCACCCTGAAACAGGTCTACAACGCCCAAGCGGTTGCGGTGGTTCCGGGCAGTGGCACCTTCGGTATGGAAGCAGTGGCACGGCAGTTTGCCACCGGCCAGCAATGCCTGGTGATACGCAACGGCTGGTTCAGTTATCGCTGGAGCCAGATCCTTGAGATGGGCAACATTCCGGCGGCCACAACGGTGCTGAAAGCCCGGCCGGTTGAAGCGGGGCGCCAGGCTGCCTACGCCCCGGCCCCTCTGGACGAAGTGCTGGCCGCCATCGAGGCGCAGAGGCCGCAGATTGTCTTCGCCCCCCACGTTGAAACGTCATCAGGGATCATCCTGCCCGATGAATACCTGAGGGCCGTGGGCGACGCTGTGCATGCGGTGGGTGGCCTATTCGTGCTGGACTGCATCGCCTCAGGCGCGATCTGGGTTGATATGCACAAATGCGCGGTCGACCTGCTGATCAGCGCACCGCAGAAAGGCTGGAGCGCCTCACCTTGCTGCGCCCTGGTGATGCTCAGTGCCTTGGCCCTCGAGCGCATCGAATCGACGCAAAGCACCAGCTTCGCCTGCGACTTGAAGAAGTGGCTTCAGATCATGCAGGCCTATGAGCAGGGCGGCCACGCCTACCATGCGACCATGCCCAGCGATGCCCTCGCGCGGTTCAACGAAGTGATGAAAGAGACGCAAGCCTACGGTTTCGACAAGGTCTGTGACGAACAACAGGCCCTGGGTGACCGGGTGCGCGCAATGATGACCCGCAAAGGGATCAAGAGCGTGGCCGCAGCGGGCTTTCAGGCCCCTGGCGTGGTGGTGAGCTACACCGATGATGCCGATATCAAGAGTGGTAAGAAGTTTGCCAGCCACGGCCTGCAGATTGCCGCCGGCGTGCCGTTGCAATGCGACGAGCCGGCTGACTTCCAGACCTTCCGCATCGGCCTGTTCGGGCTGGAAAAGCTGCACAATATCGAGCGTACGGTCAGCACTCTGGAGCAGGCGCTGGACGAGGTGATGGTTAACTAGACGCTCGGTGGGAGAACTTGCAATGACAACAGACGATGCGAGGTCCCGATTCGAAGTAAAGCTTCTTCGTCCGTTAAAGCCCGGTGATGACAGGTCGTGGGCGTTTGCTGTTCTTCCAAGGGACGCGAGCGAACGGCTTCCGAGGCGGGGAAGGACGTCCGTTGACGGCACGATCAATGGGCATCCTTTCCGGGCAACCCTGGAGCCCGATGGTCAGCTGAGCCATTGGCTGAAGGTCGGTAGCGAGTTACTCGACGCGGCAGGTGTGGCCGTCGGCGATATCGTTACTCTCGAATTAGTCCCTGTGAAGAAGGAGCCCGAGCCTGACATCCCAGCGGATTTCGAGGAAGCCCTGGCAACCATGCCTGAGGCTAGAAAGGTTTGGAACAGTACGACGACCCTCGCGCGGGTGGACTGGATCCACTGGATTACCTCAGCGAAGCAACTCAAGACGCGTGAAAAGCGAATAGGTGATGCCTGCGAGATGCTTGCGACCGGCAAGAAGCAGGTTTGCTGTTTCGACTCGTCCGGCTATTACAGCAAAGCATTTCGGGCGCCCGAGGCGGAAAATTGACCCGTGGTACCGCCCGGGAACATCCAGGGGCGCAACCAGCCCTATGTTGTCGACAAGAGAACACTTTTTATGTGCTCTGAATCGGACTTCCCTCTTCTCTGTAGTCCATTTCCGAAACATACTCCCGCCGCCTTTCAGCCATTGCAGCAGCCCCATCAGCCATCTAGTCTCGCCAAGTCGCCGCAAAATCGACGACACGGTTTTGACAGACCGTCCCCTGATATACGGATCATGTGCAACGCTCTATGGCGGCTGTGCGTGGGGCACTTCAGTGCGCCGAGTTCCGATATCCTCGGTCTGTCAACCCACGTACCGCTGCTACCCATTTAGCCACACAGCGCAGGTACGTCTATGCGACGACGATACTAGCGCGGATGGAGCTTGCCACTGCGCCCACCATTGGCGGGCTGCAGCGGCGTCTCTGGAATCCTTTCGAACAAAAACCACCGATACTAGTGAATGTTTAATACATTGTTTATATCAAACATTTTTACAATGTCTCTATTGTATTTCCCGTACGGCAAAGATAAAATTTCTTCTTTTTTCTTTATTACGCCAAAAGCGTTAATTAAATCTAATAATGCTTTAAACTCATCGGGAGCGCATGCAGGATTAGCAAGTAAGTGGGTCCTCTTGCTGAGAATATCAATGAGATCTGCTGTGCGCGCAAGCTTAGTGCCACCAGTGTAGCGCTCTTCTAGGCCTAAAATTCCAGCCAGTTGGTCAGGGAATGTACTCACATTAATGAGCTTGACCTTATCAATAGGCTCATTGTTAAGCACTGAGTGGTTCAGTTCGAATCTATAGATAGAATCAAAACACCGCTGATAGGGGTGTATGTGAGTGTCAATGTCAAAGATTTTACCCTCCTTAAATATCTGATTGCATGTTTTGCAAGAAGGGATGTGATTATAGAATGATAGCGCCAGGTAAGGGAAAGCGTGCTTCGGATAAAAGTGATCAATATCATAAAGCATCATGATTCTGCTTTTTGGCGCAGCCTTTGCGACTTTTATGATCTTTGCCGATTCATCGTTACAATACGGACAGGTTGCCTGCTCAAAAAGTAACTTTTGATAGCGTCTGTAGCAATGATCGCTGCCCCGATAAGACGTATAATTAAATACTCTTTTTAGTAGGAGGTCTCCAAACGGTTGTGACTTGGTATTGCCTTTGAGTATTACAAATAGATCTTCCTCGCGTAAGATACTTTGGGCTGTCGCTATTATTGATTTTAGCTGGCTAGGTTTTGCGGTAATGATATGCTTGAGATAAGCTGGGTCCTCTAGTAGTTCAACATACTTCAATTGTCTGGCAGCGGCATCGCCGCCAACCAGATTCACGTGCTTCTGACTTGAAACTAACGCCCTCAATCTTCGGGCTTTTGATGTGAGGGCGTGTTTGATCGGTTGCTTGAATCTATTGGCAGGATTCAAGTCGTTCCACATTTCCTCGACAATATCATCAAGAAGCTGGGGTACATCGGCGTACTTGGTCGACAAATGACTATTAATGCTTATCATTGCGCTTCGACCCGCTTGCGAATGTGAAATTTAATGACGTCATCATCAACCACAGACAGTGCAAGTCTGAGGCTTTCGGCATCCTGTTGGCTTAAATTTTTTTTGTCGAGAAGTTTAAATATTTCTCTCAAATAACCAGAGGACAGATTCCCGCTTCTTTTCTGGTTCAGCCCGAATGAATATTGGTAAATATCGTAAAGGTTGGCCGCAAATGTTTTGTGTCTACTTGCAATCTGGTCGCCACCCCCAATACAACTATCGTATTCATGATTTAAAATGACCACGCATTGGTTAGGCAGATCACTTATTAGAATCGGGGAGTGCGTTGTGAAAACTATTTGCACAGTTCCTTCGGAAAGTTCAGGTAGGCACTTTATGAGTCTTTCTACAAACTCCAGCTGCCATTCTGGATGTAGGTAGAGATCGCCCTCATCAATGCATATCAAGGTTGATTGCTTTCTATTGGTTGTGTATCTATAGCGATCCACACCATTCCATATCGAGCTAAATAGATTTAGATATGCTTTCTGACCCGAACTAACTCCCGACCAGCTAATTGAGCCAAATCTAAGAGATTGAATTATGCATGCCAAATGTCTGTACCAGAACGACTCGCTCGGCTCAAAGTCAATTGAAAATATAAACTTTTGCCCTTTGATGGTGTCGTCGATTTCGAATTTCATCTCATCAAGAAAGCTTTCTAGTTTAAATAGAATTGTCAGGGTTTCGTATAATAGAAAGTTAGAATTCCACGGGATCACATCGTTGTCGGAAGAATAGCACTCTCGTAGCTCTCCAATAAGTTCTTCGAGCTCTTGGTGCGGATTGCCATCTAAAATACTTAGCATGTGAGCGATGAGACGCTCATCTGGTACATCCCTTTCAAGCAAGACCTTTAGAAAACCCATCTGGATGGTTTGTCTCACTAAGTAAAGTTTTCCCCTGCCCCTATTTTTCTTTCGGGTTTCCGCTAAATAATTTAGAATTGGCACTACGGGTCCTTGCCTGGAGGTTTGGTTGTGTCGGGTGATAAATTTTTCAATTTTTATTTCAACCCTCGGCGGCGCTTGTAGCTCAAGCTTTTTAAATTCTCTTGAATGAAAAAATTCAACATCATTGATGAAGTCTGACTCTATTGAGTCTCGTAACCTGGCAAGAGTTCTAGGGTTATTTTTATTGTTCACAGAAACATCGGCAACCCCATCGCCAAAATCAATATAGTTTTTATCGAAAACATTAGAAAAGAATACTGCGTACATCTCCTTGTTGCTATCTATATCTGTCGATCTGCTGATTTCGAAGTTGGCAGTAATGGGTTGCTTTAAATTGCTAGAACAAAAGAAAGCCCCATTAACGCTGAAGACCATCAAGTATTCATGCCCGAGTTTTTCTCTACTGGTCAGAACGCGGCATATCAATTCTAGCGAATTCGTTTTTCCTGCACCGTTTATACCTAGCACTCCAGTGATGCTTGTTATGGTGTCGCCAAATAAATTGGGTATTGGGCTTTTCTCTACGCGCTGGAGGAAATTTCTTGAGCTATCAAATTTGAAGTCGAAATCATTAGAAAGGCAGATACCAAAATTTTCTAAATTCTTAAATTTTTTTACCCATATAAAACAAATCTGCATTAGGTCGTCCTTTTGATCTGGTATTACATGTATGACTTAGGTTGCGCGCTTTAAAAATTCATGGCGCAATGCCACGTTTGAAGGGGATTTTACCTGACATATACCTGACCGGTGAAAGCGCTGCAACGTATATCCGGTCCATCGTCAGCTTGTTCGAAAAGCTCGGTGTCGTCGTGGAGCAGGTGAGGGAGACCATAATCTACACAGGATCGGATTTTCCCTCTTCTCTGTAGTCCATTTCCGAAACATACTCCCACCACCATACAGCCCATTGCAGCAGCCCTATCAGCCATCTAGTCTCGCCAAGTCGCTACCAAACCCGCGACACGGCTTTGACAGGCCGTTGCTGATAGAAGGATTGCACGTTGTCGCTTATGGCGGCTGTACGTGGGGCACCTCGTGTGCGCCGGGTTCCTTCATCCTCGGTCTGTCAACCCACGTACCGCTGCCACCATTCTGTTTGACAGCAGGATCTTGGCGGTTCAATCCCGATGAAGGAGTGTAACCATGCTAAAGATCGTTCCTGACCCACCGCTACACGACAAGTACACCACCCACACCCTCGAAGACCTCCTGGTCCAGATCTCCGAATACCTCGTCTGCGCCCTGACCGTCAGCCAGCAGACCGTCTTGCTGCACGCCAAACCCCCAGGCCAGGTTTTGACCCTCGCCGCCATGCACGAAATCGACAGCGCCCGCACCCTGGTGGAAGTGGCGCTGAGTCGCGTGCAATCCCGTCATTGACCTGCCGAGCCCGGGCTCACAATTGATGTTCACCGATCAGGCCCCGCGCCGTTCGCGGGGCCGCAGGAGGAGTGGTATGGATAAGGAATTGCAGACCCCGCGCATCAGGAAACTCGCAACCACTGGCGTCGGGCATTTTGGCGAGGCTGGAGAGGAGGGCGGTCAAGACCCGCTGTTCCGTGTTGTGGCGGGCCATTCGATGGACCATGCGGTTGAGCAGGCAACCGTGCTGATGTGTGCAGTGCACAAGATCAGTGATCTGGCCATGGCGGAGACGGATCATCTGCCTACGCTGCTGACGGCGGTGCATTACCTCAGTGGCATGGCCAAGGCGCTGGCCCAAGATGTGAATCATGGGTTGATGGTGGGACGGAGAGCTGAGTAGGAATGCGGTGGCCGCTTCGGGGCGCTCGGTACCCGTGTCGCCTTCGAATCCGATTCCGAGGAGCCGACTTCCATTCAAGTCGGAGATAGTGCCAGGGCCAACGCCCTTCAAAAGAGCATAGTAGGGGGCCACAGGCCCCGCGCCCACAAAAAACTAGATAAGCCGCAAGGACGCGTAGCTTTCAGCGGCGAAAGTTGCTGTCGAGTTTAGTTTCTGCAAGCACTAAATCTAGCCGGGCGGGGTGCATTTGAGCTCCCCCCCGTGTGGTTGAAGCCCGCTCTAGCGATTTTCTGCACGCATAGCCAGAATTGCCCTGACCTCCGAGGATTTGGCATTGCCAGCTAATCCAGGGTAGATCCTTGAATGACTGAGGCCCATAGCATCAAGATCAGCCATTGCAGAGCCAGTTTCATCAACTGGTACAAGGTATTTTCTTAGGGCAGATTCATTACCCTCACGCTGCGCGACGTAGTCTTCGATTGAACGAGCGTGGTTCTGCAGGTATGTAAATTTCCCGTGCTGGTTTCGGATGCGTTCGTTACCGAAACTTGGGACATTAACGATCGAACAACCTGAATCGTCATTCCAGATATAGTGTGTTGAGTCCAGTACCCAAATAGCCACATTGGACTCTATTCGATTACCGTGTCGGATGTGCCCGCTAAACGCAAAGAACGCAGCTACGTAGGGGCTTTCGCTCCAGTCCAGTAATCGAGTGGGCAACCCGTGATGCTGTCCTAAGCTCAGCATCATCATCCGGTCATTTCGGACGTTTGGAGGCAGGTCTTCCTGCTCACACTCACGTATGAATCCCTCCAGGATGCTGTTAGCCACAGCAACCTTATTGGCGGGTAGACCTTCGTTATCTGCATACCAGCGGTCAAATGTGGAAGCCAGTTTCCAGGACTCACCGCCTTGACCTCGAAAAAGAAATCGGCCCTTTTGGAAGCTGCTTGCTGGAAAAAGATCACTAATAATCCTGATCTTGAAGTCAGCCCAGCTTTCGCATTCCACGGTTGTGACGTTCATTTCGATCCTTGAAGTGTGCCTATCGGAGAGCTGAAGGTAGCGAAGTGACATCTCTCTGTCCATCCTGAGTGAAAGTGCGAGGCTTATGCCTATCCACCTCGGTTGTCGTCGCACGCGATTCCGTATGCAGCTTTCAATCGCGATCGCAAACAGGTTCAAAACGACATGGATGAGCGGGGTTACTGACGTTTCTGAACGTTAGGCGCGGCGCAAAATGCATTGAGTTACGCTGATGGAAGCAGGCCCCACCATCACGGTGAGGCCAGTTCAGGGGCTTAACGGGACTTCGGATACCAGTCGCTTTTACCTGGGCTGATTTCGCCCGGGCGGTATCCATACCTGGCCTTTAACTCCGGTAGGAGGTCTGCGTACAGATGGCTCAGGGTGTCCAGAATCATGGACACGTAGAGCTCGAACGATGGATGCCTGCGCCAGTACTCGCCAGAGATCGCATTGTTTAGGGAGCGATCGAACCACCCACGCAGCGCCAACAAGACACCTTCGATGCGGGTCTCCAGGCTTTCGTTTGAGAGCGCTTGCTTCCTACCCTCAGACTTCATTTTTTCACGCTGCAAGAAGTTGGCCGGGAAATAGCCTAGAGCTTCACCTGCTTCATGCAGCTTCTCGTGTACTTCACGGTGAGCATCGCGATCTTCTTTGAGATCAGCTGCAAAGGTAAAGTCACAGAATGTACATTTGCTCGCACCATTACGGTCAGGTGAGATGTGCACATGGAGCATGAGCCATTGGTCATACCTGCGAGCGGCTTCGTGGTAGTTCCTGACGCCCAGTACCTGGACTGCTGCGATGTCTTGGCGCTGACTTAACTTGAGCGTGGGGTGAGCTTGCTTGAGCTCTTTGGCGAGGCGTTTGACTTGCTTGATGTGGCTGTAGGCAATTTGCATTTTTCAGCTCTGCAAAGGGCTGGCCTGGTGTCCACTACGAGGCAACCTGATGATGGTCAGGTTCGGTGTTTCAACTGTCACGATAGTGCTAAAGCTTCGCTGGCGTGGACTGCCGGCACCTACCGAGTACCGTGGTGCGGAGACTACCACTCTTGGCTTTGGCTAGCAATTTGCGGGAGGCCGAGAGGTGGCCTGTTTGATGTTCGGGCGTCAACCAATAGCCCCAAACGGCTCAAGCGAAGACGAATGGCTGTTTTTGATACGTGGAAGTGATGGCTCAGATTGTCTGAAACCAGTCGGAAGCTTCGGTAATTCCCAGGTTGGTGGTCGAGGTAGAGGAGACCGTGTCCTCGGTTTTGGATGTTGTAGATCACTGCGAGTAACGCGAGTCGTTCGAGCAGCCTCATGGTTGGCATCAACAGGAACGAAGCAAATGCATTGGCCTGCCACTCCAGTCGCTCCACGTCGGTTCTAGGTATTCGGACGCTATCGTGCTTCTCCATATCGCTCGCATGCAGCTGCTCACGCTTCAGATATGCACCGTGACCCAGATAGTAATGGCCTAACTCGTGAGCCAAGGTGAACCGGGCGAGAGGCGCATCCTTGTTGTCTGTGAAGATCTGGATCTCCGGAGGGGCGAATGAGATACCGCCCAAGGCCGATCTCGATGGCCCGCTGAAGATCACCTCTAGCCCACTACTCGTGCGCTCATGGTCAATTATTTTTTCCAGATCGACATGACCGCTGGTGTAGCCAGTGCGCTGTAGCACCTCTGTTGCCCTTTGCTCAATCTGCTGTAAGGAGAGGAACGCGACCCTTTGCCTAGTCGCAGGTTGACGCTGAATTAGCTGCTGATAGCCCGCGGTATCCTTTCCAAGCTCAGAAAAAAGATTTTGGAAAACACCTGCCAATGAATTCGTATAACCCTGAGGAGTGGCGGCGTAGGTAGTGTAGATTGCAGGCTGGAACGAGGGAGCAATGAGTGCATTCAGGATTTCAGTGCTCCTGCGTTCAGATGCGCTCACAGCGCCCATGAGAAGGGAGCGCGAGAGTTCCCAGGTGAAATTTCCCTCATCGAGGTGACGAACTACCGCCATGCCTTTGTTCCTGGCGAAATTCAGGGCACTAGCCTGGAATGCGCTCGCGGTGACAAACATGCCTTTGGCATTATGGCCGGTGACCTGACCAATCTTGGAGCTGAACTCCTCGACGTCATTGATCGGTATGGTGCTGCCGTAGTTCTTGCACTCGACCAGCATGATCATCGAAGGGGTATCAAATCCTGGACGCGTCACCTCGATGGAGATATCGAACACAATGTAGTCCTCTCGCTCTCGAGAGAAGTACTTCGGTTTTCGTTGGATAGTGGTGAACTGAGGAGCGAAGAAGAGGTTACCGGCCTCAAGCTCACGGCTGAGGTACTCGAACACCTTCTGCTCAAAGAGATCGCCTTTGTGGTACGTGCTGAGTTTCGGGGTTTCTAGGGACGTCATTTGGCTCTGCAGGCCTACTCCAGCGCATTAGCTCAGGTACAATAGCGAAAAGCCATGACTCATCCAAGCGCTGCTTGGAGAGGGATGAGAGGGAAGGGCTCTGGCACAGGTCAGGTGGCCCGGATCCACGGGACGATGCGATGCCCCGCACCCGGAATCTGTGGGCGATGTGATGTTTGGCTATCGAACGCATCGTAAGAGAGGGAAAAGGTATTTCCAGCCGCACCTTAGCCAGCCTAGGATTTTCGCAACCACTCGACATCGTCCATAAGATGAGCTCGACATGCTCGATAGGCAAGCTCACAACCACCGGCGTCGGGCATTTCGGCGAAGCAGGAGAGGAGGGCGGTCAAGACCCGCTGTTCCGTGTTGTGGCGGGCCATTCGATAGACCATGCAGTTGAACAGGCAACTGTGCTGAGGCAAGCCGGCTCCCACCGACCGCGCCGCTCTCAAGCAGACATGCGCCGCTCACGGCGCCCGGTCCGTTCACGGTGTGAATGCAAATAGCTTTTTCCCCAGACAGAGTGAAGCATCGGACACCGCAGACTTCGTGATGGCTTTATGATTTCACTCCGGTTACGCTCATTCTCGGCAGAGAAGAGGTGCAGTGAGCCAGTGCCATTAGGGCTTTGCACGACAAATCGTTGTAGGGCGTTGCGATACCTACCTCGTGCTTCTTCAGTCTATGCATTCGACTCAAAACGAGGAAGGAACCCATGTCGTTTAGTGACTATCTGAAAGGCCCGGCTCACCGACAGCGTGCTGAAGCTCTAGAAGCACAACTTGCGGAGCTTCTGTTACAGCATTCGCAACTGCAAGAGCTCGTTACGAAAATTGGCGCCATGGATGTAGTGGATGTCCAGAAACAGATTGAACAAGAGCAAGCGAGGCTGGCAGTTGTACGCGAGGAAACCCAGCGTTCAGAGAGGGAGTTGGCTGCACTTGCACAGCGCTCCACTGATCTGCAGGGGCAGATACTCGTATGGGAAGAGACGTTGCTCCTCGAAAGCTTTGCCCTCTATGAGCCTAAGTTCAAGCTGACAACCAGCCAGGAGTACAAGGCTCGGTTGGATCATATTCGTGATCGTCAAAAAGTCCTGATCAAGAATGGGCAGGCAGCCACCGGCAACACGAACTGGACGGTGAACAACAGCCAAACCCAAGGTCGTAAGCTCGTAAACGACATGATCAAATTGGTGGTTCGTTCATTCAACAACGAAACCGATGCCTGCGTGTCTAACGTGAAGTTTGACAATGTCGAGCTAGGTGAAAAGCGAATCCTCAAATCCTTTGAAGCTTGCAATCGACTAGGCAAGATCATGAGCGTAGAGATATCTGGAATCTATCTCGATCTCAAGCTCGATGAACTGCACCTTGCTCATGAATTCCAAATCAAGAAGCAAGAGGAAAAGGAAGAGGCCAAACGCGCTCGTGAAGAACTTCGAGAGCAGCAGAAGCTCGAGCAGGAAATTCGCGCGGCCCGGGAGAAAATTGCCAAGGAGCGGAAACACTTCACGACCGCAATGCGTGACCTTCAGGCTCGCCTTGAGCAAGTGCAATCTGATGAGGAGCGCTCAGCGCTGCTGGTGAAGTTGGCCGAGGTTGAGGCAGGGCGAGCCG
Organism: Pseudomonas sp. NMI760_13; assembly: GCF_021283245.1. Lineage (NCBI taxonomy): Bacteria > Pseudomonadati > Pseudomonadota > Gammaproteobacteria > Pseudomonadales > Pseudomonadaceae > Pseudomonas > Pseudomonas sp. NMI760_13. Next base: position 86,853 of record NZ_JAJSRC010000014.1, on the reverse strand, counting down.
AGCTCGAAAGCGAAGAAAAGCTCATTGATTACCGTGAGCAGAATGCCAAAGCTGGGTATGTGTATGTGATCTCTAACCTGGGGGCATTCGGGGAAGGGATTTACAAGATCGGCATGACTCGCCGGCTAGAGCCTATGGATCGAGTTGATGAGCTGGGTGACGCGTCAGTACCGTTTTGGTTCGACGTGCATGCAATGGTTTTCTCGAACAACGCTCCAGCATTGGAAGCGAAACTCCACGAGCATTTCGCATCTGGCCGGCTTAACAAGGTCAACGGGCGGAAAGAGTTCTTCCGAGCTGAGATTGCAGAGATCGAGAGGATCATCCGGGAAAATTACGATGCTGTTGTCGAGGTAACCCATGAAGCGCCGGCGGAGCAGTATCGTGAAAGCCTTCGCATGGCCTTACCCAAGCCGGCAATCCAGCAATCAGAGCGCATAACTGCGCGAAGCTAATTCGTGACCTGGGAAGAGTTGTAGCACTCAGGCAGTTGTCAGATCGATATGTTCATCAACAGAGCACGACTGGTGCAGAAGGTACGCACGAAAGGACGCTGTGCAGTTGTCGAGATGGCGCCGGCAGCTCGAGCGTGATCTGGCAGACGCAAACCACAGGTGATCGACCCAGAAGGTCACCTTCCACAATACGCGATTTAACATAATATACATTATGCGTATATTCGCATTGAGCACCACGCCCAGTGGGAGGCCAGATCTCAGCCTCCATCAAAGCCCTGATGCCAATCCAGCTCACTGGAACGTCAGTTCTTCCGGTACCCTATACCGACCACCGTCATAATCCAGATCGAACGTCTTCGTCGACGTACTGCTCTCGATTTCCTGACAGTCATCCTCGCCTTTGAGCACGCTCCGACTCCCAGTCGATATCTCGGTCACCCGCAGCCTGTTGAAGCCATCCTTGCCAGGTTTGCCAATCGCTAGCGTGCGTTTTGTCTCGCCGAACTCACCGGCGCAGGAACCATCCCATTCACCGTTGCCCTTGCTTACAACCAGGCCTCCCATGACCCGGCGCAACTGCGAGCCGTCGTTCACGTAGAGACTCAGTGTCTCGCTGCTGAACGGATTGACCCGCGACGAGCCTGTATGACGAATGCGCACGCCAAATGCCCGCTGCCCAGGCGCAACCTGATAACGCGCCGTGTCCAGCGTCAGGCCTGAAAACTGCACCGCGTCGGAGACGATCGCTGCCTCCTGGTAACTGCGAGCAATGATCTTGCCGCTGACAGCTTCGGCCACCAGGACATCCAGGCCATAATCGCCTTGCCCGTACTCATCGACGTTCATCATCACGGGCAAGGCTGCCAGGACCTGGCTGGCGTCTGCAGGATTGACCTTGCAGACCGCAAACTCGCTGGCGAGCTTCAAGGTTGGATGCAGGTGGTGGGCCCAGGTTTGCAGGTGCTGCGTGCAGTCGCCCCAGGCGATCATGGGGGCAAACAACAGCGGTAAGACGGTGAATCCACGCATGAAGGTGTCTCATTCCTTTGAAGGTTTTGCCAGGGTATGCGAGCTGGGCGAAAACTTCACATGATTGATGGGTAAAGGTGCCCTGCCCGTTTTTTTGATGATCATTAATTATAACTCAACTAAATATTCATTTAGTTGAGTTATATATGAAGACGCCAGACAACGTCATGCTCATCCCCTCACCTATCGGCTCTTGCAGATTCCGTCGAGGTCATGACCAGCAATGTGTCAAGACACGGGGAACGAGAACTTCCAGGCAAAGGACATTCTCCGTTCGTCGCTTGTCATGGAAAGCCAGGGCAGGTCCGGCTAACGTCTGATTGCTGGCTTATTGCCACCCGTCATGTAGAACCTCGGTAAAAATATCTGTGAAACACCGTGAACACATTGAAGTGTTCATTTCAGTTTGGTTGCTCTTCACCCAGGGAAGGAAAAATGACCAAGCTCTCGAGTCGATCACGTCACGCAACGGGCTTGGCAATGTCTGCCGCCAGCGTGCCACCCTCACCCATCGCAGCCGCTTGCCTCCACGTTTCATCCGACATTATCGGCTCGCAACTGATCAACGCGCCGCCGTTCGGCGAAGTGCGCTTCTAAGTCCATTACTCGTTCATCACAACGCAAGCAACGATGCTGACTGACCGTCGGCAGGTGACGTGTTGCCCCGGAGACATCGCGCTGTATTCGTACCCGCTCGTCCCTGGCTGCAAATTACCCAGACAGGGTTTCACTTCCCATGGAATCAAGGAAGCCATCATGAACATCCAAGTCGCAACAACCGCCAATAGCAGCCAGTCCAGTGATTTCTCCGGCATCCCGGTACAGATCACCAACCAGCTCAAGGTTCCCATCGACATCTACGATGTGTTCAACCCCGCCGCCAGCGGCCTGAGCGCGCCTTATGTCTACACCAAGCTCGGCACCATCGCCGCGGGCGCGACCGGGACCGTGACGACCATTCGACAGGTCGCGCAACTGGAGGCGATGTACACCGGTCCGATCGATGAACTGCAAAGCTGGTACTACTACCAGTTCCCGCTCAAATTCATGTCCGGCACTCAGTTCACTTTCGGCAATCCCCCGCCACTGAGCTACACCGTGGGCGAGAGCGACCGGCAGTCGATGATCCAGTCGTTTCTGTTCCACAAGTACGCAATGGCCAACCCTGATTCAGCACTGACCAAGAACCTCAACATCGCGTTGAAAAGTGGCGATGCTAACGCGATTAATACCTTTTTCGCCGGCACCCTGAACTTCAAGAACTGCACCTTGAGTTCATGGAACGCCGTCATGACCTGGCTTTCCATGTTCACCTCAGGCTGGCAAGGCCCCTACTACCTGTACGAAGCCGCGCCAAACCCATTGCCGCAGGGCTATGTACCGGCGCTTGTGGGAACGCTCAACATCGCCTCAAGTACCAGCAGCAACGCGGCAACGCTGACCCTGTGCACCCAGGACAGTAGCGGCAACCTGCAGCCACTTAGCCCGAAACAGACCTCCAGTGCGGTAATGGCCGGTGACGGTACGCTGACCGACCAGAACCCCGGCCAGGATGTGAGCCTGTCGCTGACGCCAGTGTGGATGAATGTGATCCAGACCACCATGGTCGACAACACCCCAACCACGAGCTACATCGCTGGCCCTACGCTTACCGGTACTGTAGCCGGCAGAAAGGTGGTTTCGACGCAGACCCTGATCCCTCTGCCAAGCAAGAGCGCAGGACAAAAACCGGCGGCAGGCTCCTCCAGCCAGACCTTCGGCACCATCTGCCAGGTGGTGGGCCTGATCGTGGGTCTGGTCATGCTGTACGAGATCGCCGAGAAACGCCTGAAAGGCCAGCAGAGCCAGGAAGAGCAAGCCAAATCCGATGCCAAGAGCGAGTCGGACTACCAGGATAAGGTGCAAGAAATCGAGAAGACCACGGCCAGCGACAATGCCGAGACCTTCAATGATAGCGCCGAGATCATCAGCCAGGACAGCGCGGGAGTGGCTGATGGCTATGCACAAACTTCGCAGGTCCAGCAGAAGGATGTGCTCACCCAGACCATCGAGAACGAAACTCAGACGTTCAACGAAGAGATTAATCAACAGCTGGAAGACGGCATGACGCCGACGCAGGACTTCGAAAACGCCTACTCGAGTGCGCAGCAGTCATTCGAGACGGCACAGCAGCAGATCGAACAGGGCAACCTCACGGATGCCAGCGCAACCATGGCAAAAGCGTCCACCTCGATGCAGGCCACCATCGAGCAGAGCGCTCAGCAAATGCAGAAGTCGGAGGTCGATGCGCTGCAGCAATCATCCGATGCCATTGAAGAAGCCACCCGCCAGGCCGACGCTCTCAACGAGGCCCAGGACCAGTACGAAGAAAACATGAACAACGAGGAAAACGACTCGGGTTTCAACGAAGAAGACACCACGCCGGAAACCGAAGAAATCCCCGACGCTCTCTGACCCGTATACCGCAACCGCCTGAGCGGTTGCGGCCTGTTCCCCCAAACGCAAAAGGATACGCGTATGATCATTTCCTGGTTCACCCAGCCCACTGACGCCAATGCCTCCTACTACCAGTACGACAGCGTCACTCAGCAGTTCTCCCGCATTCGCCTGGAACTTGGTCGCACCAGCATGAGCGGCAACAACGGCACTTTCGCCACCTACAAATCGCAACGCACGTTCGGTTTCTCCGACCAGCGCTACTCCACCCAGAACCCCGCTGATCACTGGAGCGTCAACGAGGACGGTAAGCTCTGCTACGACAAGACCGTACTGCGTGGCGTCCCTCCCCAAGTCGGCGATAAGGTTTACGACAGCAGCAATACCAATGAATTCGTCCATCGGGGCAACCCGGTCACCGACACGCCGGAACTGCCGGAAGGTATTTTGCCCAAACACTTGGCGCTGCTTGCCAACGAGGCGATGGTACAAAAAGCCCAAATCGATCTGACGCTCGGCACAGCCACGCAGGAAGCGCTGATCGAGGCCATCCAGAACAAGGTCTGCGGCATTCTCAAGGTCGATAATTTCGAGCAGGTCACCGATGACCTGATCCTGGGGAAACTGACTTCACAGATCGCTCAGATCGGTCAATCCGCAGGCAAGCAACAAGCGCAGACCTTGAACGAGGCTTTGGCCAAGAGTGCGCAGGTCAACGAGTGGATCGCCTCGCAGATGAATGACGGCCTGCTGACTCCCACAACGGAGTTCGAGAACGCCTTCGAGCAACTGCAACAAGCGGTCATCGATGCGCAGAGCGCCACCGGCCAGGCCAATCTGCAACAGGCACTGACTGAGATCAGTACAGCCCAGCAGCGGGTGGAGACGCTGATCGGCACCCTCGACGCCGAACAACATGCCGCTGCCGTGCAAGAGTTGAAAAACGCCTCGCAAGCGTTGGCCGAAGCCCAGACAAGTGCCAGCGAATGGCAAGAGATCAATGCCGAGTACGAACCGCTTGCCGAAGCCGAAAGTATCGAAGCGTACGAGCAGGAAATCGGTATAGAGGTCGAAGCCGCCGTTTGAGCACTGCTTCGATCAGGCCCGCCGCCTGAACGGCGGTGGGCACACCAGCCCCTGTTTCGCGGAGATCGTCCATGGCCAGTTACCCGCAGATCACCATCGACAACAAGCTCGCCGGACCGGTCTCGGTCTACGATGCGTTTGTCGACAACACCAATGACACGAGCCTCGCCAACTATTTTGGCACCCTGACCAGCCTAGGCAGTGTGGGCGCGGCAAACGTTACTGCCTTTACGCCGATCCACGGTCCCATTTCCACCTACATCCTCTATGACAGCCAGAACACGCCGGTCAAGCGTGTGTTCACCCTGGGCACGGCCCCGCAGACCTTCGAGGTGAACCAGGCGGACCTCGATGTCATCGCCACCACGCAGAACTTCGTAAAACTGATGCAGGACAGCCCAACCCACCCGCTCGTGCAGCAATTCAACGTGTTGATCAAAGGTGGCAAGAGCAGCGCCCAGGACGTCGATGCCTTCTTCAGGAACAGCGCCGACTATAGCACCTGCTCCTACATCTCCTACATGCTGGTGATGGTTGCCCTGGCGCGCACCCCGGCCACACGCAACCTGCCTCCCGACCAACAGCGCTACAGCTTGTCGACGCTGCTTCAATACATGGGCATCGATTGGCCTTCTGGCCTGCCGGATATCATCCTCTCGAAGTTCTTTTGCTCGCAGGCCAACCAGCGCATTCAGCTCGGTGGCCAGCTCACGCTCAGTGACATTACGTTTGACAGCGGCGTGCTAGACCATGTGTTGGCCATCCTGCCTTCGCCAACCCTCCGTTTCACCGTGGTTGTCGACCTGGAGCCCGGTCTTGCCGTGGGCAGCACGCAACTGCAGTGCCTGTTCGATAACCTGTCCATTCCGATTGGGGGCAGCAGCACGATCGAACTGGACAAACCCACGGTAATGCTGTCGCTCCTCCCCCTGTTCAAGTTCGTGGTATTCGAGATCAAGGCCATTATGCCGTTCTCGCTGTTCAACAGCCCGACCTTCAACGCAATCGCCGCGATGACTATCGACAACGTCGAGGCGGAAATCGGCGTGACTCTAGATGGCAACGACCATACCCTACTCACACCGCCAGGTATAAAGGGGCTGCATTTCGATCAGTTCGGCGTCGGCATGGGGCTGTTCTTCGAGCCGCCTGGCTTTGCGCTGGGTGTCCAGGGCAAGTTCCATATCGGTGAAGGCAACCAGGTGGTGCAGCTTGATGACGACACCTTCGCGGTGGTGTGCGCATTGCAGGGTGAGGTGCCCAATCCGTTGTATCTTGCCTTCTACGTGCCACAGTTGAGCCTCATGCAGGTCATCACCCTGTTCACCGACCAGGCCTGCAACATCGATGTACCGGTCCAGTTCAGCGACCTGTCATTGCATTGGGCGGAAAACCCGATGGAGCCTGTCACCCTGCCGGATGGCAGCCTCGCGCCGATGGGGTACGGGTTCAGCGCCGCGATGGATCTGTTTGGGCTCGGCTTCTACGCCGACCTGTCGATAGACCTGAATAACGGCGTGCAAGGCAAGGCCGAACTTGCACCCTTCTCCTTTGGCCCGGTGTTTTCCCTCAGCGGCGATGGCAGCGGCGTTAGCATCAAGGTCGATGCCAGCGGTAACCCGATTGCCAACAATACCATTCCAAGGTCAGCAGCAGCCAAACAGGCTATCGACCAGGCGACCAGTAAGCAATTGGTAGCGCCCGGTGGCGCACAGTTGCAGATCAGCACGTCGAACTCGCCCTACTTCAAGCTCGATGCCCGCCTCGCGTTTCTCGGTTTCCATGACAGTATCGACGCCACCATCGACAAGAACGGCATCCGTTTCTCACTCGACTACGGCGCCATCATTTCCGGCACGATGGCCTGCGTGTTAAAGGACTTCCACAACTTCAGCGGCCAGTTCGCCTACGGCCCCAACTTCGACATTCCACTGCCGACGATTGCCGGCCTGAGCCTGGGCCATATCAACCTGACCGCGCAGATCGACACTACACTGGGGCTGTCCACCTCCACCAGCAACCTGGTGTTCAGCGCTGCGGGTGGTTTCGACTTCGAGGGGCTCACCTGCACCATCGGCCCATTCGACCTTGACATCGACATCAGCGGGCTCAGTGACGTACTCGCGGCAATCGAGCACTGGGTACTGAACAATGTACAGCAGCTGTTCGCCGGCCTGCTTGGCGATGCCGGCAGATGGGCGCAGGCGGTCTACAGCAATGCGATCCTGCCTGCCGTTCAAGGCGCCGAGTACGTAGTCAATGTGCTGAAGAATGCTTTCGGCAAGACGCTTGATGAAATCGGTTACTTGCTAAGAGGGTCGACGTACGCGCTGGATGAAGTTGCGAATGCTCTGAGGAGCACCTTCGGTGCCGCAGCCAGCGATGTCGCGGGCGCACTGACTACAGCGTACCAGGCGACCGACCAGGAGGTGGCCAAGGCCCTGCAGGCGGCCGGCTATGCTGCCGATCAGATCGCCAGTGCGCTCAAATCGGTCTTCGACCTCACGGGTAACGCGGCTGCAACCGTGCTCAATGGCCTGGGTTATGGCGCCGACCAGGTCGCCAGCGCGCTGTCCACGGCCTATGGCGCTTCTTCCCAGGCCGTGGCCTCCGCGCTGCGCGGGGTCGGCTACGGGGCCGAGGCGACCGCCCGTGCCTTGAGCGACGTCTTCAACCTTGCGCCCGATGCGGTCAATACCGTTCTGCAGGGCGCGGGCTATGCGGCGAGCGAAGTGGAGAGTGCCTTCAACACAATAGGAGGAGCGTTCGCCAGCTTTGCGCAAAGCACGTGGGATACCGTGACACATTACGCCGACCCATCGAACTGGTAGGGGAACAGGTTATGTTGATGAGCAATAGCGATGCCTTGAATTCGTTTGTCCGGAAACTCCAGGACCCGGCGTTCTTCGCCAAGGTCGGCCCCAGTTTCGCCTTGCTCGCCCCCGGCGACTGGCACGGGCTGCTGCGCTGGAGCGAAGCACTGGGCTACAGTTTCACGTTGGCGGAACTCCATGCATTGTGCTTGGACAACCCACAAATCCTAGAGCCGTTGGCAGGCTCGGAGCACTTGCGCAACTGGAGCCAGGTCAGCCTCACGCAGCTCGCCAAAGGTCTGTAATGGCGTCGCCGCACATGCCTCGACTACAGTTGCTGGGGCAGCACCTCGCTGCCCTGCCAGGTCTGCGCCTGGAATGTTCGTGGCGGCTGCTGGACGGTCGCCTGCAAACCCGCCCCAAGCCCATGTTCTGGCTCGGGGCGGCCCACCGTCACAGCCGCGTCGACTTCGACCGGCTGCACGGTCTACTGTCAGCCCTGGAGTGCCCGTCGGCTTGGCTCGAACTGCACCGACAGTACTCGGTCACTTCACGCTATCAAGGTGTCGCGGTCGACCTTGACGCTCGGCACAATCGCGGCACGCTATTCATGCACTACCGCGATGAAACCGGCGAGCGTCGCCTTGGCCTTGCCTGGGATGGCGACAACTTGCAGCGCAGCGAATACTGCAGTGCGCGCCTGAGCCAGTCGGGCGAGCATCACCGTTTGCTACATCAGGTGCATGCCGTTCATCGCGACCTTCTAGCAGCGCTGCTGCGCGATACGCGGTTGCTCGACCAGGGCGGCTATTGGGTACAGCACCGTCAGGGGCAAGCTATCGAAATCTACTTGACCTACCCTTGGCATCCATCGTCAGGTCAACTCTGGCAGCCGTTTGACACCCGATTGCTGGCACGACTACCTGACGGTTGGCAACGCCACCAGGAAGTACTCATTCGCCATATCGGCTTCAGTTGCCAGTCCGTCGCCGAGCCGACGCTGACCTTCTATACACCGCTACCACGCCCTGACGTCTGGCCAAGCAGCCAAGCGATGCTGGAGCGTGGACTCTACACGCCAACGCAGGCGGACGCCGCTGGGGCCAACGGTCACTGCCCATTGACGGCTATCAAGGAAGACAGCTCCGGTCGATAGCCGCGCGACCGTAGCGCCAGAAGTTCGATCCGCTACACCGTTGCCTCGCATCATAGAAAAATCTGCAGCGACGGCGAAAAACACCCAGCAATCTATGCTCACCAGACCTACCTCATGGAGCCGTTCGAAATGGACATTCGCCAGAAAACCATCGGGTTCGGTCTGGTCAGCATCCTCGCCGCGCTGTTGCTCGGCGGTAGCGGCCTGCTCGCCGAGCATGACCAGAACCAGGCACTCAAGCGCAGCGAGGACAGCATGGCCGCCCTGCGCAATCACATGGAAGGCGACATGATGCACGACGCACTGCGTGCCGACGTGCTCGCCGCCCTGCTGGTCAAGCCGGACGACGTTGATACCGCCAACCAGGTGCTGGCCGACCTCGACGAGCACGCCAAGTGGTTCCGCAGTGTCGTGCAGAGCAATCTCGAGCTGCCCCTGGACACCGATCTGCACCAGGCGATCAGCGACCTGGGCCCGTTGCTGGAGCAGTACATCGCCAGCGCCACCTCGATCATCCAGCTGGCGTTGAAGTCGCCCGAGCAGGCACAGGCGCAGTTGCCGGCCTTCGTCGCGGCGTTCAAGGAGCTGGAGCAGCGCAACAGCACCCTCAGCGACCTGATCGCCGGCAACGCCGACAAGAGCCGCGAGCAGAGCACCGCCACCCTGCACCAGGGCATCGCCGTGCTGGTCGGCGGGATGATCCTGGCCACCCTGGTCCTGGCGCTGTGCACCGTCCTGCTGCTGCGCTCGATCCTGCGCCCCCTGAGCCAGACCATGGCGGTGGCCGAGCGCATCGCCCAGGGCGACCTGACTACTCAGATCCAGGTCCATGACCGCGACGAGACCGGGCACCTGCTGCGCTCGCTGGCCGACATGCGCGACAGCCTGGGCAACATGATCAAGGCGATCCACGAAGAAAACCTGCTGCTGCGCGAGGTAGCCGATGAACTGGGCCAGGCCTCCAGCAGCCTGGTGGAACGCACCAGCCAGCAGTCCGACAGCGCCGTGAGCATGGCCTCGGCTACCGAGCAGATGATCGCCAACCTGGCGCAGATCGCCGAACATGCCCGGGATGCGCAGTCCATTTCCGGTCAGTCCGAGCGCCTGGCCAGCGACGGTGGCGAAGTCATCCTCAGCGTAGTCGGCGGCATGCAGGGGATCGACGAGGCGGTCAATCGCTCCTCCGAAACCATCACTGTGCTGGGGCAAAGCTCCGAGGAAATCTACTCGATCATCCAGGTGATCAATACCATCGCTGAGCAGACCAACCTGCTGGCCCTCAACGCGGCCATCGAGGCGGCTCGCGCCGGCGACGCCGGACGCGGCTTCGCCGTGGTGGCCGACGAGGTGCGCGGCCTGGCCGGGCGCACGGCGCAGTCGACCCGGGAAATCGCCGACATGATCGAGCGCATCCGTCACAGCACCGGCAATGCCGTGGACAGCATGCAGACTGGCGTCACCCGGGTACGCGCCGGGGTGGAGCTGGCCACCCAGGCCGGCGCGTCGATCCAGCAGATTCGTGAAGGGGCGCGCCGCGCCGCCTCGGTGGTCGAGGAGATCTCGCAGACCATCGGCGAGCAGACCAAGGCCAGCCAGGAGGTGGCGCAGCAGGTCGAGCTGATTGCCCGCATGTCGCGGGACAGTACCGACACCACGCGGCAGCTGGCCTCGGCGGCGCAGCGGTTAGGGGAGATTGCCCAGGGTATGCAAGCGAGTGTGTCGCGGTTTCGGGTGTGAGGGGGCTGCGGGGTGTCCGACAAGAGAGTTGCAGCGCTCTTGAGATCGAGCGCCACCCGCGCGGCGCATCGCGACACAAGGCCGCTCCTACATCTGTTTCGGGCCAGTCAATCCTGTGCCATTACCGGGTCCGTCTTGTTGGTATGACGCGGTTTCAGCGTGGGCACCACTGGCGCCTCACCTGTCTCAAGGCAAGCGCCAAGGCGGGCAACCATAGCCTGACAGGTTCGGCACGTTGCAAAAAATGTAGGAGCGGGCTTGTCCCGCGATGCGCCGCGCGGGCGGCGCTCGATCTTGTAGGCGCTGCAAGACTATCGCCAAGCACTTGGTGACCACACGCCTGGCACCGGCTATGCCGGTGATCGCGGGCCAAGCCCGCTCCCACGCTGATGATGCTTGTCAACTTCGAACCCTGTACGAGCGGTTATGCGTCACCGTGCGGCGCTGGTAATGGTGTGTCCGTGCCGAGGCTATCAACCCAGGCCTGAACGGCCTGATGATCAATCACACAGTCAGTATCAACATCCGCCAGTGCTTCCAATGTTAACCGCATGTGTTCTTTTTCATTGGCCAAGATTGAGCAGGCTTTGATACGAGTCACCATGATCGGATCTCCTCAGTAGTCGGGCTGAAACTGACCGCCCGCTCATGAACACCTTCACCAGTGCTCCATTTTGCAAGGCCGTTCAGCAGTTTGATGCAAAAGTAGCAAATGGTCATCCAGCGTCCATGGGCTGCAGAGCCTGGCACCGGCTGCGTGGTGATCGCGGTGCAAGTCGCACCGCCCCTCCCACGTAGCCAGTGCTGGTCTGGCTAGAAATCCACCGAGGTAGAGAACAACAACGACCGCGGCGTCCCCAGCCCACCGGACAGGCCACTGCCATCACCGCCGTTCCACGAACCGATCCAGTAGGCCTTGTTGGCCACGTTCTGCACGGTGGCGCGGAAAGTCACCGGTTTGTCCGAAATCTTCAGGCTGTAGCGGGCGCCCAGGTCGAAGATGGTGTAGGACGGCAGCGACAGGTTGTTGGCATCGGTGGCGTAGCGCCGGCCGGCATAGTTGGCGTTACCGGTCAGGGTCAGGCCGGGGAGCGCGCGCAGGTCGTACTCGACGCCGAGCTTGGCCAGCACCTTGGGCACGCCGGTGGCCTGGTTGCCTTCGTTTTCCTTGCGTATCGACTTGGTCAGCTCGGCCTTGGTGTAGGACGCACCGCCCAGCAGGCGCAGGCCCGGCTCGAGCTCGCCGAAGAACGACCATTCCAGGCCACGGTTGCGCTGCTCGCCGTACACGCCGTAGATCTGCGTGGCCGGGTCGGTATAGGCGCTTGGTTTCTTCACCTGGTAGACACTGACCGTGTGGGCGAAGGTGCCCAGGTCGAGCTTGGCGCCCAGCTCGTACTGCTTGGTCTGGTACGGCGCCATGATCGCACCCGCGTTTCGCGCGTTGTCCGGCGCAATACCGCCCTGGCTCAGGCCTTCGATGTAGTTGCCGTACAGCGACAGCTCGTCGGTGACCTTGACCAGCAGGGCCGTGGCCGGCGATACACGGCTTTCATCGTAGGCCTTGGAGGTGCGCTGGTGGTTGCCGTCGTAGTTCGACGCTCGCACGTTCTGGTGACGTGCGCCCACGGTCCACTGCACCTTGTCATCGAGGAACGACATCGTGTCGAGCAAGGCTTCGCTGCTCAGCCGGGCGCGCATGCGCGAGGTGACATTGCCGTACTCGCCGATCTCCGGGCGCGGGCCGTAGTCCAGGTTGTAGTAGTTGGTGAGGATGCGCGTCGGCAGGCGCTTGTCCTTGAAGCTGTTCTCGGAGTCGTAGCGGGTGGCCGCCAGCGACCAGGCGTGGTCCACGGGGCCGGTGGCGAAACGCCCGCGCAGGCCGACTTCGCCAGACTTCTGCTCGCCATCACGGGCCGAGCGGATCGGCGTGGCGGAGATGTCGCCGGCATCATTGAGCAGCATGCCGCTGGTCATCAGCGCGTTGTAGCCCCCTTCCCTATGGCCCCAGCCGGCAAAGGCGGTGAGCGAGTCGTTGAGGTCGTACTCGCCGCGCAGCACCACGGTGTCGGTGTCGTTGACGGTGTAGCCCCACTCCGGAGCCAGCGAGTGATCGCCCTTCTTGGCCTTGGGCAGGTGGGTCACCCCGGGGCTGATCGAAGAGATGCCGAAATAGTTGACCCCGTCCATGCGCTCGCGCTGGTGGTAGTAGTCCAGCGACGCCCTCGCCCGCTCGCCGCGCCAGTCCAGGGCCAGCGACGACAGCTGCATGCGATGCTGCTGGTCGTCCACCGGGGTGTCGCCGTCGCGGTAGACGCCGTTGAAGCGCACGCCGAACTGCTTCTGGTCGCCGAAGCGACGGCCGATATCGGCATGCATGCCGGCCAGGCCGTCGGACTCGTAGGAGGTGGTCAGCCGGGCCAGGGGCTCGTCGCCGGCTCGCTTGGGCACGATATTGATGCTGCCGCCGACGCTGCCGTCAGGCGGCATGCCGTTGAGCAGCGCCGACGGGCCCTTGAGCACTTCGATGCGCTCGGCAAGCTCGGTGGAGCCACGCATGTTCGGCGCCATGCTCGGCAGGCCGTTGAAGGTGATGTCGTTGCCGGTGCTGTAGAGGCCACGAATGAAGAAGGTTTCGAAGATGCCGCGCTTGCTCGGCACGTAGACCGACGGATCGGTGGCGCCGATCACCGAGCCGATGTCCTGGGCTTGGCGGTTCTCGATGTATTCCTTGGTGTAGCTGATGGCATTGAACGGCGTTTCGCTGAAGTCCTTGTTGCCCATCAGCCCGAGCCGGCTGCCTGAGCCGACCTGGCCACCGGCATATTCCGGCGGCGGAGCGCCGAGGGCGTCGCGGGTGTCCTGTACCAGTGTTTCCGGCAGGGTCAGGCCCTCTTCCTTCACATCGGGGGTCTGTTGCTGCGCCGAGGAGGTGGGGCGTGGCGGTTGCGCGAAGGCATTGCCGGCAAGGGTGGCCATGCCCAGCAGCAGGGCCATGTGCAAGGCCCTGCGGGGCAGGTTTGGGGCCTTGGGGTATTGCAGTGGCGACATGAGGGGTTCCTTCGGGACGGAATGGTAATGTTTCTCATTAGTCATTCCGTACGAGGCGGTGAATCCCTCAACAGAAATTACAGTCATTTGGCCACTATCCGTGTAGGAGCGGCCTTGTGCCGCGAAAGGGCTGCGCAGCGGCCCCAGGATTTCAGCGTTGACGCAAAGATCGCCGGGGCCGCTTTGCGGCCCTTTCGCGGCACAAGGCCGCTCCTACAGGGAGTGTGTCAAATGGCAGGATCAGCCCTGATACCCCTTCACCACTTCGTCCGCTACCCGCTCCAGGCAGGTCACGCTGGCCGTGCACAGGTACCAGGTCTGCGGGTCGACGAACACCACATGGCCGTTTTTCCACGCCTTGGTCTGGCGCAGCAGCGGGTTGTCCAGGGTCTCGCGGTCCAGCGCGGCCCGGCGCTCCATTACTGCGGTGCGGTCGATCACGTAGAGGATGTCCGGGTCGGCCTGGTGAATGAACTCGTTGGAGATCGGCTGCCCGTGCAGGCCGGCCTGCATGTCGTCGCTGGCCGGTTTGACCCCGAGGGTGTCGAAGATGAAGCCATAGCGTGAGCGCACACCGTAGGCGGTGAACGCGCCGTTGTTGTGCAGCACCACCAGCGCCTTTTCCGGGCGCCCGTCGGTCACCTGGCGTACCTGGGCCACCTTGGCGTCGATGCGCGCGGCGGTTTCCCGGGCCCGTTCTTCCTTGCCGAGGATCCGCCCGACGGTCAGCAAGTGCTGCTTGGCGGTGTCGATGACGTTGCCCTGGCGGTTGTCCATGTCGATGTCATAGTGCACCGTCGGGGCGATCTGGCTCAGTTCCTGGTAGCTCTGCGCCTGCAACGGCGAAATCAGGATCAGGTCGGGCTTGAGCGCATGCAGGCGCTCGAGGTTGGGCTGGATGGTGGTGCCGACATCGGCCACCTGCGGGTCGTCGCGGTACTTGACCAGGAAGCCCGCCACATAGTCCTTGGCGATGCCGACCACCGGCGCGCCGAGTTGGTCGAGGGTGTCCAGCTCGCTCATGTCGAAGGCCACCACGCGCTGCGGCTGGTGTTCGACCAGCGTGGTGCCCAGGGCGTGCTCGACCTTCACCGGGGCGTAGTCGGCGCTGGCGGCGCGCGCCTGTGCCGGCGGGGCCTGGTCGCAGCCGGGCAACGCAGCCGCCACGGTGGCGGCCAGCAGTATCTTGCAGATTCCGTTCATACCAGCTCTCTCGATAGTGATGGGTTGAAGTAGTTGCAGACAAAACCGTGCGCGCTGGGCAGGATCTCGAAGGCCAGGCCGAACAGCGCGCGCAGGTTGGCCTGGGTGACCACCTCGGCGACCGGCCCGTGGCTGTGCACGGCGCCGCCCTTCATGGCGACGATGTGGTCGGAATAGTTGGCGGCGAAGTTGATGTCGTGCACCACCAGGATCACCGTGCGCCCCTGCTCGTCGCAGAGCCTGCGGATCGCCTGCATGATCTGCACCGCGTGCTTCATGTCGAGGTTGTTCAGCGGCTCGTCGAGCAGCAGCAGGTCGGTGCGCTGGGCGATGGTCATGGCCAGGAAGGCCATCTGCCGCTGGCCGCCGCTGAGCTCGTCGAGGTAAGCCCCGCGCAGGGGTTGCAGCCCCAGGAAATCCAGCGACTCGTCGATCACCTGCTGGTCGTCGGCGGTCAGCAGGCCGCGGCTGTACGGGAAGCGGCCGAAGGCGACCAACTCCTCGACGGTCAGGCGCAGGTTGAAGTCCAGCACCTGGCGCAGGGTGGCCACGCGGCGGGCGTAGTCGGCGATGGCGATGCGGCCAATGTCCTGGCCGTCGAGCAGGATCCGCCCGCGATTGGCCGGCAGCAGCCGGGCGATGCACATCAGCAGGGTGCTCTTGCCGGCGCCGTTGGGACCGATCAGCGAAGTGACCTGGCCTGCGGGAAACGCCAGGCTCACATCGTCGAGCACGGTCTTGTCGCCGTAGGCCTTGTGCAGGTGTTCAAGGGTGATCATGGGGTGCCTCGGGTGCGGACCATCAGCGCGAGGAAGTACGCGCCGCACACCAGGTTGACGAGGATGCTCACGCTGGTCCGGTAGTTGAACAGGTGCTCGACCAGCAGTTGGGCGAGCAGGAACATGCCGATGGCCACGGCGCAGGCCAGTGGCAGGGTGACCTGGTGCCGGGCGCTGCGCGCCAGGGCATAGGCGATGTTGGCGACGAACACGCCCATGAACGCGGTTGGCCCCACCAGGCTGGTGGACACCGCCACCAGCACCGCGATCAGCGCCATCTGCAGGCGTAGGCAGCGGGTATGGTCCAGGCCCAGGGCGATGGCCTGGTCGCGCCCCAGCGCCAGCACGTCGAGCACCCGCGTGCCGCGCGCCACCAGCAGCGCCACCGCCGCCACCAGCAGGCCCGAGTACAGCACCTGGGCCGGCTGGGCGCGGTTGAAGCTGGTGTAGCCCAGGCTCTGCAGGATGGAGAATTCCCCCGGACTGGTCTTGAGCTGGATGAACTGGGTGAAGGTGCCCAGCACCATGGTCAGCACCAGGCCCAGCAGCAACAGGCGATAGACATCACCCCGCCCCTCGCGCAGCAGCCAGCGTTGCAGCAGCCACGAGTAACCGAGCATCAGCGCAATCGACAGCAGCGCGTTGCCCTGGGCGCCCAGCAGCGCCACGCTGGCGGTCCCCAGCCACAGCACCAGCAGGGCCTGGAACAGCAGGTAGATGCCTTCGTAGCCCATGATCGCCGGGGTCAGCACGCGGTTGCCGGCCAGGGTCTGGAAGATCACCGAGGACAAGGCGATGCACACCCCGGCCACGACGATCGCGCCCAGGCGCACCAGGCGCTTGGGGATCACGTAGCTGAAGTCCATGCCCGAGCCCAGCAACAGGAACGCCAGCGTCAGGGCCGGCAACAACAACCAGGCGGCGCGGCGCATCATTTGCACTTCCACAGGATCAGCAACAGGAACAGCACGCCACCGACACTGCCGGCGGTCAGGCCAATGGGTACTTCGTAGGGGTGGATCAGCAGCCGGCCGAGGATGTCGCAGGCCAGCAGCAGCGCCGCGCCGCACATGGCGACGATGGGCAGGGTGCGCTTGAGGTTCTCGCCGTAGCGCAGCGCCACCAGGTTAGGCACCACCAGGCCGACGAAGGGAATCGCGCCCACGGTGATCACCGTGGCCGACACGGTCACCGCCACCAGCACCAGGCCGAGGATGGCGGTGGCCGCGTAGTTGAGCCCGAGGCTGGTGGCCATGCCCTCGCCCATGCCGAGCACGGTGAAGCGCTGGGCGTACAGGTAGGTGAGCACGACAATCGGCAGGATCAGGTAGATGATCTCGTAGTTGCCCTCGATCACCCGCGAGAAGTCGCCCAGCAGCCAGCCCTGCATGCTCTGCAGGATGTTGTGGCGATAGGCGTAGAACTCGGCGATGGCGCTTAGCAGGCTGCCGTACATCAGGCCGATCACCGGCACCAGCACCAGGTTGGTGAAGCGGATGCGGCGGATGATCGCCACATACACCAGGCTCGCCAGCAGGCAGAACACCAGGGCGAACAGCATGCGCCCGCTGGCCCCGGCCCCGGGCAGCACGGTCAGGGCCACCAGGATGCCCAGTTTGGCCGCGTCGAGTCCGCCGCAGGTGGCCGGCTCGACGAAGCGGTTGCGCACGATCTGCTGCAGGATCACCCCGCAGATCGACAGGCCGACACCGGTCAGCACCAGCGCCGCCAGGCGTGGCAAGCGGCTGGCGGTGAGGGTCAGCCAGGCATCGTCGCTGGCCGACCACAAGGCCGACCAGGACATCTGGCTGGCCCCGACCATCAATGAAACGCCACACAGCAGTAACAACAGCGTTGGCAGCAGCACCCGACTCAAGCGGTCACTCCATCACCCGCCGCCTCGCCGATACGCCAGCCTTTGGCGGCCCGGCGTTGCTCGAGGAAATGCGCATACAACCCGCCTTCGGCAGCCAGCTGGGCATGGGCACCCTGCTCGCGGATGCGCCCTTGGTCCAGCACCACGATCTGGTCGGCCATGGCCACCGTCGACAGCTGGTGGGCGATGACGATCAGCGTGCGCTTGCCGCGCAGCCGTGCCAGCGCCTCGGCGATGGCCGCCTGGTTCTCGGCATCCAGCGCCGCGGTGGCCTCGTCGATCAGCAGGATCGGCGCGTCCTTGATCAAGGCACGGGCAATCGAAATGCGCTGGCGCTCCCCGCCGGACAGCCGCGCCCCGCCCTCGCCCACCGGCGTGTGCAAGCCTTCGGGAAGGCGCTCGAGGATCTCCTGCACCCCGGCCAGCCGCGCTGCTTCCAGTACCTCGGCCTCGCTGGCATCGGGTTTGCCGAGGCGGATGTTGTCGGCGATGCTGCCCTGGAACAGGTAGGCGTCCTGGAAGATCTGGCTGATCTGCCCGGCCAGCTGTTCGGCGGACATCTGCCGCACATCCACCCCGCCGACCTTGACCCGGCCCTGGGTGACATCGAAGAACCGGGCGATCAGGCGCACCAGGGTGGTCTTGCCCGACCCCGACGCGCCGACCAGTGCGGTCATGCTGCCGGGCGCGATATCCAGGCTGACTTCGCGCAGCACCTCGGGTTGGTCATCGCCGTAGCGGAAACCGACCTGTTCCAGTTGCACCGAACCGTCGGCCGGCGCCTGCGGTGCGGCGGGCTCAGGCAGCGGCTCGACGGCCAGCAGCTCGGCCACCGCCTGCAACTGGCCACGGGTGCCACGCAGTACCTCGCTGTAGCCGGCCACGTCCAGCAGCGGATCGATGAAACGGGTCGCCAGCACCAGCGCGACCAGGGTGGCGATCACCGTCGCGCTGTCGAAGGCAGCGCCGGCCTGCTCGCCGAGCCACAGCGTGGCGACCACCAGCAAGGCGGCGAAGCTGGCCTGCACCGCCCAGACATTGAGCACCGACGACAGCGCCGAGAGCTGGATCAGCTTGCGCGCGGCCTGCTGTTGCTGGGCCACGGCCTGCTCCAGGAAGCGCGTGCCGCCCTGCTCGCCATTGAAGGCGCGCAGCACCGACTGCGCCTGGGCGAACTCGACCATGCGCTGGCTGGTCTGCGCGGTGTCGCGCTGGTAGCGCTGGTCGGCGCGCTGGCCCAGGCGCATGGTCGCCAGCATCACCAGGGCCAGCAGCGGCAGGCTGACCAGGGCCACCAGGCCCAGGCGCAGGTCGACCAGCAACAGCGCGACGAGAATTACCAGCGGCGTCACCACCCCGGTGAACAGCGGCGTGAACACGTGGGCTGGCAGCTGGGCAATCTCCATCATGCCCTGGGTGGTGACATGGCTAAGGCGCGCGGTATTGGCGGCGCTGAACCAACCCACCGGCAGCGTGCCGACATGCTCGCCCAGGCGCTGGCGGCCGCCGCGCAGCACCGCGATGCCCACGGCGATGCCGGCCTTCTCCACCCGCCGGCGCAGGTACCAGCACACCACCACGCCCACGGCCAGCAGCGCCAGCCATTGGCCGGCGGCTCCCAGCTGGTTGCCCAGCAGGTGACGCAGGATCGGCACCAGGGTGACGATGGTCAGCCCGCACAGCACGCCATACACCAGTGCAAGGCGAATGTAGCGGCGCAGGAACACGGCGTCGGCGCCGAGCAGTCGAACGAA
This sequence comes from Pseudomonas sp. NMI760_13, assembly GCF_021283245.1. NCBI lineage: Bacteria > Pseudomonadati > Pseudomonadota > Gammaproteobacteria > Pseudomonadales > Pseudomonadaceae > Pseudomonas > Pseudomonas sp. NMI760_13. The sequence goes on along the minus strand of NZ_JAJSRC010000014.1, from coordinate 67,475 downwards.
AATCCCCAGCATGATCAGTGCTCCTCCACCTGCGCGGTCACCCGCGCCTTCGCATAACCCCCGGCGGCCCACAAGCGGGCGTACAGACCGCGACGGGCCAGCAGTTCATCGTGATTGCCTCGCTCTGCGACCGTGCCCTGGTCCAGCACCAGGATCTGGTCGGCGTGCATCACCGTGTCCAGGCGGTGGGCGATCACCAGCAGCGTGCGTCCCTGGGCGAAGCGCGACAGCGCCTGCTGCAGCTTGACTTCGTTTTCGGCGTCGGCCGCCGCGGTGGCTTCGTCGAGCACCAGCACCGGCGGGTCGAGCAGCACGGCGCGGGCGATGCTCAGTCGTTGCAGCTCGCCGCCGGAGAACTGCACGTCCTCGCCGATCACCGCGTCGTAGCCGCGCGGCTGGGCGAGGATGCGCTCGTGGATATTGGCGATCCGTGCCGCCGCCTCGATCTGCTCCTGGCTCGCCGAAGGCCGGCCCAGGGCGATGTTCTCGCGCACGCTGGCATGGATCAGGCGCACGTCCTGCAGGACGAAGCCGATACGCCGGTACAGCTGGGCGCTGTCGATCTGGCGCAGGTCGACGCCGCCCAGGGTGATGCGCCCGGCGCTGGGGTCGAAGAAGCGCAGCAGCAGGCGCGCCAGGGTCGACTTGCCGGCCCCCGAGGCACCGACCACCGCGGTCACCGTGCCGGGCTCGAGGGTGAACGACACCTCGCTCAGCACCGGATTGCGCGGGTCATAGTGATAGCCCAGGCCCTGCACTTCGATCCGAGCATTGGCCGGCAGCTTGCCGGCGGCGCCCTGGTCGTCGGTCTCCAGCACCGGCGTGCGCAGCAGCGCCTGCACGCGCTGGGCGGCACCGGTGGCGTTGTTCAGGTCATGGGTGATATAGGCCAGCAACAGCAGCGGCGCGCAGATGCCCGGCGCCACCAGGGCGAACGGCAGTACCTGCACCGGGGTGATCCAGCCCAGGCTGACGAACAGTGTGCCGAACGCCAGCACCACACCGAGCACCGACACCGGCGCGATCATCGCGTTGGCATTGGCCATGGCGCTGACCAGCGGCCGGGTGAAGTCGGTGAAGGCCGCGGCGAAGGCGTCCACCGCCTCGCGGTAGCTGCCATGGGCCTTGCGCTGGCCACCGAAGGCCTTGACCACCGGGATGCCGTTGACGAACTCGACCACCGCCTGGTTGATCCGCCCCATGCCGGCGCCGAAGGCCTGCATGTTGCGGGCGCTGGCCTGGTGGGCGCGGGCGAAGAACAGGAAGAACAGCGGGAACGGCAGCATCGACACGATCGCCATGCGCCAGTCCATGGCGAACAGGTAGACGATCGAGGCCAGCACCGCTCCGGCGCTGCGTCCGAGGGTGGTATAGAAGTGCGCGGTGAGGCTGTGCAGGATGCCGATGTCGTCCTGCATGGCCTGCTTGACCTCGCCCGAGGCGCGGCTGGTGAACCAGCCCAGCGGTACCCGCGCCAGGCGGCGGATGATCGCCAGGCGCAGTGTGCCGGTGATGTGGTTGTCGGCCAGGTGCGCCACCAGGTCGCCCAGCGAGATCAGCGCCATGCCGGCAAACAGGCAACCCAGCCCCACGGCGATGACCGGCCAGGCCTGGTCGACGCCCTGCCCGCCGGCGAAGGCCAGCCGGGCAACTTCAGCGATCGCCGCCAGGGGCGCCAGGGTCAGCATGGCGCCCAGGGCGGCGAGCAGCCCGGCGACGATCAATCGGCCGCGTATCGGCGCAAGCACCGCGGCGACCGGCCCACGGGCGGACGATTCCGCCACCCCTTGTTCAACACTCATGAATGCTCCTTTTCAGCACGAGGGGCGGGCCGGGCCGTCCCAGGGGCGCCCTTCCCGCGTGTCCTTCTCAACCTGTATTCCGCACGAGGCGGTCAAACCCGCAAGAAAATCTGCGCACGCTCAGGCGCCGCCCAGCCGGTAGCGCCTGCAGGTGCGCAGGCCGGCGGCGATGTATTTTTCCACCGAGGACACCGAAACCCGCAGCTCGGCGGCGATGGCGCGATGGGCCATGCCGTCGAGGCGGCACAGCAACAGGGCCTGGCGCGCCTTGGGCGAGTGCCGCTGCAGGGCGCTGTCGATTGCCCCCAGAGCCTCGACCACCAACGCCCGCGCCTCCTCCGACGGCACCCGTGGCTCGGGCAGCAGGCCATGGTCTTCGAGGTAGCGGGTTTCGCGCTGACGACGGCGGTACAGGTCAATGACCTTGCCGTTGGCGATCTGCGTGAGGTGGCAGCGCGACTGCTCGGCGCTGGGCACCTGGCCCTTGTTCATCAGGTGCAGGTAGATGTCGTGGGCCAGGTCCGCCGCGTCCACCGAGTTGCCGAGCTTGCGCCGCAGCAGGTCGCACAGCCAGCCGTGATGATCCTGATACAGCTGGTGCAGCTGCTGACGAAGCGCGAACGTTCCGTTGTCCACGGTACCTCTCCCTGAGCGTGGTGCATTCCAGACGGCTTGCTTTGACGTGCGCCAATCTAGATGATAATTATTTGCATCTTTCACACCATAACGAATCCCCGGGATTCACGCAATGCACCCCGGTGGTGCAACCCCTCTGCGCGGCCACTCACCGCGATCCATGGATGGCAGTGAGGCCGACGCGGGCCTTGAACGATCGAACAGCAGGAAGCTAGCTATGTTGGAACGCAACACCACCCCACCCTCGCCCCAGGTCCTTGACGAACACGAGGAACTCGCCTGGTTCGCCCAGCAGCAGCAACCCGAGCGGTTGCACCGGCAACTGGGCGCCTGGCGCCTTGGCCCCCGGGCCGACCTGTCGCTGCTGGCCCTGGCCGTGCAGGCGGTGGTCGAAGCCACGCCGGGCCTGAACAGCCGCTACCACTTCAGCGACGACGGCGACCTGTACAAGACCCAGGAACCCGGCTGGTACCCGTGCCTGCGTATCGAACGGAGCGCGGCCGAGGGCATGGACGCCCTGCTGCGGGCGCGCCAGGCGGCGCCCTGGGATTCCACCAGGCAGCCGCCGTTCGAGGCCCTGCTGCTGGCCGGCGAACAGCAGGCCGCGCTCGGCCTGCTCTGCCATGCGGTGCTGCGCCAGTCGCCGCAAGCCCTGCTCGAACGCATCCGCGCCGAATACGACGCCCAGGCCGGCGACCAGCCACTGCTGCTCGAACCGCTGTCGCAGGCGCCCTCGACGGACATCGCGCAACGCATCCTCGACGCGTTCCGCCAGGCACTGGCGGAGCCTGGCATGACCCTGGACGACGATTTCTTCGATATGGGCGGCCACTCGCTATTGGCCACGCGGATCATCGGGCGCCTGCAGGGCGAGCACGGTATCGAACTGCGCTTCAGCGACTTTTTCGCCTCGCCCAGCGCGTCGGCGCTGGCCACCCGCGCCAAGCTGAGCCAAGGGCAAGCCAACCAAGCCAGCGATCAGGCCGGGGATATCCAGCAGGCACCAATGGCCCTGGCCCAGGCATCGTTGTGGCGCGCCTGCGCGGCCTTCGACTACGGCACCATTTTCAACTTGCCCTTTGCCCTGGACTTCCACGACCCGGTGGACGAAGTGCTGCTGCAACAGGCCTTCACTGACCTGCTGGAACGCCACGCCAGCCTGCGCACCACCTACCATGGCGAAGGCGACAGCGCCTGCCAGCGCATCGCGCCGCTGGCCGAACTGGGCCGCTACAAGTGGTTCTGGAACAGCGCCGAGAGCACCGGGGCAAGCCTGGCCAGCGAGGCCAAGCACCGCTTCGACCTGGCCCGCGAGTTGCCGCTGAGGCTGCGTCTGCTGCGTGACCCGCACAGCGGCCACCAGGTGCTGTCGTTCCTGGTCCACCACATGGCCATCGACGAGTGGTCGCTGAACGTGATCATGGCTGAACTGGCCGAGGCCTACCTGGCCCGCGCCCAGGACCGGGCGCCGCAATGGTCGGCGGCGGCGCGTACCTTCCACGAATTCGCCCTCGCCCAGAGTGTCCAGGGCCCGAACCCGCGCCACCTGGCGTACTGGACCGAGCTGCTGCGCGACGCCACCCGTGGCCTTGCCCTGCCCGCCTGCGCCGACGCCCCGAGCGTTCCCGCCGAACAAACCACCACACGCGCACGCTGGCTGGAACTGCGCCCCGAACCCGGCGTGCTGGAGCAACTCGGCGCCAGTGCCCGGCAGCACCAATCATCGCTGTTCAGCGTGATCTACACCGCCATCGCCCTGTCGCTGCACAAGCTCGGCAACCTCTCGGACCTGGTGATCGGCACCTCGGCCTCGGGGCGTACGGATCCGGCGTTCTTCGACACCGTCGGCTACTTCACCACCATGGTCGCCCACCGTGTGCAGTTCGCCCCCGAGCAGTCGCTGGGTGAGCTGCTGGGCGATGTGACGCGGATGATCAACGACTCGATGGCCTATGCCGACGTGCCCATGGAGACCATCCAGCAGGCACTGGGCATGACGCCCGCCGAGGGCCTGATGTTCGATGTGTACGTGCAGATCCACGCCAACAACGCCCTCAATGGCGCCCTGCGCACGCCCGAGGGCCAGGCGATCCGCTACAAGCAGATCGACCCGGACAAGAGCGAGTCGATGTTCGGCCTGCAGTTCGAGATCATGGAGGATGTGTTCGACGGCCAGCGCTCGCTGCGACTGGTGGTCACCTACCGCAGTGATCGCTACAGCGCTGTCCAGGTCGAGCGCCTGTGCGCGATGATTTCGGCGGCGTTCGGGGTATTTGCCGAGGTGGATGCCGGCCGGCGGGCGCTGGGCGACGTAGTGTTGTAGCACCCCGGGGGGGGCGCTTTGCGCCCCTTTCGCGGCGCAAGGCCGCTCCTACAGAGAGGTACGCGTTCCCCTGTAGGAGCGGCCTTGTGCCGCGAAAGGGCTGCGAAGCAGCCCCATGGCTCAGTCCTGCGGCAACCCGTAGAGCTGGAACGACGACCGCTGCGGCACCCGGTACTGCGCCCGGCCCAGCAACTGGTTGAGGATCACCGCATTGCGCACCGGCCCCAGACCCAGGTCCGGCGAGCCGACGCCATGCTGGAAGATCTCCGCGTTCTGCACGAACACCCGGCCACTGCCGCCATCGCAACGCTGTGCGGTGAAATCCTCACCGACGATGCAGTCACCGTGCGCGTCGGTGGCCAGCACCGTGCCCTTGAGCTGCTCGAACCACTGCGGCCAGGCATGGGCATAGCCGGTCGCCGCGACGATCGCATCGGTTTCCAGCGTCGCCCGCTGGTCCAGTTGGCGGTGGCGGAAGGTCATGCGCAGGCCCGCCGAGGCCAGGTCCTCCACAGTCTCCACGTCGCAGTTGGACAACAACGTCAGCCCCGGCTCGCGCCCGCCGATGGAACGCTCGTAGATCAGGTCGTAGATTGCGCCGATGGTGGAGAAACTGATGCCCTTGTACAGCAGGCCCTGCTCCGCGACGATCTCGCGGCGCTTGTCGCGGTCCAGGGTGTGGAAGTAGTTCATGTAGGACGGGGTGAAGCACTCCTGGCCAAGCTTGGAGTACTCCATAGGATGGAAGCCCCCCGACCGAGTAATCCAGTGGATCGACGCCCCCGCCTCCACCTGCTGCGGCGTCAACGCATTGAACAGGGCCAGCACGCACTCCGCCGCGCTCTGCCCGGAGCCGACCACCACCACGCGCTGGCACTGCTCCAGTTCGGCCTGGCGCTTGCCGAACTCCGCCGAGTGCAGCACCGGTGCCTGGCTGCGCGCGCGCGCCCAGGCCGGCAGCCACGGCCGGGTACCGAGGCCGATGGCCAGGTCGCGGCTGCTGTAGCGCCGCTCCAGGCCCGATACCGACACGCTGTCGATGACGAAGCGCTCGCTGCCGCCATCGTAGCGCACCCCGGTGACCTCTTCGCCGAAGTGGCAGGCTGGCAGCTGGCGCGCGGCCCAGCGGCAATAGTGATCGTATTCGCGCCGGGGCACCTGGAAGTGGTCGTAGTAGTAGAACTGGAACAACCGGTCGTGCTGGTGCAGGTAGTTGAGGTAGCTCAACGGGTGGCAAGGGTCGGCCAGGGTCACCAGGTCGGCGAGGAACGGCACCTGCAAGGTGGTGCCCGGCAGCAGCAGCCCCTCGTGCCAGCGAAATTCCGCCTTGCGCTCGAGGAACGCGCAGCGCAGGTCCGGGTGGCGCGACAGCAGCGCGGCCAGGCCCAGGTTGAACGGTCCGACGCCGATGCCGGCGATGTCTACGGTTGCTATGTCCATATGCTCGATGATTTCCCAAAAACTACGGATGGCGCCCTGGGTGCGACCCAGGGCGGTTGATTCAGGCAGGCGTGGCGGCGAGCAGGCGTTCGACGTCTTCGACCGTGCGGCACGCCAGCAACTGTGCGGGCGACAAGCGCACCGCAAAGGCCTCGCCCAGGCGTGCCGCCAGGGGCTTGAGGTGCTGCGGGCGCAGGCCCATGGCGAGGAAGTCCAAGGCCGGCTGCGTGGCACCGAGCACCTGCTGGTAGATCGCCAGCACCTGGGCGCAACGCTGCGGGTCACTGGGCGTCGCTGCCGGCGCCTGCTCGATTACGCCTTCCAGCAACGCGCGGGCGCGGCGGCGGTCCGGCTTGCCGTTGGCCGTCAACGGCAACTCGGCCACCTCGACGAAGCGCGTGGGCACGTGGGACTGCGCCAGCAGCGCCCGGGCATGCTCGCGTAGCGCCACGGCGCCGGGCGGCGCGCCGTTGCGCCGCACATAGAGCGCGCCGATGCAGGCCTCGCCCTGTTGCGTGTCGCCATAGTCCACCACCAGCACCTGCTGCACCGCCGGATGGCGGATCAGCTCGATCTCGATGTCCGGCAGCGACACGCGCACGCCGCGCACCTTCACATAGCCATTGACCCGGCTGTCGAACAGCAGCACGCCGTCCTCGCGATAGCGGCCACGGTCGCCGGTACGGAAAGCCCGCACCGGCGCACCGTGCTCGTCGCGCACGCTGACGAAGTCGTTCTGCACCAGTTCGCCGTCCTCCAGGTAGCCCAGGGCCAGGCCCACCCCACTGGTGTGGATACGCCCGGCGACGCCCTGCGGGCAATGCTCGCCGTGCTCGTCCAGCAGCCAGTAGCGGTTGCCCGGCAGTGGTCGGCCATAGGGCACCCTGGCGCGGTCCTGGTCGCCGATCTCGTGCCAGATGCTCCAGATGGTGGTCTCGGTCGGCCCGCCAAGGGACACCAGCCGTGCCGCCGGCAACTGCTCGCGCAGCTCGGCGATCACCGCCGGCTTGATGTAGTCGCCGCCCTGGGCCAGCAGGCGCAGGCTGCGCAAGCCATCGCCCTGGCGGCAGGCCAGGAGCATTTCGAGGATGGCCGGCACCGAACACCACAGGCTCACTCCGTGCTGCCTGACCAGCTGGTTCCAGCGCAGCGCGTCCTTCTCCTCGCCGGGCTCGGGCAACACCAGCGCCGCCCCGGCGCAGAGGCTGCCGAGCACGTCGAACACCGACATGTCGTGGTGCAGCGGGGTCACCGAGATGAACACGTCATTGCGGCTGACCTGCCACTGTGCCAGGGTGCTGCCGATGACGTTGGCGGTGGCGCGGTTGTTCAGCACCACGCACTTGGGCTTGCCGGTGGTGCCAGAGGTATAGAGGTAGTAGGCCGGCGCGCTGCTGGCCGACAAGGCCGCCAGGCCACCCAGGTCCAGGGTTGCCGGCGGACTCGCCAGCAGTGGACCGACTGCGTCGACCACCAGCGCCGGCTGGCAGTTGTCCAGCAGGTAGCGCAGGCGCTCCTCGGGCGCCGCCGCGTCGATCGGCACCCAGACCAGCCCGCTCAGGGCGCAGGCCAGGGTCGTCATGGTGTGCTCGGGGCCACGTGGCAGACAGATGGCGACCACCTGGCCGGGGCGCAGCCCGCGAGCCTGGAATGCCCCGGCGATGCGACTCACGCCCTGCCCCAGTTCGGCATAGCTGATACGCCGTTCGCCGTGCAGCAAGGCAATGCGCCCATTGTCCGGGCCGAACAGGTTGTGGGCGATGCGCCCGAGGATGTCGACAGGTTCGGCCTGCGCCTCGGTGCTGTTCAGGCGGTAGTGACCAAGGTCGATGAACTGCCGTGCGTGAATTTCGAACGCGGCCTGCCCGGCCAACTGCTCCACCGCCTGGCCAAGAGCCGCGAGCAACTGCCCGACCCAGCGGCCATCGACCGCTTCGCGGGCATAGTCGATCTCGAACGCCAGGCCTCCCTCGGCGGTGTTGCAGAAGCGGATGTCCATCGCCACCTGGGGCGTCTGGGTCAGGCCCGCGCTCAAGGTCATCGGACCATCGACCGCGCCCACCGGCCAGGACAAGCCATTGGTCAACACCACCGGCAGTGCCGGGCCCGGGCCGTTGCTGTCGTATAGCAGGCGGGCCAGGTCCACGCCGGAGAACGCCAGGTGCTGCAGCCCCTCCAGCACATCGGCCTGCAGGCGCTTGGCGCGCTCGGCGAGCGTGGGCAGGCGGTGTTGCCAGTCGAGGGCGATGAAGCTGGAACGGTTGGCGAACGCGCCGTCCTGGGGCGGCGCCACCGGCACCGCCACGCACAGGCTGCCCTCGTCGAGCCAGTGGCCGAGCACTTCCAGTACCACGGCCATGATCGTCGAGTTCTTGAACAGCCCCTCGCGCGCACCGGCGCGGCTCAGCGCCTTGAACGCCGGGGCCAGGATCACCTGACGCTGGCGTGCGTACCGGGCCACGCCGACCTTGTCCAGAGCGCAGCGCCACGGTAGCCGTGGCGCGCCATCAACCTCTGCCAGCTTTGACTTCCAATACTCGGCATCGGCCTTGCGCACCTCGCTCTGGTCGTTAACAGCCGCCGTCGGCTCGCTGGCGGTCAGCGGCTGGCAGTGCCCGTTGAACAGTTCGACCATCAGGGTAGCGATGGAGCGTCCATCGAGGATCAACGCATCGAAGCGCACGAACACCACCAGCTCGCCCTGCGGCAACGGGAAGGCGGTGACATTCCAGGGCGGCCCGGCCAAGTCGAACAGCGCATGGGCGTAGACCTCACGACGAACGTCGAGCTGTGCCTGGGCCTGCTCGGCCGTCAAGGCGTGCAGGTCGATCACCTCCAGGTTGACCTGCACCTGGTCGCTTACCGACTGGGTCAGCGCCTGGGCGTCGATGCGGGTGCGCAGGCTGTCGTGACGGTGCACCATGTCCGTGAGGCGGCTGCGCAGCAGCGCCAGGTCCATGCGCCCGCGGTACTCGCGAAACTCCTGCATGGCCACGCCGCCCAGTGGCAGGTGCTCGCCACGCCCCAGCAGGTAGGCCTGCTGCAGGGCGTTCAAGGGTCGGTCCCGGCTGGCCTCGATCGCCAATGGCTGGTGCAGTGCGCCGGAGTCGGCGGCCACCGCGACGGCCAAGGCAATGAAGCGCTCGAACAGTGACCGGACCCAGTCCGCCGGCAATGCATCCAGGCGTACATCCCAGTTGACCAGCAGGCCGCCGTCGACCTGGGCCACCTGCGCGTCCAGTGCCACCTGCGGACCTTGGGAGATCACCCAGTCCATCGGCCCGAACACCCGGCCCACGCGCTCGGAGAACAGCTCGCCACCGGGCAGGTCCAGCCCTGCGGTAAAGACCACCGGCGCCAGTTGCGGCGTGCCGTGATGGCGCGACAGGTCGCGCATCAGGTCCACGCCTGGATAGGCACTGTGCGCCAGGCGCTCGACCAATTGCCGGTGCAGGTCCTGGCACAGCGCGGCAAGGCTGGCGACGCCGGTGAAGTCGACATCGACCAGCACCAGGTTTGCGAACTCGCCGACGATCCGTTGCACCGGCTCCAGCACCGGCTCGCGCCAGAACACCGGCACGTTCAGGCGCAGGCGGCGGTCCCCGGTGTGTTCGCCCAGGGCGCTGGCGAACAGCCCGAGCAGCAACGCCGACGAGGTGATCCGCTGCGCCCGCGCCGCCTGCTGCAGGGCGCGGTACTGGGCCGGCTCAAGCCGGGCGGCAAGGCGCTCGCTGCGCGCCGGCCCTGGCGGGAGCAAGGGTAATGAGGGCGCCGGGGCGATATGCGCCAGGCGTGCTCGCCACCAGCCGCGGTCACGGCTGCGGGCGGCGCGCAGGTCGGCATCGGCACGCACCTGGTCCAGCCAGTCGAAGTAGCTCGGCGTGGTCGGCAGCACGGTTCCAGGGGTGTCGTACAGCCGGGCCAGGTCTTCCATCAGTACCCGGAAGCTCGACGGGTCCACCGCGATCATGTCGGTGTCCACATGCAGCCGGCTGGCATTGCCCGGCAGCAGGCTGAGGCCGAAGCGTGCGCCCTGGCCGACATTCAGGTCCAGGCGCTGGTGGCTCCACTGGCGACGTTTCTCCAGCAGGCGCCGCTCCACGGCCGGCCCGTCCAGGTGGCTGAAATCCTCCAGCTCCAGCTGGGCGCACAGCGCCTCGTCGATGGTCTGCCGCCCCTGCCCGTCGATGCGCAGCCTGAGCATCGAATGCGCCCGGTACAGCCCCTCAAGTGCGCCCGTCAGGCGCGCCACATCGATGGCCTGGCCATCGAACTCGGCATACAGGTGAGCGCTGACGCCACCCAGTGCCGCATGTGCATCCCGCCCGATCCAACAGGCGGCCTGCATCGAAGTTAACTCTCTCATCGCTTACCCGCGTGGTTGACAAATCCATGTGTTTCGCGTCCTCATATTTACTAACGAGAATGATTATATTTCAAGGTTTTCTTTCTCACCCATCGCCAAGGAGGCTACCCATGAAGACAGGCACCCTGCGTTTGCAAGACAGGGACACCGTGCCGCTCAGCCAAGAGGACTCGAGCTTTTCATTCACATCCGGCGACCGCGAACTGAGCGTCAGCGGTCTGCGCGAGCGTATCGACACCCCGGCGCAAGGAAGCCATCTGGCCGGCGGCGCACTGCGGCGCAGCATCGACCAGGCCTTCGAACGCGCCCGCCAGGCGGGGCAGGACAACCCGATCGTGGTCGGCGCCATCCCTTTCGACACCACCCAGGCTTGCAGCCTGTACGTCCCCCAGGCCTATGCCTGGCAGGCGCGCACCGCGGCTCCCGCCCAGGCCGGCGCACTGCCGGCGTTGCTCAGCCAGGCCAACATCCCCGACGAACACGGCTTCAAGCGCGCCGTGCGCCACGCCATCGTCAACTTCCAGCACAGCGATGTGCGCAAGGCCGTGCTCTCGGTGCAGCGTGAACTGCACTTTGCCGCACCCGTGGACCCGGCACAGGTGCAGGCCAACCTGAAAGCACTGAACCGCGAGGGCTACCACTTCCGCGTGCCCCTGGCCGATGGCGCCACCCTGCTGGGTGTGAGCCCGGAGCTGCTGGTGCACAAGCAAGGCACGGCGTTCGTCAGCAACCCGCTGGCCGGCTCGGTGCGGCGCATGGCCGACCCTGAGGCCGACCGCGCCAATGCGCAATGGCTGGCGGCGTCGGAGAAGGACCACTACGAGCACCGTCTGGTCACCGAGGACATCGCCCAGCGCGTCGGCGAACTGTGCAGCCGCCTGCAGGTCCCCGAGCGACCGTCGCTGATCAGCACTGCCGCGCTGTGGCACCTGTCCACCCGTATCGAGGGCGAACTGGCGGCCGATATCGACGCCCTGCAACTGGCCTGCCGCCTGCACCCGACCCCCGCCGTGTGCGGCTACCCCACCGAGCGGGCACGCCAGTTGATCCGTTTCGTCGAGCCTTTCGAGCGCGGCCTGTTCACCGGCATGGTCGGTTGGTGCGACGCCCAGGGCAACGGCGAGTGGGTGGTGACCATCCGCTGCGGCACCTTCAACGGCCAGCGCGTGCGCCTGTTCGCCGGCGCCGGCATCGTCGAGGCCTCCAGCCCCGACACCGAATGGAACGAAGTACAGACCAAGCTCGGCACCATGCTGCGTGCCTGCGGCCTGGACCATTGACCTCAAATCCGTTTTCCGAGACCTTCATGACTATCGAATTCACCCCCTGGCCGGCGGACCGGGCGCAGCGCTATCGCGCCGCCGGCTACTGGAACGACCAGCCGCTCAGCCAGTTGCTGATCGAGCGCGCCGCCGCGCAGCCACAAGCACCGGCGATCCTCTGCGGTGAGCGCCGCATCAGCTACGGCGAACTGGACCGGCGCGCCTCCAACCTGGCCTCGCGCCTGGCCGCCCACGGCCTGGGCCAGGGCGACACGGCGCTGGTGCAGCTGCCCAACGTCGCCGAGTTCTACATCGTGCTGTTTGCCCTGTTCAAGGCCGGCATCGCCCCGGTCAACGCGCTCTACAGCCACCGCCAGCACGAGATGGGCGCCTTTGCCCGGCAGATCCATCCCGCGTTGCTGATCGCCTCGGCCGAGCACGAAGTGTTCCGCAACGACGCGTTCCTCGACGACCTGGCCAAGGAAGGCCTGCGTCCGAAGCTGACGCTGATGCTCGATGCCCTCGACGACTGGAGCGCCAGCGCCGATGTGCGCGGCACCCACTACGCGCCCAGCCCAGCCGGCGCAGTGGCGCTGTTCCAGCTGTCCGGCGGCAGCACCGGCACTCCCAAGCTGATTCCGCGCACCCACAACGACTACGCCTACAGCGTGCGCGCCAGCGCGCAGATCTGCGCCCTGGACAGCGACACACGCTTTCTCTGTGCCCTGCCCGCGGCGCACAACTACACCCTCAGTTCCCCCGGTGGCCTGGGCGTGCTGCACGCCGGCGGCTGCATCGTCATGGCGACCAACCCGGAGCCGCTCAACTGCTTCGCCCTGATCGAGCGCCATGCCGTGACCATGGCCGCCCTGGTGCCCAGCGCCGTGGCCCTGTGGCTGCAGGCCGCCCCCGGGCACGCCGCCAAGCTGCGCAGCCTGCGCCTGCTGCAGGTCGGCGGCGCCAGTTTCGCCGAGGCCCTGGCCCGGCAGGTCCCCGAGGTGCTGGGCTGCAGGCTGCAACAGGTGTTCGGCATGGCCGAGGGCCTGGTCAACTACACCCGGCTGGATGACAGCGACGAGCAGGTGTTCACCACCCAGGGCCGGCCGATCAGCGAGCTGGACGAAGTGCGCATCCTCGACGAACAGGGCCAGCCGGTCGCCGACGGCGAGCCGGGCATGCTCGCCACCCGCGGCCCCTACACCTTCTGCGGCTACTACAAAAGCCCCGAGCACAACGCCCAGGTGTTCGACCAGGACGGCTTCTACCACTCCGGCGACATCGTCCAGCGCAGCGCCGACGGCAACCTGCGGGTGGTCGGCCGGGTCAAGGACCAGATCAACCGCGGCGGCGAAAAGGTCGCTTCGGAAGAGATCGAGAACCTGATCGTCATGCACCCGGACGTGACCCACGCGGCCCTGGTGGCGCTGCCCGACGACCTGCTCGGCGAAAAGAGCTGCGCCTTCATCGTCTCGCGCAATCCGCAGCTCAAGCCGATTGCCCTGCGCCGTCACCTGATGAGCCTGGGCATCGCCGAGTACAAGCTCCCGGACCGGATCCGGCTGATCGACGCCATGCCGCTGACCGCAGTGGGCAAGATCGACAAGAAGCAACTGCGCGCGCTGCTCGCCGTTGCCCCGACCGCCTGACCGTCCAAGGACCCGACATGACCATTCCAACCATCCACGACTATGCCATGCCACAGCGGGCCAGCTACCCGGCCAACAAGACCCAGTGGCAGCCCGACCCGGCCCGCGCCGTGCTGCTGATCCACGACATGCAGCGCTACTTCCTGCGTTTCTACCAGCCCGACGGCGCCCTGCTCACCGCCCTGGTGGACAACCTGTCGCGGCTGATCCAGTGGGCCCGCGAGCAGGGCATCCCGGTGGTCTACACCGCCCAGCCCCATGAACAGCCGCCCGAGGACCGCGCCCTGCTCAACGCCATGTGGGGCCCGGGCCTGCCGGCGGCCAGCCCCGAGCAGCAACCGATCATCGACGCCCTGGCGCCGCAGCCGGGCGATACCGTGCTGACCAAGTGGCGCTACAGCGCCTTCCAGCGCTCCGACCTGCTCGAGCGCATGCGCGGTTGGCAGCGTGACCAGTTGCTGATCGGCGGCGTGTACGCCCATATTGGCTGCATGATCACCGCCGCCGACGCCTTCATGAACGATATCCAGGCCTTCCTGGTGGGCGATGCGGTGGCCGACTTCTCCGAGGAGGAGCACCGCCTGGCCCTGAAGTACGTGGCCACCCGCTGCGGCCATGTGACCGACACCGCCACCCTGCTGACCCAGCCCGCGGGCGAAACCACCCGCGACTGGCTGCACGGCCGGGTGCGCCAGATGATCGAGGACGACAGCGACCTCGACCCGCAGGAAAGCCTGATCTTCTACGGGCTGGACTCGCTGCAGGTGATGAAGCTGGCCGCCGAGCTCAAGCAGCGCGGCATCGCCGTCAGCTTCGAGGAACTGGCCAACGCGCCGACCCTGGACGGCTGGTGGTCGCTGGTGCAAGCGCGGGGTGCCGCCTGATGGCCATGGCCCGTTTCACCGGCCGGCGCGTGCTGGTCACCGGTGCCGCCAGCGGCATTGGCCGCTGCGTGGCGCAACAGTTTCTCGACGAAGGCGCCGAGGTCATCGGCCTGGACTGCGAGGAGGCCGACGTGCCGTTCCCGCTGCTGCATGTCGACCTGACCGACCCGGCCGATGTGCAGCGGGTCTGCGACCGCCTCAAGGAGCAGGCGCAGTACCTCGATGTGCTGGTCAATGTCGCCGGCGTGCTGCGCCTGGGGCGCAGCGACGAAGTGTCCTGCGAGGACTGGCAGCGCTGCCTGGATGTCAACGTGAGCGCGCCGTTCTACCTGATGCGCCAGTGGACCCCGGTGTTCCGCCGCCAGCGCCGCGGCGCCATCGTCAATGTCGCCTCCAACGCCGCCCACGTGCCGCGCCTGAACATGGCCGCCTACTGCGCCTCCAAGGCCGCTCTGGTCAGCCTGAGCCACTGCGTGGGCCTGGAACTGGCGCCCTATGGCGTGCGCTGCAACGTGGTCTCGCCGGGCTCGACGCGCACGCCGATGCTCGCCGGCATGCTCGGCGACCCGGCGCTCGAGCGCCAGCTGGTCGACGGCCTGCCCGGGCAGTTCAAGCTCGGCGTGCCGCTGGGCAAGATCGCCACGCCCGACGACATCGCCAATGTGGTGCTGTTCCTGGCCTCCGAGCAGGCCGGCCACGTGACCCTGCAGGATATCGTGGTCGACGGCGGCGCCACCCTGGCCGCCTGAGCCTGATGCGGCACTGACAAGGACTTTCACCCGCACCGCGCTCGGCCCTGGCTGGCCGAGCGCGCACCATGGAGCTGGACATGACATTCTCACCCGCCAACCACAAGCGTCTCGAGGCTTTCTGGCAATACTGCCTCACCCACCAGTACTTCAATGTCGGCTACCCCGAGTCAGCCGACTTCGACTACAGCCTGCTGCACCGTTTCATGCGCTTTTCCATCAACAACTGCGGCGACTGGAACGAGCCCAGCAACTACCTGCTCAACTCCTTCGACTTCGAGCGCGAGGTGATGCGCTACTTCGCCGAGCTGTTCCACATCCCGTTCGAGGACAGCTGGGGCTACGTCACCAACGGCGGCACCGAAGGCAACATGTTCGGCTGCTACCTGGCCCGCGAGCTGTTCCCCGCCGCCACCCTCTACTACTCCAAGGACACCCACTACTCGGTGGCCAAGATCGTCCGCCTGCTGCGCATCAAGGCCCAAGTGGTGGAGTCCCAGGCCAACGGCGAGATGGACTACGACGACCTGGTCGCGCGGATCGCCGCCGATGGCGAGCGCCACCCGATCATCTTCGCCAATATCGGCACCACCCTGCGCGGCGCCACCGACAACATCGCCACCATCCAGCAACGCCTGGCCCGGGCCGGCATCCGCCGCGAGGACTACTACCTGCATGCCGACGCGGCCCTGAGCGGCATGATCCTGCCCTTCGTCGACGCCCCCGAGCCCTACTCGTTCGCCGACGGCATCGACTCGATCTGCGTCTCCGGACACAAGATGATCGGCTCGCCGATGCCCTGCGGCATCGTCGTGGCGCGGCGTGGCAACGTCGAGCGCATCTCGGTGGAAATCGACTACATCAGCGCCCGCGACCAGACCATCAGCGGCTCGCGCAATGGTCACACGCCACTGATGATGTGGGCCGCCCTGTGCAGCCGGTCGCGGGAGGACTGGCGCGCACGCATCCAGCGCTGCCTGGACCTGGCCCAGCACGCGGTGGACCGGCTGCGGGCGGCCGGCATCGAGGCCTGGCGCAACCCCAACTCGATCACCGTGGTGTTCCCCTGCCCCTCGGCCAGCGTGTGGAAACGCCATTGCCTGGCCACCTCGGGCGACACCGCGCACCTGATCACCACTGCCCATCATCAGGACAGCGCACAGATCGACGCCCTGCTCGACGAGGTGATCGCTGACCTCAAGTCTCGCACCCGATACCCGCTGCAGGCGCCACTGGTGGATGGCCTGGGCAGTCGTACCCGAGTCTACAGCACGGCAGGACTACCCCGGCCGGAGCCGCTGCCGGGCCATGCCAGACCCGCGCGCGACAGCGGCCTTGCCCGCCTCAAGGACAGCGATATCTGAACGCTTGGTCGTCTTTACAACCATTTACATGTAAGCCTTTTCTTACGGCGCACTGCTCCGGGACCTTGCGCGCCGAAAAACAGGGGGCGGGCCTGCCCGCCGCCTCGGCACCGTGACGGGGCACCGCGTTGCAGACACCGGTCGCCCCCCGTTTGACGGCCCATGGCGTGGCTCTATAGTCCGTTTCCTGGCAGCGGCAAGGATTTCCGCTGGCCTTGGACAAGAACCCGCCATGTACAGGAGTCGTATGATGGCCATGCTCACGGATGACGCACCCTCGCCTCACCCTCTACACACATCACCCAGCCGCGCCGACCTGCGACGACATCCCCGTCACTGACCCCTGCACCCACCCCGCCACGTGCCTGTGACCCGCCTTGGGCGGTCACTGCATTCGTTCGCCTTCAATAAAGACAAAAGGTGCGTCATGACTGCGACCCGTTCGCCGCAAACGGCCGTTGCGCCGTTGCCGGAAACCGAATCACTGCGTTATCGCCCGGCCAGCCCCGCCGATATCGAAGCCCTCGCCGCGCTGTTCCAGCAGGTTTATGGGCAGACCACCCACCCCTGCCAGAACCCGGGCTATATCCGCCACTCCATGGGCAGTGGGCAACAACAGTGGTTCGTTGCCGAGGCCCAGGGCCAGCTGCTCGGTTGCTGCTGCATCGCCCGTCGCCCCTGGAACCGCTCGTGGGAAGTCTGCCACGGGGTCATCCACCCCGATGCGCGCAGGACCGGCGCCATCTCCAGCCTGATCCGCCTGGGCTTCGAGACCCACCGGCCCGAGCCCGTGGAACTGGGCTTCTACATCACCCGCAACATCGCAAGCCACAGCGTCATGAACAAGATCCGCCCCGCCGTGCTGGTGGGGCATGACGGCGGCCCGGACACGGTCGACGGCCTGCGCGAATATCACCTGACCGCCATCCAGCCGGTGCTCCAGGCCGGTTTTGTCCATGTTGCGCCCTGGTACGTGACCACCCGCGCCGCCGACTTCGTCCGCCGCCTGCTCTACCCCGCCCTGCGGCTCGGCGTCACCCCCGGCAGCTACCCGGAGACCTTCCTGAGCGGCCCCACCGGCGCCGAACGCCATGGCCAGCTCAGCTACACCCACGATCCCAAGGCCGGCGCGCTGATGCTGTCGGGCCAGTGCGGTCGCTACCTGTCAAGCCAAGCCGTGCTGGCGGAGCTGGGCGCACTGCTGCGCCAACATGCGCAGGCCGAGTACGTCAGCCTGGTGATCCTGGCCGACAAGCTGGAACTGCTGGCCAGCCTGCGCCGCCTGGGTTTTGCCATCACCGCCTACCTGCCGGCCTGGCACCTGGAGAACGGCACGCGCTACGACTGCCTCCAGCTGGTGTTCCAGGACTTCGACGTGGCGCCGCGCAGCCACGGCTTCGACGACGACATCGCCCGTTTCGACCTGGCCTACGCGCACCTGGCCAACAACCTCTGCAGCCTTCCCGCAGCCCCGGCTTCCAGGGCCGCCAGCTAACCGATCGGAGTTTTTGCAAGTGACCAAGGACCAATGGCTTAGTGTAAGAAAACAGATCCCCGACGGCGCCCGGGAACCCTGGACCGTGATGCTCTGGGTCGCCGACCTGCTGTTGTTGGCGGTGGCCTGGAACCTGTGGCTCGCCGACTCCACCGCCTTGCAGTTGCTGGGCCTGGCGCTGGCAGGCCTGGCCACCGTGCAGCTCTACCTGATCATGCACGAGGCGACCCACGGCGCCGCCTCGGCCAACCGTCGGCTCAACGACTTCATCGGCCACTGCGACGGCTGGCTGATCGCCTTGCCGTTCCTGGTCCGTCGGCGCTTCCACATGGCCCACCACACCTGGACCGCGCACCCGGTGAACGACCCGGAGAACCGCGGCATGATCGAGCGCTTCTCGGTGATGACGAAAAAGCAGGAGCGCACCCTGGAGTTCGTCTGGAAGCACTGGATCCCGATGATCGCCGCCAACCATTTCCTGCTCAACTGGCGCGCGCCGTTCATTGCCCGGGCCAAGGGCGACAGTTCGCCGAGGATTCTCAAGGAGATCCGCTTCGCCCGCCTGTACCTGGCCGGGTACCTGGCGGCGGCCGTGCTGGCCTGGAGCCTGGGGCACCTGCTGGACCTGGTGCTGTTCTACGGGATCACCTGGGTATTCCTGTTCTTCATGGTCGAGCTGCTCAACCTGCCGCACCATGCCGAGGCGCCGTTGCTTGCGCGGGACGCCGACCGCCTGCAGTTCTGGGAGCAGGACGGCGTGTCCCATGACTGCAAGGACCTGCCGCTGTGGTCGCGCTATGTGATCCTCAACTTCAACCTGCATATCGTCCACCACGCCTTCCCCTCGGTGCCGTGGTACCGGTTGGCCCAGGTGCAGAAGCTGCTGAGCGAGCATGAGGTCGGCCATGCGCCGTCGCAGACCCATGAGTGGGAGTTCGCGGTGAAGAACCGGCGGCGGCCGTTGTTGCAGCTGATGGGGCATTTCTTCGATCAGCGGGGTTGAGCTGCCCCTCCGGGTCAGTACAGGTATTCGTGGGAGCGGGCTTGCCCCGCGATAGCGTCAGTTCGCTAATGACGCCATCGCGGGGCAAGCCCGCTCCCACAGGCGCCATACTCAGCTCTGAAAATGTCGATTGGGCACATACCGCAGCCCCAGATTCTCCCGCAACGTACGCCCCTCATACTCACGCCGGAACAACCCCACCCGCTGCAACTCGGGCACCACCTGCCCGACAAAATCATCCAGCCCACCCGGCAGGTGGGTAAACAGCAGGTTGAAGCCATCCGCCGCCCCCTCCTCGAACCAGCAGGCCATCTCCTCGACGATCTGCCCCGGCGTGCCCACCAGCAGCCGGTGCCCGCCCGCGCCGAGCCTGGCCAGCAACTGCCTGGCGGTGGGCCGTTCGCGGCGGATCAGGTCCACCACCAACTGCTGGCGGCTCTGGTGCCGCTCGGTCAACGGCAAAGGGTCCGGCAGCACCACCGGGGCATCCGCCGGCAACTGCTCCAGGTCGATGCCGATGTCCAGCAGGAACGACAACGCCTTGAGCGCCGCCTCCGGATCCACCAGCGACTGCAGCTGCTCGTGCTTCTCCTGGGCTTCGCTGGCCGTGCGGCCCACCACCGGCGCCAGGCCCGGAAACACCAGCAACGACTCCGGCTCCCGCCCGGCCAGGGCCAGGCGCTGGTGGATGTCGGCGTAGAACGCCCGGCCCTCGCTCAAGGTCTGCTGGGCGGTGAATACCAACTCGGCGCTGCGTGCCGCCAGCGCCCGGCCGGCCTGCGAGGAACCGGCCTGGGCAATCACTGGCCAGCCTTGCAGCGGCCTTGGCGCATTCAAGGGACCCTGTACGCGAAAATGCTCGCCCTGGTGGTCGAGCACCCGCATGCGCGCAGGCTCCAGCCAGGTACCGGAGGCCTTGTCCAGCGGGAAGGCATCGTCCGCCCAGCTGTCCCAGAGCCCGGTGACCACATCGAAGAACTCCTCGGCGCGGGCGTAACGATCAGCATGGGGCAGGTGCGCCCCCTGGTTGAAGTTCTCGCCACCGATCAGCGCGGTCACCAGGTTCCAGCCGGCGCGGCCACCGGACAAGTGATCGAGGGAGGCAAATGTGCGGGCAATGTTGTACGGCTCGTTGAAACTGGTGTTGGCGGTGGCGATCAGGCCGATATGGCGGGTTACCACCGCCAGCGCCGGCAACAGGGTCAGCGGGTCCCAGCGCAGGCTGTAGGCGCTGCTGCGCAGCACCCGTGGGTCCAGCTCGCCGACGGCGACGTTGTCGTTGAGGAACAGCGCATCGAAACGCCCGCGCTCCAGGGTCTGGGCGTACTGCCGGTAGCGCTCGAAGTTGATCGAGGCATCGGCGTCGGCCTGCGGATGTCGCCAACTGCCGGCGTGAGCGCCGGCGCCGGAGAGAAAGGCGCCCAGCCGCAGGCGGCCGTCACGCCTTGCCATGGCTGGGCTCCTGGGCGGGCGCGGCGACTTTCGCCGTGCGCAGCAGCAAGGTCACGCCGCCCCAGACCAGCAACAGGCTGACGGCGAGGAACACCATCAGCGCCTGGTAACCGTCGAGGAACGCGGCATGCACCCAGCCCTGCAGGACATCGCCGCCCTGCCCCAGGTGCTCGGCCAACAAGGTCGCCCCCTGCTCCGGGGCAGCCGCCGCCCGGGCCAGCCAGCCGGTCTGCACGGGCACGCCGCTGGCGGCGGACAACGTATCGGTGGCCACCGCCCGGTACAACCCTACCCCCACCGCCAGCCCTAGCCCACCGCCGACATTGTGCAGGGTCATCAGCGAGCCCATGGCCACCGAGCTCACCTGCTGCGGCACCGACGAGATCCCCAGCACCGTCGAGGGCCCGAGGATGCAGGCCCAGCCCAGTCCCATCACAGCGAAGGCGCCCAACAGATGCACCAGCGAGGTGTGCTCGCCGAATGCTGCCTGCAGCACGGCGGACAGCACGAACAGCAGCAGCCCGGCCTGCACCAGCAGCGCCGGGCCCTTGCGGTCCACCAGGCGGCCCACCAGCGGCGACAGCAACGCCACCCCGAGCGTTGTCGGCAACAACAGCAGGCCGCTGGCCTGCACGCTCTCGCCACGGATCAACGCCAGGTACAGCGGCATGACGAAGAATGCCACGCAATAGAACACCGCCAGGCCGAAGCTGGCGGTGACCGCCGCGACGAAACGGCGGTTGGCGAACAGGCGCAGGTCGATGATCGGTGCATCGACCCGCAACTCGACGCCAACGAAGACCAGCAAGGCGAGCAGCGCCACCGCCAGCAGGCCCAAGGTATTGGCCGAGGTCCAGCCCCAAGCGGCGCCCTGGACGATCACCAGCACCAGGCTCGGCAAGCCCACCAGCAACAGCAGCGCGCCCAGCCAGTCGAGCCGCGCGCCCTCCTCGCCGGCCCGCGACTCGTCCGCCGCCACGGCGATGATCGCCAGGCTCAGCAGCACGAACGGCACGTTGACCAGGAAGATCCACTGCCAGCCGAAGGCGCTGGTGATCAGCCCGCCCAGCACCGGCCCCGCGGCAAGACCAATGCCGTTGACCCCGAACAGCACGCCGAAGGCCTTGCCCTGCTCCTCGCTGGCGAAGGTGGCCGCGACGATCGCCCCCGACGCGGTGTACAGCACCGCGCAGGCCAGGCCCTGGGCGACCCGGGCCGCCACCAGGGTGTCGATGCCGGTGGCCAGCCCCGCCGCCAGCGAGGCCAGTCCGAACACTCCCAGCCCGATATTCAGCACCCGTCGGCGGCCTTTCAGGTCGGCCAGCCGGCCGACCAGCACCATGGCGCTGGAAAGCGCCAGGATGAAGCCGTTGATCACCCACTGCAGGCTGTCCACCGAGGCGCCGAGGTCGGCCTGCAGCGCCGGCAGCGCGGTATTGACGATGGTGAAGTCGACGCAGCCGAGAAAACTGGCGATGCTCACACCGAGCAAAGCCCACCATTTGCGTTGCTGTTGCGCAAAAACGCCCATGGAAACTCCTGTTCCGGATTTCAGTATGAAGGCCGTCGTCCGTGTGGCGTGGGGCCGGGATTGCGAAGACTCAGATGGCAATGGCGCTGGCGGCCCAGGCCGGATGCGCCGCTCCTGGCAGGGTGAAGGGAATCGGGATGCCGCGCTTCTTGAACTTCAGCGGCAACCAGTGCACCCGCTCCGGCGCGTGCGGCTCGACCAGCAGGCGCCGGGCGGTGGCCATGGCATCGGTCATCTGCTGCGGGTAGATCACGTAGTCGTACCCCTCCTCGGCCCACTGCGGCAGGATGATCGGCACCTCCTCGAGGATGTACTCACGGCATTGGGCGGCAGCGCGCTCCAGGTCCGCCTCGGGGTCGCGCAATCGCAAACGCTCGATGAACACGCCGATGGTCGCCTCGATGGCGCCGCGCAGGTCCTCGCTGTCGCGGTACAGCTGGTTCACCTGCTGGCGCAGCTCGGCGTAGCGGTCCGAGGCCAGCTCCTGGTTCCAGCGGCTGATGCGCACCGGCGCCTCGAGCCCGGCCAGGTACTTGCGATTGCGCGCCAACCACGCGTCGCCGTCGCGGATCGACGCCGACAGCGCCTCGCCCGGCGACTTGCCGTGCTTGTTGTGGCGCTGCAGGGTGTCGGCCACCACCACCTTCACCTGGCTGAAGCCGGATTTGTTGATCAGGTGCACGGTGGAGCTGAGCTTGTGCTCCTCGTGGTATTCCTGGCCCACGCTGACCGCCAGCACGCAGCGCTTGCCGGTGAAGTCCAGTTCTTCGCCGCCCTTGTTGAAATAGGCTTTGAGGTTGATCGCTTCCACATTGCTCATGTCGCTTAGCTCCAGTAGGCCAAAGGCTGGTCGTCGCCGAAATAACCGATGAATACGCCGAGGGTGACCCGGGTGCTGGTGGCCGAAGGGCGCACCGCGTGGATCAGCCGCGGGTTGAGGAAGATCAGGTCGCCCGGCTCGGGCTTGACCACCAGGTCCGGCGGCGGCAGCAGGTGGCGCTCGATGCCGTAGGCGCGCTGGCCACGCAGGCGCTGGTATTCGGCCTCGTCCGGGTGCAGGTTCCAGATCTCCAGCTCGCCGCCGTCCTCGGGGATCTGCAGGTAGATGTTGGTCGACAGCTGGGTGAGCAGCCGCGGCTGGTGGTCGGCCGGGGCGTTGCGCGCCAGGTCGTCGGTATGCGGCGTGAGGTCGACATTGTTGCCCTGGAAGCGGGCAATGCCGACGAAGCACTTCTGCCCGTTCACATCCAGCAGCCGCGCCCCCTTGGGCCAGACCTCGTCGAGCAGCAGGCGCAGGTGATCGATGGGCGACGCCAGCGGGCCGAAGGCGCTGCGGATCTTGCGGATGTTGCCGATGGCCTGGCCGTGATACTCGGCGCGGCTGGCTTCGTCCTTGATCTCGATATAGGCCTTGCCCAGGCGCACGAACTCGGTCTGTTCGCTGAAGGCGCCGCGCAGTTCGTGATGGCTCAGGCGCTCCAGAGCCAGGGCCACGGTATCGGCGGGTGCGAAGCCTTTGATCAGGATGCCCAGTGTACGGGCGTGAATCACATCGTCTAACTGTGCGGCGGTCAACTCCTCGACCGTGGTAATTGTCAGCATGAACACTCCCTCGCCTATTCCTGAACGGTTTGACTGCACCTGTGATGGGCGGATAACCGGCGACATCCGATGGTCGCCAGGCCATCTTCAACAAGCGGCAAGCACTTGTGAAATATCGTTTTTCTCTAGCGTCAAAACTTTTTCAAAATATTACAGAGCAACTTCAACCATTATCAGCAATGCGCATGAACATTATAAAAATGACAACTTGGCTCATGTGTTACGGATAACTTTTACTGAACTTCCGGCGCCTCATTGAACTGCCTGTCCACCTGTTGTTCGGCAACGAAGCCCGGACCGATCACCCCCTCGTCCCGGTACAGCCTGGCGGTGTCGGCCAGGTCCCTGACCAGGGCGTCGTCGACTGCGACCCGGCGTGGCTGTGAATAGCGGTTCGAGCGCAAGTGCACTTCCAGTGGCAGCCCGCTCTGGCGGGCCTGGATCGCCGAGAATTGCTCGACATGAGCGTTGGCCCAGTCCCAGGCGCGGCCGACCCGATGCAGGAAATCCCGCAGTTGCGCCGGCTTGTCGCGAATCGCCGCGGGGTTGGCCACCAGCAGCATGTTGCCGGCGAACAAACCTTCGCCGCTGACCAGCACCCGCGTGCCGCCTTCGAGCTGGACCATGCTGGTGTACGGATCCCAGGTGGCCCAGGCATCGGCGCCGCCGTTGGCCAGCAGGCTGCGCGACTCGCCCGGCTGCAGGAACACGAACGTGGCGTCGCGGCCTTTATGGCCGCTGGCGCGCAATGCGGCCAGCGCCAGGTAATGGCCGATGGAGCCACGGGTGGTGGTGATGCGCCGGCCCACCAGCGACGCCGCGTCGGTCAGGGGTGAACTGTCGGGCACGACGATTGCCACCGCCGTGGGCGTCACCTGCAGGCGCACCACCCCGACGGTCTTGAGCCCGGCGCCGGCCGCCGTGGCGAACACGAACGGCGCGGTGCCCAGGGTGCCGATATCCACCGCGCCGGCCGCCAGGGCTTCGGCGGTGGGCGCGGCGGCGCCGAAGGCGGCGAACTCCAGGGGGTATGGCACATCCTCGAGCTCGCCGGCGGCCTGCAGCAGCACCTGCAGCGAGTTCTTCTGGCTGGAGACGCGCAGGGTTTCTTCGGCGTGTGCGATCCCCAGCATCAGGCACAGCAACCCCGCCAGGATGTAACGCCCCCTGAATCCCGTGGGAGCGGGCTTGCCCCGCGATGCAGGCAGCGCGTTGGATGGCACCGGCTCTGCCGGTGATCGCGGGGCAAGCCCGCTCCCACGCTCAATCATGCAGGAAACTCCCATGGCTGGCCGGCGTGTGACACGCCCGGCACAGCAACACGCCAGCGAGCCACGCCCCTGTGGGAGCGGGTTTACCCGCGAATGGCACACCGCGGTGGATGGCACCGGCCATGCCGGTGTTCGCGGGTGAACCCGCTCCCACAGGAAAGCCGTCAGCTTCGCGAGTACCCATCAGAACGCCAGGCTCACACGGCCGTAGTAGTACCCCCCACCCAGTCCATAAGGCGAGAACATGCCGTACTCGTAGGTCCCGGCCCAGGGCACGATGCCGATCTTGTCCGGGTACTTGTCGAACAGGTTGTTGGCGCCCAGCGCCACTGTGATGTTCTGGGTGAGGTCGTAGGCCACGTCGATATCGGTGATCCACTTGGCGCCGTAAGTTCGGTCGTTGGCCGGGATGTTCGAGCCTTCGGTGTACTCGCCGTAGCGGGTCAGGGTCAGGTTCACCGTCCAGTCGTCGACCTTGTAGTTGCTGTTGAGGATCCACTTGTCCTTGGGTGTGGCCTTGGTCAGGTCGATCTGCTGCTGGCGGTCGAACAGCACGTAGCCCGCGCCCAGGCTCGACAGGCTCGCCGGGGTGTCGGCCAGGTCGCGGATGCTGGTCTTGTTGTGGTTGTAAGCCAGGCTCCAGCGCACGGTGCCGTACTCGGCCAGCGGCTGGCGATACTCGGCCACCAGGTCGACACCCTTGGTGCGGGTATCGGCGGCGTTGGCAAAGTATTGCCCCGAGAGGTCCGGCGACAGGCCGTTGGCCACCAGGATGCTCGACACGGCGGGGCCGGTGAGCACGCCGGTCTGCAGGATGCGGTCGTCGATGTCGATCAGGTAGAAGTCGGCGGTCAGGCGCAAGCGGTCGGTGGGTTCGGCGGTGAAGCCCAGGCTGTAGTTGCGCGACTTTTCCGGCTCCAGGGTCTGGGCACCCAAGGCGATGGCCTCGGGCGAGCCTGGGCGCATCTGCTTGGTGCGCGCCGTGCTGGTGCTGCCGCCGGCGCCGAAAATGGTCACCGAACTGGTCGAGGAAAACACGTTCTGCGCCAGCGACGGCGCGCGGAAGCCATTGCTCACCGCGGCCCTGACCGCATAGCCCGGGGCGAACTCGTAGCGGGTGGTGAACTTGCCGCTGACGGTCTCGCCGACCTCCTGGTTGTAGCGCTCATAGCGCAGGGCGAAGGCGCTGTACCACTGTGGGGTGAGGTTAATACCGAAGTCGACATAGGCCGCGCCGCTGTGGCGGATCATCTGCCCGGCGTCCTCCGGGGTGGTGCCGTTGACCGAGAACAGCCCCGGGTCCGGGCGCCGCCCGGCCAGCGGGCCGCTGGGGATCACATAGTCGCCGTAGTTGTAGGAATTGGGTTCGCCCTCGGTAAGCTCGTACTTCTCCCAGCGGTACTCGACGCCGAACGAGGTTTCCAGCGGACTGCTCCAGCCGATGTCCAGGGCCCGGCTGAAATCCAGGTTGGTGGTCCACTGGTCGAAGATCTCGTCGGTCAGGTGGAAGCGCCGCTGGCTCAGCAAGGGGTCGTTGGACAGGTTGAGGTTGTTGTCGGTGTACAGCTTGGCCTTGTCGCGGCCATAGGTGGTCGACAGGTCCCAGTCCCACTCGGCGGCCAGGCCCTTGAGGCCGGCGAGCACTTGGTAGTCGGTCTCCTCCACTTCGCGGGTGGCCTGGCCGCCTTTCGGATAAGGCGCGTTGGGCAGCCAGTTGGTGGCGGTGATGTCGGTGGGCGCGCGGTGGCCGAGGACTTTCTTGCCGTCGCGGTAGCTGAGGGTGGAGAACGAATACAGCTTCAGTTCCTCGCCCAGCGGCAGTTCCAGGTTGTAGGCGCCACTGTAGGTGCGGTCGCGGCCCAGGCCGTATTCCTCGCCCCAACCGTGACGCTCTGTCAGGCGCGGGTCGGGCTGGCCGTTGGCCAGGGTGGTGAAATTGCCGCGCACGGCGCCGGCGCGGTCGTAGGGCTCCTGCACCTTGGCGTCGAACGACAGGTTGAGGAAGCCGCCGTCACCCAGGCCGAAGCCGGCATTGGCCGCCTCATGGCCGCTGGTGCCGTCGCCGGCGTAGTACTGGCCGAGCGAACTGTCGGAGGTGATGCCCTCGGCATCCTGCTTGAGGATGATGTTGATCACCCCGGCGATGGCGTCGGAGCCGTACTGCGCCGCCGCGCCGTCGCGCAGCACCTCGATGCGCTCGATCGCCGCGGTGGGAATCAGGTCGAGGTCCACCGGCACCGCGGCGGTGCCGACCCGGGCGTTGTTGTTGATCATCGCCGTGTTGTGCCGGCGCTTGCCGTTGACCAGGATCAACACCTGGTCGCCGCCCAGGCCGCGCATGCTGATGCCGCGCACCAGGAATGCAGTGCCGCCGCCGTTGATGGTCGGCGCGTTGAACGAGGGCAGCAGGCGCGTGAGCATGTCCTTGAGGCCGTTCTGGCCGCTGGTGCGCAACTGCTCGCCGGAAATCACGTCCACCGGCACCGGGCTGTCGGTCACGGTGCGCTGCTGGCTGCCGCGCACGCCGGTCACCACCACGGTGGACAGCGCCGGGTCTTCGGCGGCCATGGCCTCGCCAGCCAGGCTCAGGGCCAGGGCGGTGGCCACGGGGGAAAGCTTGAAGGTCTTGGGCATCTGCGGATATTCCTTGTGGCGACCATGGCCCGGCCGCCGCTATCGGGTTCGGGGTTCAACGGGCCTTGGCGGCGACCGCCTCGACTTCGATCAGGGCGCCGGGCAACACCAGCCCGGCCACCTGCACCGTGGTGCGGGTCGGTTTCAACGGTTGACGGTCATTGCCGAAGAACTGGCGGAAGCCGCGCTGCAGGCCGTCGAAATCCATGCGTCCCTGCAACCCCGGGTCGCCCACCAGGTACACCCGCAACTGCACCACGTCGCCCAGGCCCAGCCCGCGCGGCGCCAGGGCGGCCTCGACCTTGCGCAGCACCGCCACGGTCTGCGCCTCGGTGTCGCCGCTGGCGCGCAGCTCGTCCTTGGCCGCCTTGGGGTCGGCCGGGTCGGGCAGGATGCCGGAGACGAAGGTCAGCGCCGTGCCCGGCGGCAGGGTCGCCGACTGCAGGATCGGCGAGTTGGGATAGGTCGAGGGGACGCGCTCGATATCGGCGGCCTGGCTGGCCGCGGCGAACAGGACCCCCAACCCCAGAAGGGCGTGCTTGAAAGGCATGGCGAAGCTCCACTGATGTGTAGGCGCCAGCCTCGGAGGTCCGCTACCTGGCAGATGGTTTTAGTTGTGTAGTAGTCAGGCTGTCTGCCGGCTCTGCGAGGTGCCCTGGGCACGCTCGCACAGGTTGCGCACCACCCGCCGGGCGGCTCCGGCAGCGGTTTCCTGCCAGATACCGATACCGCTGTGGGCCAGGGCGTCGCTGGTCAGGTGCACCCGGCCCTGGGCCTGGTTGAGCAGGTCGTAGTCGGCGTCGGCCAGCGGGTGGCTGATCCACGGCCCGAGGCTGTGGGGTATGCGCCCCCAGTCCACCACCAGCGGTTTGCGCAGTTCGTGGTCGTGGCCCGGGTGCAGCAGCTCCACGGCCTGGCGCGACAGGGCGATCTGCTCGGCGACCGACTTGTCGGCAAACTGGCGGGCGGTCTCGCCGTTGTTGTAGGCGGCGACGAGAATGCCCTCGGCCTGGTTGAAGCCGCCGCTGGGGTACCACAGCCCGGACGACGCCTGGTTGATGAACGACAGGCCGCCGTAGATCTGGTAGTCGGTCTCCCAGAAGCGCCGGGACTGCCAGGCCACCTTGTTGGCGTGACCGAACTGCACGGCGGCGATGGCCTGGCGCACCGGGGCGCTGAAGTTGCTGTCGAGCTTCGCCAGCAACGGCAGCGGCAAGGCGATCACCGCATAGTCGCTGGTGATGCGCTGCGGCTGGCCATGCTGCTGGTAGCCGATCTCCACCCGGTCGTCGAAATGGCGAATCGAGCGTACCTCGGCCCCCAGGCGCAGGGCATCCTGCAGGTGGCGCTGGAACGCCAGGGGAATGCGGTCCATGCCGCCCACCGGCTGGAACATGGTCGGCGAGAACTCCGGGTACTCGTCGATCATCAGCGCCGTGCCCAGCGCCGGGTTGAGCAAGGTGCGCAGGGGCAGCGGGTCGTTGCGCAGTGCTTGCTGGTCGCCGGCCCCGGGCCAGACCTTGTAGCCCGAGCGCGCCGAACCCAGGTACTCGAGCTTCTCCGACAGGTCGCCCCAGGTGCGCAGGAAGCCCAGCAGGTTGCGCCGGTCGTCCAGGCTCAACTCCTGGTCCAGGGCCTGGCGGTCGACGGCCTTGGCCAGCAGTTCGGCCAGGTGCCCGCGGCTGTCGTTGACCGCCTGGCGGATCTGCATCGGTGGCTGGTCGAGGTCGGGACGCACCAGAGCGTTGCGGCTGGTGTTGACCAGCACTTCAAGCTCCACCCCCAGTTCGCGGCAGTAGCCGAGCATCAGCTGATGATGGCTGGGCAACCGGCCAGGGCCGGCGTTGAGGTAGAAACCATCGTCGAACTCGACGGTCTGCACGCTGCCATCGGTGAACGCGACCCGGTCACCCCGGCGCACGGTCCAGTTGCGCCCGCCGACCCGCTCGCGGGCCTCCAGCAGGGTGACGGCAAAGCCGGCCTTGCGCAGCTCGTAGGCGGCCACCAGGCCGCCGATGCCGGCGCCGACCACGGTGACACTGGCGCCCTGCCCGACACGGGCCAGCGGCAGCTGGGCGTAGTTCTCCTGGCCGGCCCGCGCCGGGCCCAGCGACCCGAACAACCCCAGGGCCGCCGTGGCGGCTTGCAGGCCACCGACCATACCGATACGGGCAATGAGCTGGCGTCTGGTCAATGGCATCGCGGGCACTCTCCCTGGTCCACGGTTATCGCTTTCGGTTATGACTTGATGTTTTCAAGCTACGAAAACGCTCTATGTGGAGCCATCCTAGAGAGCGGGATGAGCTAAGAGAAATACATTTTGAGCATATGCAAATATTAAAATGTGTAATGTCTTAAGCTTTGCATGCTGCGCAGAACGCATAATTATTTTGAAACACCTGCTTTTTTGTAGGAGCGGCCTTGTGCCGCGAAAGGGCCGCAAGGCGGCCCCGACGATCGACGATGTGACACCAATGCCTGGGGGCTGCGATGCAGCCCTTTCGCGGCACAAGGCCGCTCCTACAGTGGACACGTAGATTGCGCTTCTTCCATCACCCGCAACAGGTTCCCACCCCAGATATCCGCCAGGTCCTGCTCGCTGTACCCCGCCGCCAGCAACCGCGCAGTGATCTCTGGCAACTGGCTGACATCGCGCAACCCCTCCACCCCGCCACCACCGTCCCAGTCAGCGCCGATGCCGACATGCCGCGGGCCAACCACCTCGAGGATGTGCAGCAGATGACGCATGAAGTCGTCCAGGCTGGTCGCCGGCAACGGATACCGGGCTTCGGCCTCGCGTATGCGCCGGGCCAGGTCCGCCACCTGCGCCGGCGGCAGGCTGGCCGCCAGGCGGAACTCCCGGTACAGCGGCGCCAGGGCCTTGTCCCGCTCGGGGTTCGGCGCACGCGGCACCAGGTCGCTGGCGTAGGTGTTGACCTGCACCACTCCACCCTTGGCGGCGAGATGGCGCAATCGTTCGTCATCGAGATTGCGCGGATGCGGGCCGATGGCCCGGGCCCCGGAATGCGAGGCGATCACCGGGGCGCTGGACAACGCCAGCACCTGGTCGAACACCGCATCGGAGGCATGGGACACGTCAATGAGGATTCCCAGGCGGTTGGCCGCCTGCACCAGTTCGCGGCCAGCCGGGCTCAGCCCATGCCAATTCGGCAACGCGGTGGCCGAGTCGGCGAAGTCGTTGTTCTGCGCATGCACCAGGCCCAGCATGCGCAAACCCAGGCGGTGGTAAGTGGCCAACCGGCCGGGGTCGGCCGCCAGCGGTTCGGCATTCTCCATGCTGATCAGCACCACCCGCCGGCCGGAGGCGACGATCGCCGGCACCTCCTGCGCCCGCGTGGCCAGGGCGAATGCGTCCGGCCGGGCGGCGACCATGTCGCGGATCCGGGTGATCACCGCCAGGCCATGCTCGCTGGCCAGGGTACGGCCCTCGGGCGTGAGCGGTCCCTGGGGGGTGAAGATGGCGAAGAAACCGCCGTCCAGACCACCGTCGCACATGCGCGGCAGGTCGACCTGGGACAGGTCGTCGGCATAGCGGTGGCGCTGGCCGATGTCCCAGCCGGGCCGGGCCAGTTGCATGGGCGTGTCCAGGTGGCTGTCGAGGACAATCAGGCGTTCGTGGAGGGCGCGGACATCGGCCAGCGCGCAGCCGCAGGCGAGCATCAACGCCACCCAGACATATCGAGTTGAGCGAGGCATAGAATTCCTTATTGCCAGGCGCGGTCCCTGTAGGAGCGGCCGCGTTAATCACGAAGCCCAGCTGAAACTCCGATCCCACAACGGCGCCACATCCAGGCGCTGGGGCAGCACGCCGGCGGCGTAGAAAGTGTCGGCCACATCCTGCTGCGAGCGCACCGCGGCATCGTCCACCGCCTGCAGCACCCGCGGCCCGCTCTGGGCCTTGTACTGGGCGATGAACACTTCCCGGGGAATGCCCAGCACCTGCTCGCAACGCGCGGCCCAGGCCTCGGGGTGGTGCTGCACCCACTGCCAGCTGCGGTACTCGCGGCGCACGTAGTCCTCGATCGCCGCGCGCTTGCGCGGATCTTCGATCGCCCGCTGGTTGGCGGCGATCACGTAGTTGCCCGACAGGTAGCCCTGCCCGGTGCGCAGCACCCGCGCCCCGCTGCGCAGCTCGGCCAGCTGGATGAAGTAGCCGAAGGTCACCCAGACATCCAGGTTGCCGTTCTGGAACGCGGCGAAACCATCCTGGGGCGTCAGCGCCAGGGGCTGGATGTCCGCCAGGGTAAGGCCCTGGTCCTTGAGGGCGCGCAGCAGCATGTAGTGCGAGGACGTGGAGCGGATGTACCCCACCCGCTTGCCCGGCAGCTCGGCCAGCGACTGCATGGTCGAGCCCTTGGGCACGACAAAGGCCTGGTTGTTGACGTCACCGGTCAGCACGGCGATGAGCCTGACCGGCGCCTGGTTGCGGATGCCGAAGATCGGCGGGATCTCGCTCATCGGCGCCAGGTCCAGGGTACCGCTGATCAACGTTTCAAAGCCGAGGTTGCCGCCGTTGAACTCGGCGTATTTCACCGCGTAGGGCGGGCGCTCGATGCCGGCCTCCTCGAAGAAGGTCGGCGCGGCGCCCTTGTAGGTGGCCACGCCCAGGGTCAGCCCCTGCCAGTCGCGGGCAAAGGCGCCAGGCAGCGCGCAGGCGAGCCCGCCCAGGGCGCTGTACTGCAGAAAACGACGGCGATTCATGGCGCCTCCTTGCACTCAGTCGAGAAAATCGGGTTCGTCGCGCAGCAGGCGGTCCCAGTACGGCTGGAAGCTGAACCAGCCGCCGAACTCGGTGCCGACCTGGCGCGCGGTGTGCTCGGCTACCGCCGCCGGGATCGGCCGCGGCGTGCCGGCGGCCTCGGCCAGCAGTTGCGCATGGGCGGCGTTGTCCAGGGCGATGAAGCGCCACGCCGCGGCCTCTACCGTGCGCCCGACCGTGAGCAGCCCATGGTTCTGCAGGATCAGCGCGACCTTGTCCGGCCCCAGGGTGGCGGCGATACGCGCCCCCTCGCTGGCCTCCAGCACCACCCCGGTGAAGTTGTCGAACAGCACGTGCTTGCCATGAAAGGCGCAGGCGTCCTGGGTCAGCGGGTCGAGCAGGCGTCCCAGGCTCGACCACGCCTTGCCGTACAACGAATGGGCATGGGCGGCGGCCACCACGTCCGGACGCGCCTCGTGCAGCGCCGCATGGATGGCGAAGGCGGCCAGGTTCAACGCGCCCTGCCCTTCGACGATCTCGCCCCGTGGGTTGACCAGCAGCAGGTCGCTGACGCGGATATGGCCGAAGTACACGCCCACCGGATTGACCCAGAAGTGATCGGGGTACTGAGGGTCGCGCACGGTAATATGGCCGGCGCCACCCATGTCGAAGCCGTGCCGGGCGAACAGCCGGAACGAACCGGCCAGGCGCTGCTTGCGCAGCAACCGCTCGGCCTCGTGGGTCGATTGTTGCGGCGGGTCCTGCCAGCGATGCACGGTGTGGCCGTCGCGGGGCAATGAATAGGCGGTGGGTAGGCGGCTCAGCCTGGCGCTCATGCGGTCTCTCCTTGGGCCAGCAGGTTCTCCAGCGGTCGTCCGCTACGGAAATGGTCGAGGTTGCGCGCCAACAGCGCGGCGAGGTTGCGGTACACCTGCGCCGTGTTGGCCGAGGTGTGGGGGCTCAGCCGGACCTGGGGGTGGCTGTACAGCCGGTGCCCGGCCGGCAGCGGCTCGGGCTCGGTGACGTCGAGGCTGGCCAGCGCCAGCTGGCCACTGTCCAGGGCCTCGAGCAAGGCGTCCTGGTCCACCAGGGCGCCACGGGCAATATTGATCAGGTGCAGACTGGGCTTGGCGTGGGCGAGGCTGCGCCGATCGACCACATGCCGGGTCGACGGGTCGGCCGGCGCCGCCAGCACCAGGTGATCGGCGCGGGCGAACAGCTCCTCGAGGCTGGCCACGCCCCGTACGCCGGGCACCTCGAACGGCCTGGCCGAACGGCGCAGGGCAATCACCTCGATGTCCAGGGCCAGGGCCTTGCGCGCCAGGGCCTGGCCGATCCGCCCGAAGCCGTAGAGACCCAAGGTGCTGCCGGCCAGCGAGGCCAGCGGACGTGGTTGCCATTGCCCGGGTTCGTCGATCCACAGATGTGGCAGTTGCTTGGCGGCGGCGAACATCGATGCCAGGGCGAATTCGGCCAGGCTGTCCGCCGTCACCCCGCGAGCACTGGCCACAGGCAGCGGCTTGAGCAGCCAGCCGGGAAAGTAGTCGATGCCGGAGCTGACCAGTTGCACGAAGCCGAGCCCGAACGGCCAGCCCGAGGGCGGCGCAACGGCGTCACGCAGGCTAGCGTCGGGCGCGGCCAAAAGGACCCGTACATCGTCCGGCAGGCCATGGGGCACACCCCTGGGTAGCGCCAGGATCTCCACGCCCGGCACGGCGGCGGCCAGCAACGCGTTGAACCGGGCGTCCAGCTGGCTGGCGATACGCACGCCGCTCATGCCTGGCCGCCACGGCTGGGCAAGGCGAACGCCGCGCGACCGGCGGCGCCGAGCACCGCGTCGTTCTGCGGCGTGTGGATACGGCTGCACAGCACGTCGCGGTAATGCCGCTCAAGCGGATTGCCCCGGGCCAGCGCCGGGTTGCCGATGGCCTCCACGCCCAGCTCGACGGCGCTGATGGCCTGGGTGGTCACCAGGTACTTGACCTGGGTGGCCTCGCTTGCCGGGATGCGCCCTTCGGCGGCGGCGTCGAGCAGGACCCGGTTGGACAGCAGCAAGGCATCGATGCGCCCCACCAGTTCCTGGAATCGCGACAGGCTCGACAGCGGCGCGCCGAGGTTGCCCGGCGTGCGCCCGGCCAGCCAGCCCACCAGCCAGTCGCGGGCGGCCCGGGCGACGCCGTCGTAGATGCTCGACAGCAGCACGGCCAGCCACAGTACGCCGTTGTGGTCGAGCTCGGACGGGCGTGGCTGGTGCGCCGGGAGGACATCCACGGCCTGTTCGGCGGGCACCAGTACATCATCGAAAATCACATCGTGGCTGCAGGTGGCACGCATGCCCAGGTGGTCCCAGGTTTCCTCGATGCGGATGCCCGGCGTGTCGCGGTGCACCAGCCAGGTGCCGACCCGCGGTTCGGCCTCGTCGCTGCGTGCCCACACCGCCAGCCAGGTCAGCCCGGGGATGCCGGTGGAGTAGATCTTGCGCCCGCTGATCCGCCAGCCCTCGGCCACCCGCCGGGCGACGGTGCCCGGCAGGCCGCCCCGCGCCGGGGTGCCCAGCTCCGGCTCGACACGCAGGGCGTTGACCAGCGCGCCGTCAGTCACCGCCTCGCGGGCCAGGCGCAGGCGCAGGTGCTCGGGCCAGGCCTGGTTCTGCTGCAGGCGGGCATGCTGCAGGTACTGCATCACCAGCACCAGGGCGGTGGACGGCTCGCCCCGGGCCACGGCGGCGATCACCCGCCGGGCCTGGGCCAGCGTCGCTTCGCTGCCACCCAGGCGGCGCGGCACGGTCAGGGCCAGTAGGCCGTGTTCATGCAGGCGGCGCAGGTTGGCGTGGGGGAAGCTGCCCCGGCGATCATGCTCGGCGGCGCTGGCGGCAAATTCGTCGCTCAGGCGGGCCAGCAGGTCGGCGAAGGCCGGCGAATCGAGATCGGGCGCCTTGGCGCTGGTGTGCAGGTCGAGGCTCATCGTTGGGCGGTCCGTGCGAGGGTGTGGGCATGGCTGGCCGCGGGCGCTTCGACGCCGAGCAGGGCCAGCAGGTGTTGGCGCAGTTCCTGGAAGCCACAGCTGGCCACCTCGCGGTGACGCGGCAGGCGGATCGGGATCTGCTCGGCGAGGCGCCCCGCCTCCAGCACCACCACGCGGTCGGCCAGCAGCAAGGCCTCGTCGACATCGTGGGTGACCAGCAGCACCGACGGCTGATGGGTGCGCCACAGTTCGAGGATCAACTGGTGCATGCGGATGCGGGTCAAGGCATCCAGCGCGGCGAACGGCTCGTCGAGCAGCAGCAGTTGCGGCTCGCGCACCAATGCCCGGGCCAGGGCCACGCGCTGGGCCTCGCCGCCGGACAGGGTGCCCGGCCAGGCCTCGGTGCGGTGCGCCAGGCCCACCTCACGCAGCGCCGCCAGGGCACGCGCTTTCGGCTCGGCGCCCCTCAGGCCCAGGACGACATTGCGCCAGGCACGCTTCCAGGGCATCAGCCGTGGTTCCTGGAACACCGCCGCATGGGCGCCAGGCACCTCCAGGGTGCCCGCCTCCACCCGGTCGAGCCCGGCCAGCGCCCGCAGCAGGGTGGTCTTGCCCGAGCCGCTGCGGCCGAGCAAGGCGACGAACTCGCCGGGTGCCAGGTCCAGGTCCAGGCCGTCGAGCACCGTGTGGCCCTGGAACCTGCGCGTGAGCCCGCGCACCCGCACCGGGGGGCGCAGGCGTTGCAGTGCGACTTCCATGGTCAGTTCCTTATGAAGGTGGGGCGCCAGGCCAGGGCCAGGCGTTCGAGCAGGCGCACCAGGGCGTCGATGGACAGCCCCAGCACGCTGTAGACGATCAGGCAGATGACGATGACATCGGTGCGCATGAAGTCGCGGGCGTCATTGACCAGGTAACCCAGGCCAGCACTGGCGTTGATCTGCTCGACCACCACCAGGCCCAGCCAGCTGATGCCGAAGGCGTAGCGCAGGCCGACGAAGAATGCCGGCAGCGCGCCGGGCAGGATCACATGCCAGACCAGCCCCAGGCGGCCCAGGCCGAACAGTTGCCCGGCCTCCACCAACTTGGGGTCGACGCCGCGGATGCCGGAGAACAGGGTGAGGTACACCGGGAAGGTGGTACCCAGGGCAATCAGGGCGATCTTGGGCGTCTCGCCCACGCCGAACCACAGGATGAACAGCGGCACGATGGCCAGGAACGGCAAGGTGCGCAGCATCTGCACCGGCGAGTCGATGGCCAGCTCGCCGCGCCGTGACAGGCCTGCGAGCAAGGCCAGCAGAGTGCCCACGCTGACACCGATGGCCAGGCCGCTCAGGGCGCGCTTGAGAGACACCCACAGGTGCCCGGCCAGCTCGCCGCTGGCGATCATCTGCCAGAGGGTGTCGCCGATGGCGCTGGGCGCGGCGATGATTCGCGGCGGCAACATGCCGCTGCGCGAGGCCAGCTCCCAGGCCGCCAGCAGCAGCAACGGGCTGACCAGTCGCAGGCCCAGGTTGCGAAAGCCCTGCCAGTGCAGCAGGGCTGTGATGGGTACCAGGGTGTTGCTGTACCGGGACATTCCATCTCCTCGCTCAAGGCCGTTCCATTGATTGCTGGCGGTGGCGGGAGTGTGGATCGAGCCCGCCGGTGCCTGGCTTGATCCTTATGCTATCGATCTTAAAAAGGGACGTGAAATTCGATCTGCTTCTAACCTAATATAGAAAATGTGCATTTATTGATCGTTATTATATAAATAATATTTTAAGTGTTCGGGCGCAGGGCTATTGCTTGCGTGATGGCCGCCAGGTGTCCGCCGCAACCCTTGCAGCGCCCTCAAGATCGAGCGCCGCCCGCGCGGCGCATCGCGGCACAAGGCCGCTCCTACATCTGTTTCGGGCCAGTCAAACCTGTGCCATTACCTGGTACGCCTTGTGGGCAATACTGCCGCCTAACCTGTCTCAAGGCATGCACCAAGGCGGGCAACCATGGCCTGACAGGTTTGGCACGTTGCAACAAATGTAGGAGCGGCCTTGTGCCGCGATGCGCCGCGCGGGCGGCGCTCGATCTCATAGGCGCTGCAAGGCTATCGCCAGGCACCTCTTCGCCTAAACACGATCAAAACCCAAAACCTCACCCCTGACTCACCACCCGCTGCGCCACCGTCTCGCCAAACAACGCCACCGGCGCCTGCAAATTCCCAAGAAAACGCGGATGAATCAGCCACAGGTCAATCACCGGCTTGAAATCACTCACCTGCACAATCTCCAGGCGCTCGCGATGACGGCTGTTGTCCAGCAACGGCCGCGGCACCAGGCCGAAGCCCAGGCCATTGGCGATCAAGCCCAACTGCAGCTCGGTACCGAAGGTCTCCAGGTTGATCCGCAGCGACAGCCCTTCGTCGTTCAGCGCCCGCTGCAGGCCGGCACGGAAGCCGCAGCCGTCGGGGTTGAGCACCCAGCCGCGCTGGTAGCAATCGGCGAGCTTGCAACTGCGCTTGCCCACCTCGCCACGGGCGGCCACCACCACCAGGTCCATACGCGCCAGCGAACGGCCGACGATGCCCTCGGGGAACACCTTGCCGGCCGGGAACAGCGCCGCCACGGCGTCCAGCTCGCCGTTTTCCATCTTGCCCAGCAGATGGCTGCCCCAACCGGTGGCGACCTGGGTCTGCAGGTCGGGGTACAGCGCCTTGAGCTGGCTCAGGGCGTCAAGCAGTACCACGTCACCGATGGTCTGTGGCACCCCCAGGCGCAGGGCGCCGCTGGGCGAAGAGTCGCTCAGCACCAGCTCGCGCAGCGCGTCCATCTCGCGCAGCACCGCCCGGCACTGCTCGTAGACGCGCATGCCCATGGGCGTGGGTTTCAGCGGTTTGGTGTTGCGGTCCAGCAGGCTGACGCCCAGGGCCTCCTCGAAGTTCTGCACCCGACGGGTGATGGCTGGCTGGGTCAGGCGCAGCGATTCGGCCGCCTGGCTGATGGACTGGCTGCGGATGACGGCCACGAATGCATCGATATCATCTATCTTCATTCTTAATTCGCATAATAAATATCTGGAAAAATACGCAACAAGAATAATACCTTTTCCCTCGCCACGGTAGCGCCCGGCGCTGCCTCATCTCATGGACATCGAGGGAACCCATGTCTCAAACGCCCAACCTCGGACGGCTACGCGGCTTCATCGGCGAGCTGGCCGACCTCCTCGCCCAGGCGCCGGACGAGCCGCGCCTGCTCGACCACGGCGCGCGGCTGCTGCGCGAGCTGGTCAGTGTCGACGACTGGCTGCCGGACGACTACGCCCGGCCCAACCCGGAGCGCTACCAGCAATACCTGCTGCACGCCGATTCCAGCCAGCGCTTCTCCATCGTCAGTTTCGTCTGGGGGCCGGGGCAGGAAACCCCGGTGCACGACCACCGTACCTGGGGGCTGATCGGCATGCTGCGCGGCAGCGAGATCAGCCAGGGCTATGCCCTGGCGCAGGGTGGCCTGCAGCAGGAGGGGCCGGCCGAACGACTGGAGCCCGGCCAGGTGATCGCGGTGTCGCCGCGCATCGGCGACCTGCACCAGGTGCGCAACGCCCATGCCGACCGCACCTCCATCAGCATCCATGTCTACGGCGCCAATATCGGCGCGGTGCGGCGTGCGGTGTACAGCGCCGAGGGCACAGAGAAGCCCTTCATTTCCGGCTATTCCAACAACCACCTGCCCAACCTCTGGGATCTGTCGAAAGAGAACCGCGCATGAGCCAGACCACCCACCGCAGCTACCACGCCATCCGCACCGCCCTCCTTGCCGGCCAGGAGCTGGCCTTGCTCGATGTCCGCGAGGAAGACCCGTTCGCCCAGGCCCATCCGCTGTTCGCCGCCAATGTGCCGCTGTCACGCCTGGAGCTGGAGATCTACGCCCGAGTGCCACGCCGTGACACGCCCATCACCGTCTACGACGACGGCGAAGGCCTGGCGTCGACCGCCGCGCAGCGCCTGCTCAGCCTCGGCTACACCGACGTGGCCCTGCTCGAAGGCGGCCTGGCCGGTTGGCGCCAAGCGGGCGGCGAACTGTTCCGCGATGTCAATGTACCGAGCAAGGCCTTTGGCGAACTGATCGAGGCCGAACGCCATACGCCCTCGTTGGCTGCCGAAGAGGTCAAGGCGCTGCTGGACGCCAACGCCGATGTGGTGGTGCTGGATGCCCGCCGCTTCGACGAATACCAGACCATGAGCATCCCCGGCGGCATCAGCGTGCCCGGCGCCGAACTGGTGCTGCGCGTGGCGGAGCTGGCCCCCGATCCGGGCACCCGGGTGATCGTCAACTGCGCCGGGCGCACCCGCAGCATCATCGGCACCCAGTCGCTGGTCAATGCCGGTATTCCCAACCCGGTGGCGGCCCTGCGCAACGGCACCATCGGCTGGACCCTCGCCGGGCAGACGCTGGAGCAAGGCCAGTCGCGCCGTTTCCGCGCCGTGACCGCCGCCACCCGTGACAGCGCCGCGCAACGCGCCCGCCAGGTGGCCGACCGTGCCGGTGTGGCGCGCATCGATCTGGCAGGCCTGCGCCGATGGCAGGCCGAAGCGCAGCGCACCACCTACCTGTTCGATGTGCGCACGCCAGAGGAGTTTGCCCTGGGCCACCTGCCCGGCGCCCGCTCCACGCCCGGCGGCCAGTTGGTGCAGGAGACCGACCATGTCGCCAGTGTACGCGGCGCCCGCCTGGTGCTGGTAGACGACGACGGCGTGCGCGCCAACATGAGCGCGTCGTGGCTGGCCCAGATGGGCTGGGAGGTGGCGGTGCTCGATGGGTTGTCATCGGACGACTTCACGCAAACCGGTGCCTGGGTCGCGCCCGTGCCGGTGCCGGCCCAGGCCGAGACCATCAGCCCCGCCCGCCTCGCCGACTGGCTATCGGAGCCGGATACCCAGGTACTGGACTTCACCACCAGCGCCAACCATGTCAGGCAGCATATTCCTGGCGCGGTGTGGGCGCTGCGCAGCCAGCTGAAGGAGGTGCTGGCGTCATTGTCCGGAGCGCGGCGCTTTGTCCTCACCTGCGGCTCGAGCCAGCTGGCGCGCTATGCCGCGCCGGAGGTGGCGGCGCTGAGCGGCAAGTCGGTGTTCGTGCTCGAGGGCGGCAACAGCGCCTGGATTGCCGAGGGACTGCCTACTGAGCAAGGCGAACAGCGTCTGGGTGCGCCGCGCATCGATCGCTATCGCCGCCCCTACGAGGGCACCGACAATCCGCGGGAGGCGATGCAGGGGTATCTGGATTGGGAGTTCGGGTTGGTGGACCAGTTGGGGCGGGATGGGACCCATGGTTTTTTTGTGATCTGAAGAAAAAGCACCCGACTGTCGGCCCTGTGCTGTCGATTGCGCGGCTGGCGCGCACCCTGTGGGAGCGGCTTTAGCCGCGAAGCAAGCGACGCGGTGGATGGCACCGGCTTTGCCGGTGTTCGCGGCTAAAGCCGCTCCTACAGGTCCCTGCTGAACCCATCAGTTAGATGCCAGTCAACCAAGCCCGCCAAAGCGCCGATAGTAACTCTCGTTGGCATCCGGCAACGGCCCGTCCGCCGTTTCTAGCGCGCAGGCCAGGTATTCCTCCGCCCTGCCCTGCACCAGCCGGTACAGGTTGCGGCACAGCTGCCGCGCCGCGCGCCCTTCCCAGTCACCCGGCAACAGCTCGTCCGGCAGTTGCGGATCACGCAGCAGCAGGCGGCGGTATTCATGGATCAGCAGCGTGCGCGCCAGGAAGCAGTCTTGCGGGCTCGGCGCCTCGAGGTCCTTCATGGCTTGCCACAGTGGGCGGAACAGGCGGATGAACTCGCTGTAGTGCTGGCCCAGTTCCTCGATGTTCCAGCTTTC
This sequence comes from Pseudomonas sp. NMI760_13, assembly GCF_021283245.1. NCBI lineage: Bacteria > Pseudomonadati > Pseudomonadota > Gammaproteobacteria > Pseudomonadales > Pseudomonadaceae > Pseudomonas > Pseudomonas sp. NMI760_13. The sequence continues at coordinate 26,486 of NZ_JAJSRC010000014.1, read as the reverse complement.
CCGTACCTGGGCGCGCAGGGCCTTGGAGGCCAGCACTTCCTGGGCGTGGGTTTCGAAGACGATGCAGTCGTCCTCGGCGTCCTGCTCGCGCAGGGTCGCGGCGAGGTCGGCACGGTCGGTGCGTGGGCAGCCCAGCAGGTTCGCGCCCATGGCGCCGAAGCCCTGCCATTCCAGTTCTTCACGCACGGCCTTGCGCTTGCCGGCGTCGAGCTGCGCCAGCAGCACCAGGGTCCAGGCGCCGTTCCAGGCCGGCAAACTGGCGCTGTAGACGCGCTTGAAGGCTTTCTCGAAACGCCGCCGACCGGTGCCGGTCAGGCTGTAGTAGCTGCGCCGGCCGACTTTCTCGGCGGTCAGCCAGCCTTCCTTGGTCAGGCGGAAGATCGAGGTACGGATCAACCGCTCGTTGATGCCCATCGGCTCCAGCAGGTTGATCAGGCTGCCCAGCCAGACCGTGCCGCCATGGGGTTCAATGGCATCGCCATACAGGGTGATGATCAGGGAGCTTGCGCGGATCGGCGTCTGCTCCTGGAAACGGGTGATCAGGTGGTTCAGGGGGGCAAGGCTGCTCATGGGGGAACGAGGCGCGGCTAAAGCCTCGACTATACCTGCCTGCCGCGACCGCGCAAGGCTCATGCGCCGCCCTCGGCCTTGGGCCGGAAGCCGGAGTCGCCCATGCGTGGGCGGTCAGCTTCGGGCGCAGTCAGCGGCGGGCACTCCACCAGCGCGGTCATGCAGCGCCGGGCCAGGCTGTGGTATTCGGCGGTGCCGCGCTGCTTCCAGGCCAGTTCCTGGTCGCTGAGCGGGCGCTTGACCTCGGCTGGCGCGCCAACCACCAGGCTTTGCTCCGGGCAGGTGAACCCCGCCTTGACGAAGGCCGTGGCGGCGACGATGCAGCGTGGGGCGATATGCGCGCCGTCCATGACCACCGCGTTCATGCCGACCAGTGCGTCCTCGCCTACCCGACAGCCGTGCAGCACGGCGCCATGGCCGATATGGCCGTTGCGCTCGACCAGCGTGTCGCCGCCGGGGAAACCGTGCATCACGCAGGTGTCCTGCAGGTTCGCACCCTCTTCCAGGATGATTCGCCCGAAATCGCCGCGCAGTGAGGCCAGGGGGCCGATGTAGCAGTTGGGGCCGACCAGCACGTCGCCGATCAGCACGGCGCTGGGGTGTACGTAGGCGCTAGGGTGAACCACTGGTGTCAGGCCGTCGAGGCGATAGCAGGGCATGGGCTGTGTGCTCGATATGATTCAGAAGACATGGCGATCCTGTATCAGATCAAATCACTTAGTCAATGCCTTGCTGGTGTATCGCTTTCTTCACAAAGCTTCAGACCAGTGACGACCTAATCGCTGGGCAAGCCAGCGCCAATAAATGGTTACAACAGCGAGGCAGCGTGGGAGCGGGCTTGCCCCGCGATAGTGTCACCCACCTCAAATAAAGATACGCAATTACAATTTCCATATTGATTTCCCGTATCGCTTTGTACATATACTTGCCCCAGCACCACGAACAATTCCAAGAAAAGCCGGCCCCAGCCGGCGCCGAACGTGCAGCCTGAGGTACCCCATGCCAAGCAACCTCATCGTGCAGGCCCCGGCGGACGGCGTCCGCCTGATCACCCTGCACCGCCCGCAAGCCCTCAACGCCCTGAACACGGCGCTGCTGGAAGAGCTGGCCGCAGATCTGGACGCCGCCGACCATGACCCAGAGACCCGCGCCGTGGTCATCACCGGCAGCCGCAAGGCCTTCGCCGCCGGCGCCGATATCAACGAGATGGCCCAGCGCGACCTGGTCGGCATCCTCAACGACCCGCGCGTGGCCCATTGGCAGCGCATCGCCGCCTTTGGCAAACCGCTGATCGCCGCCGTCAACGGCTTCGCCCTCGGCGGCGGTTGCGAGCTGGTGATGTGCGCCGACATCGTCATCGCCGGCAGCGACGCCCGTTTCGGCCAGCCGGAAATCAACCTCGGCATCATCCCCGGCGCCGGCGGCACCCAGCGCCTGCTGCGCGCCGTGGGCAAGCCGCTGGCCATGCAGATGGTCCTCGGCGGCGAAGCCATCGATGCCCGTCATGCCCTGCAGGCAGGCCTGGTCGGCGAAGTCACCCAGCCCGAACTCACCGTCGAGCGCGCCCTGCAGGTGGCCGCCACCATTGCCGCCAAGGCACCGCTGGCGGTGCGCCTGGCCAAGGAGGCGCTGCTCAAGGCCCAGGACATGGACCTGGCCTGCGGCCTGCGCTTCGAACGCCACGCCTTCACCCTGCTGGCCGGCACCGCCGACCGCGACGAGGGTATCCGCGCCTTCCAGGCCAAACGCCCGGCCCGATTCCAAGGGCTGTAAGCCTTCCACCGACTGACGGAGCGAGCCAGTCATGTCCTTCCAGCACATCCTGTTTTCCATCGGCGACGACGGCGTCGCCCTGCTTTCGCTGAACCGGCCCGAGCAGCTCAACAGCTTCAACAGCGCCATGCACCTGGAAGTGCGCGAGGCGCTGAAGCAGGTGCGCCAGAGCGAAACCGCCCGGGTGCTGCTGCTGACCGGCGAAGGCCGTGGCTTCTGCGCAGGCCAGGACCTGGCCGACCGCAATGTCGCCCCCGGCGCCGAGCTGCCTGACCTGGGCCAGTCCATCGAGCAGTTCTACAACCCGCTGGTGCGCAGTCTGCGCGACCTGCCGCTGCCGGTGATCTGCGCGGTCAACGGCGTGGCCGCCGGCGCCGGGGCCAACCTGCCGCTGGCCTGCGACCTGGTGCTGGCGGCGCGCTCGGCGAGCTTCATCCAGGCGTTCTGCAAGATCGGCCTGGTGCCGGACTCCGGCGGCACCTGGCTGCTGCCGCGCCTGGTCGGCATGGCCCGGGCCAAGGCGCTGGCCCTGCTCGGTGAGCGCCTGAGCGCCGAGCAGGCCGAGCAATGGGGGCTGATCCACCGGGTGGTGGACGATGCCGCGCTGCGCGACGAAGCGCTCAAGCTCGCCCGCCACCTGGCGACCCAGCCCACCTATGGCCTGGCCCTGATCAAGCGCGCCCTCAACCAGAGCTTCGACAACCGCTTCGACCAACAGCTGGAACTGGAGCGCGACCTGCAACGCCTGGCTGGGCGCAGCGAGGACTACCGCGAGGGCGTCGGCGCCTTCATGAACAAACGCACAGCTGTGTTCAAGGGGCGCTGACCATGGCCGCACTCGACAACAACGCCCTGGTGGCAGTGATCGGCGCCGGCGCCATGGGGGCTGGTATCGCCCAGGTGGCGGCCCAGGCCGGCCACCCGGTACGCCTGTATGACAACCGCCCCGGCGCCGCCGCGCAGGCCATCGAGGGTATCGACCGACAGCTCGGCCGCTTGGTGGAGAAAGGTAGGCTTACCCCCGACACCCGCAGCACCATCCGCGCTCGCCTGCAACCGATCGACAGCCTCGCCGACCTGGCCGATGCCCGCCTGGTGATCGAGGCCATCGTCGAAAGCCTGCCGATCAAGCAGGAGCTGCTACGCCAGCTTGAAGCCCACTGCGCCGACGACTGCATCCTGGCCAGCAACACCTCGTCACTGTCGATCACCAGCCTTGCCGCCGGGCTCCGGCACCCGCAACGGGTGATCGGCATGCATTTCTTCAACCCGGCACCGCTGATGGCGCTGGTGGAGGTCGTGTCCGGACTGGCCACGGCGCCGACATTGGCGAGCACCCTGTACGACACCGCCCGCAACTGGGGCAAGCAACCGGTGCACACCCGTTCGACGCCAGGCTTTATCGTCAACCGCGTGGCTCGGCCCTTCTACGCCGAAAGCCTGCGCCTGCTGCAAGAAGGCGCCGCCGACTGCGCCACCCTCGATGCCCTGCTGCGCGACGCCGGAGGCTTTCGCATGGGCGCCTTCGAGCTGACCGACCTGATCGGCCATGACGTCAACTACGCGGTGACCTGCTCGGTGTTCGAGGCGTTCTATGGCGACTTCCGCTTCCAGCCATCGCTGGTGCAAAAAGAGCTGGTCGACGCCGGGCGCCTCGGGCGCAAGACTGGCCAGGGCTTCTATAGCTACGCTGAAGGCGCCGAGCGGCCAGCGCCTGCGGCACTCACCAGCCAGGCGCCTGTCGAGCGCTGCACGGTGGAAGGTGACCTCGGTGTCCTGCGGCCCCTGGTCGAGCGCCTGCGCGCCAAGGGTATCGACGTCACCGAGCGCGCTGGCGGCGGCCTGCTGCGGGTGAGAGACGCCACCCTGGCGCTGTCCGATGGTCGCCTGGCCAGCCAGCGCGCCCGCGAGGACGGTTTGCGCAACCTGGTGCTGCTGGACCTGGCCTTGGACTACACCAGCGCCACGCGCCTGGCCATCAGTCATGGCGCCGAGTGCAGTGCCGAGGCCCTGGACCAGGCCGTTGCCCTGCTCGCCTGGGCCGGCTTGAGCGCCTACCCGGTGGCCGACCTGCCCGGCCTGGTGGTGCTGCGCACCGTGGCCATGCTCGCCAACGAAGCCGCTGACGCCGTGCTGCAAGGCGTCGGCACGCCCGGCGACATCGACCTGGCCATGCGCGCCGGGGTCAACTACCCGCGCGGCCCGCTGGCCTGGGCCGACGACCTGGGGGTCGGCTACACCCTGAACGTGCTCGACAACCTGCAACGCAGCTACGGCGAGGAACGTTATCGCCCGTCCCTGCTGCTGCGCCGCACCCACGCCGAAGGAGGCCGCCTGCATGGCTGAACAATCCGCACACACCCTGGCCCGCGCCTGCGCCCAGGCCATGTTCGCCCGCGACGCCGCCAGCCAGGGCCTGGGCATCGAACTGCTCGACGCCGGCCCAGGCAGCGCCCGGCTGGGCATGCGCGTGCGCACCGACATGCTCCAGGGCCACGGCACCTGCCACGGCGGCTACCTGTTCGCCCTGGCCGACTCGGCCTTCGCCTTCGCCTGCAACAGCTACGATGAAGCCGCCGTGGCCCTGGGTTGCAGCATCGACTATGTGGCGCCGGCACGCCTGGGCGATCAGTTGCTGGCCACCGCCAGCGAGCAGAGCCGCAAGGGCCGTACCGGCAACTACGACGTGCGCATCGAGAACCAGCAGGGCGAGCTGATCGCCCTGTTCCACGGCAAATCCTACAAAGTGCGCGGCACCGTGCTGTCGCCGGAGACCTCCCATGACTGACGCCACCCTGCCCCACGCGCTGATCATCGATGCCGTGCGCACGCCCATCGGCCGCTATGGCGGCGCCCTGTCCAGCGTGCGCCCCGATGACCTTGCCGCAGTGCCGATCAAGGCGCTGATGGCGCGCCATCCCGAGTTGGACTGGGCGGCCGTGGACGATGTCATCCTTGGCTGCGCCAACCAGGCCGGCGAAGACAACCGCAACGTCGCGCGCATGGCCGGCCTGCTGGCCGGGCTGCCGATCGAGGTGCCCGGCACCACCCTCAACCGTCTGTGCGGCTCGGGCCTGGACGCCATCGGCAACGCCGCCCGCGCCCTGCGCTGCGGCGAGGCCGGGCTGATGCTGGCCGGCGGCGTCGAATCGATGTCGCGGGCGCCCTTCGTCATGGGCAAGTCGGAACAGGCCTTCGGCCGCAGCGCGCAGCTGTTCGACACCACCATCGGCTGGCGCTTCGTCAATCCGCTGATGCAGGCGCACTACGGTATCGACTCGATGCCCGAGACCGCCGAGAACGTCGCCGAGCGTTTCGCCATCTCCCGCGAGGACCAGGACGCCTTCGCCCTGCGCAGCCAGCTCAAGGCCGCCGCCGCCCAGGCCAATGGCCGCCTGGCCCGGGAGATCGTCGCGGTGCAGATCCCCCAGCGCAAAGGCCCGGCCAAGCGTATCGAGCAGGACGAACATCCACGGGGCGACACCACCCTTGAGCAACTGGCGCGCCTGGGCACGCCGTTTCGCGAGGGCGGCAGCGTCACCGCCGGCAATGCCTCGGGGGTCAACGACGGCGCCTGCGCCCTGCTCCTGGCCAGCCCCACGGCAGCCCGGCGACATGGCCTCAAGGCTCGCGGCCGGGTGCTTGGCCTCGCGGCGGCGGGCGTCGAGCCGCGACTCATGGGCATCGGCCCGGTGCCAGCCACCCGCAAGGTACTGGAACTGACCGGCCTGTCCCTGGCCGACATGGACGTGATCGAACTCAACGAAGCCTTCGCCGCCCAGGGCCTGGCCGTGCTGCGCGAGCTGGGCCTGGCCGACGACGATCCCCGGGTCAACCCCAACGGCGGCGCCATCGCCCTGGGCCACCCGCTGGGCATGAGCGGCGCACGGCTGGTCACCACCGCCCTGCACCAGCTGGAACAGACCGGCGGGCGTTACGCCCTGTGCACCATGTGCATCGGCGTCGGCCAGGGTATCGCCCTGGTGCTCGAACGCCTCTGATCAGCCGCCAGAGACGCCACGCGACGCGGGCAGTATGCTGCCTGCCATGACACTCAGGGCTTCGGCCCATGACAAGAACAACTCGAGTGAAACCATGAACCTCTACCACGATGCCGACCGCGCCCTGCTCGACCCGATGGAAACCGCCAGCCTCGACGCGCTGCGCCAGCACCAGCTGGATCGCCTGCGCTGGAGCCTGAACCACGCCTACGCCAACGTGCCGCTGTATCGCCAGCGCTTCGACGCCTGCGGCGCCCACCCCGATGACCTGAAGTCGCTGGACGACCTGGCGAAATTCCCCTTCACCGGCAAGAACGACCTGCGCGACAACTACCCCTACGGCATGTTCGCCGTGCCCCAGGACCAGGTGGTGCGTCTGCACGCCTCCAGCGGTACCACCGGCAAGCCGACGGTGGTCGGCTACACCCAGAACGACATCGACACCTGGGCCAACGTGGTGGCGCGCTCGATCCGCGCCGCTGGCGGGCGTCGTGGCGACAAGGTGCATGTGTCCTATGGCTACGGCCTGTTCACCGGCGGCCTGGGCGCGCACTACGGTGCCGAGCGCCTGGGCTGCACGGTGATCCCCATGTCTGGCGGCCAGACCGAGAAGCAGGTGCAGCTGATCCGCGACTTCCAGCCCGACATCATCATGGTCACGCCGTCGTACATGCTCAACCTGGCCGACGAGATCGAGCGCCAGGGCATCGACCCGCACGACCTCAAGCTGCGCCTGGGCATCTTCGGCGCCGAACCCTGGACCGACGAACTGCGCCGCTCCATCGAGCAACGCCTGGGCATCGATGCGCTGGACATCTACGGGCTCTCGGAAATCATGGGCCCGGGCGTGGCCATGGAATGCCTCGAGACCAAGGACGGCCCGACCATCTGGGAGGACCACTTCTACCCCGAGATCATCGACCCGGTCAGCGGCGACGTGCTGCCGGACGGCCAGCTTGGCGAGCTGGTGTTCACCTCGTTGAGCAAGGAGGCATTGCCGATGGTGCGCTACCGCACCCGTGACCTGACCCGCCTGCTGCCCGGCACGGCGCGGCCGATGCGACGCATTGGCAAGATCACCGGGCGCAGCGACGACATGCTGATCATCCGCGGGGTCAATGTGTTCCCCACGCAGATCGAGGAACAGGTGCTCAAAATAAAACAGCTTTCAGAGTTGTATGAGATTCATCTGTATCGCAATGGCAACCTCGACAGCGTCGAGGTGCATGTGGAACTGCGCAGCGACAGCCAGTACCTCGACGAGGGCCAGCGCAAGCAGGTGGTGGGCGAGCTGGCGCGGCAGATCAAGACCTATATCGGTATCAGCACGCAGGTCCAGTTGCAGCCTTGCGGCACGCTGAAACGTTCGGAGGGCAAGGCTTGTCATGTGTATGACAAGCGGTTGGCTGGCTGACGGCAAGCGCTGAGAAGGAAGCCCCGGCATGGTCCGGGGCTTTTTTTGGCCTTTAGAAAGCTGGGGGGCGCTCTGCGCCCCTTTCGCGGCACAAGGCCGCTCCTACAGAGGAGATCGCATTCCCCTTGTAGGAGCGGCCTTGTGCCGCGAAAGGGCTGCGCAGCAGCCCCGACAATCCCAATGCGATACACAATTCTTATTTGATACATCAAATACTGTTTGATGTTGTGTTTTGTATCGCTTATAAATGACCCACGCCCCAAGCAGCCCACAACCGGGAGCCTGAACATGTACGCACAGCTCGTAGAAACCGGCGTCAAGCGCCTCAAGTCCCTGGAGGAGATGTCGCCCGAAGAGCGCGCCTTCCAGGAGAAGATCGACGCCGAGATCAAGATCGAAGCCAAAAACTGGATGCCCGAGGCCTACCGCCAGACCCTCATCCGCCAGATTTCCCAGCACGCCCACTCGGAAATCGTCGGCATGCTCCCGGAAGGCAACTGGGTCACCCGCGCGCCGTCGCTCAAGCGCAAGCTGCAGCTGATGGCCAAGATCCAGGACGAAGCCGGCCACGGCCTGTACCTGTACAGCGCCATGGAAACCCTCGGCGCCGACCGCGACGAAGAGATCGCCAGGCTGCACAGCGGCAAGGCCAAGTACTCGAGCATCTTCAACTACCCGACCCTGAGCTGGGCCGACATGGGCGCGGTGGGCTGGCTGGTGGACGGCGCGGCGATCGTCAACCAGGTGGTGCTGCAGCGCACCTCCTACGGCCCCTACTCCCGCGCCATGATCCGCATCTGCAAGGAAGAGAGCTTCCACCAGCGCCAGGGCTACGAGCTGCTGCTGACCATGATGCGCCACGGCACCCAGGCGCAGAAGGACATGGTCCAGGACGCCATCGATCGCCTGTGGTGGCCGGCGCTGATGATGTTCGGCCCCAGCGACGAGCATTCCCCCAACAGCGCCCAGTCCATGGCCTGGAAGATCAAGCGCCAGACCAACGACGAACTGCGCCAGCGCTTCATCGACCAGACCGTGCCCCAGCTCGAACTGCTCGGCTGCACTGCGCCGGACCCCGCGCTCAAGTGGAACGAGGCCCGTGGCCACTACGACTTCGGCGAGATCCAGTGGGACGAGTTCTACGAAGTGATCAAGGGCAACGGCCCGTGCAACCAGGAACGCCTGGCCACCCGGCGCAACGCCATCGAAAGCGGTGCCTGGGTGCGCGAGGCCGCCGTGGCCTATGCCCGCAAGCAACAGAACAAGAACGCCGCCTGAAGCGGCGAATGATGCGGAGATACCCCCAATGTCTGTCTGGACCCTGTTCGAAGTCTTCGTGCGCAGCAAGCACGGCCTGAACCACAAGCACGTCGGCAGCGTGCACGCCGCCGACGCCGCCATGGCCATCGAGAATGCCCGCGAGCTGTACACCCGACGCAGCGAGGGGGTGAGCCTGTGGGTGGTGCCCTCGGCGCTGATCACCGCCTCCTCCCCCGACGAGAAGGACCCGCTGTTCGCCCCGGCGGATGACAAGGTCTATCGCCACGCCAGCTTCTACGAGCTGCCGGCCGAAGTCGGACACATGTGAGGCGCGCCATGCACAAGCAAGCATTGATTCAATACCTGCTGCTGCTCGGCGACAGCGCCCTGGTCCAGGGCCAGCGCCTGTGCGAGTGGTGCGGCAAGGCTCCGGCGCTGGAGGAAGAACTGGCGCTGATGAACGTCGGCCTCGATCTGGTCGGCCAGGCCCGGAACTGGCTGGACTATGCCGCCGAACTGCAGGACGACGGCCGCGATGCCGACGCCCTGGCCTTCCGCCGCGACGAGCGCGCCTACCGCAACCTGCTGCTGGTCGAACAGCCCAACGGCGACTATGCCGTGACGATGCTCAAGCAGTTCCTCTACGACGCCTGGCACCACGCTGTACTTGACGGTCTGTGTGCCTCGAACGATGAGCGCATCGCCGGTATCGCCGCCAAGGCCCTGAAGGAGGTGACCTACCACCTGCGCCGCTCCGGCGAGTGGGTGCAGCGCCTGGGCGGCGGCACCGAAGAGAGCCGCCAGCGCATGCTCGAGGCCATCCCCGTGCTGTGGCGCTTCACCGTCGAGCTGACGGTCGCCAGCGACAGCGAAGTGCAACTGGCCCGGGCCGGCATCGCCGCCCACCCGGCGCAGGTCGCCCAGCGCTGGCACGCCACGGTGGAAACGATCTTCGCCTCGGTCGAGCTGCCGCTGCCCAAAGCCGCCAGCCACTTCTACCTGGACGGGCGCAAGGGCCTGCACACCGAGCACCTGGGCCTGCTGCTGGCCGAGATGCAGTGCCTGCCGCGAGCCTACCCCGATGCGACCTGGTGAGCTGATCGCGGGTGACCGCGGCGCCCGCGCCCTGCGCGACGGCGACCTGGCCCAGGCCTGGGCGGTGCTGGCCGAGGTGATGGACCCGGAGGTACCGGTGGTCAGCGTGGTCGACTTAGGTGTCGTGCGCGACCTCGACTGGCGCGCCGGCCACTTGCACCTGGTGGTCACCCCGACCTACTCCGGCTGCCCGGCCACCGAGGTGATCGAGGGCGATATCCGCCAGGCGCTGGAACAGGCCGGGTTCGCCGAGCCCGCGCTGGAGCGCAGGCTTACCCCGGCCTGGAGCACCGACTGGATCAGCGACCAGGGCCGCGAGCGCCTGCGCGCCTACGGCATCGCACCGCCCGTCGGCAGTGCCAGCCTGCGGGGGGCCTCGCCCACGGTGTGCTGCCCGCAATGCGCAAGTAGCGATACCGAACTGCTCAGCCAGTTCGGCTCCACCGCCTGCAAGGCCCTGTACCGCTGCCGTGCGTGCCTGGAGCCGTTCGACTATTTCAAATGCCTTTGAGCCGTGGAGAACGCCATGAGCCAGTTTCACAGCCTGACCGTCAAGCAAGTGCGCCAGGAGACCCGCGACGCGGTGTCCATCGCCTTCGACGTGCCCGCGCACCTGCACGATGAGTTTCGTTTCACCCAGGGCCAGTACCTGGTCATGCGCACCCGACTGGATGACGAAGAAGTGCGCCGCTCCTATTCGATCTGCAGCGCGGTGCAGGACGGCGAATTGCGCGTGGCGGTCAAACGCGTGCCGGGCGGTCGTTTCTCGGCCTTCGCCAACGAAGTGCTCAGGGCCGGCCAGCAGCTCGAGGTAATGCCGCCGTCGGGCAGCTTCTTCGTGCCGCTGGACCCGGCGCGCCGAGGTCACTACCTGGGCGTGGCCGCCGGCAGCGGCATCACCCCGATCTTGTCGCTGGTCGCCACCACCCTGGCCTGCGAACCCCACAGCCGCTTCACCCTGCTGTACGGCAACCGCGCCAGCAACAGCGCGCTGTTCCGCGATCGCCTGGAAGACCTGAAGAACCAGTACCTCGACCGCCTCAACCTGATCTTCGTGTTCAGCCGCGAGCAGCAGGATGTCGACCTGTACAACGGCCGCATCGACGCCGACAAGTGCGGCCAGCTGTTCGCCCGCTGGCTCGACGTGAAGTCACTCGATGCGGCATTCATCTGCGGCCCGCAGGCGATGACCGAGACCGTGCGCGACAGCCTGCAGGCCAATGGCCTGGCCAGGGAGCGCATCCACTTCGAGCTGTTCGCCGCCGCCGGTGCAGAGGCCCGTCGCGAAGCCCGCGAGGCGGCGCGCCAGGTGGATTCGGCGGTCAGCCACGTCACCGTGATCAGCGACGGCCGCGCCCTGGCCTTCGACCTGCCGCGCAACACCCGCAGCGTGCTCGAGGCCGGCAACGCCATCGGCGCCGAACTGCCCTGGTCGTGCAAGGCCGGGGTGTGCTCGACCTGCAAGTGCAAGGTGATCGAGGGCGAGGTGGAGATGGACAGCAACCATGCCCTGGAGGACTACGAAGTGGCGGCCGGGTATGTGCTGTCGTGCCAGACCTACCCGTTGAGCGACAAGGTGGTGCTCGATTTCGATCAGCTCTAGCACCGCGTCGCCTGCTTCGCGGGTAAACCCGCTCCCACAGGTACATCGGCGCCCTCAAGACCAACGCCGTCCCTGTGGGAGCGGGTTTACCCGCGAAGAAGCCAACACAGATACCGGCAACACCCGCGTGACCTGAAAAAACAATTACAACAGCCAGAGAGAACGCTCCCCATGACACCCGAACACCTCGAATCCATCAGCAAGCACCCCGCCTTCGTGCAACTGATCCAGCGCAAGCGCCGCCTCAACGGCTCGCTGACCCTGGCCATGCTCGTCGCCTACTACGGTTTCGTCCTGCTGGTGGCCTTCGCCCCCGGCGTGCTCGGCCAGTCACTCAGCGGCGGGGTGACCAGCGTCGGCATGCTGGTGGGCGTGCTGATGGTGCTGCTGTCCTTCGCCCTCACCGGCATCTACATGCACCGCGCCAACCGTGTCATCGACCCGCTCAACGAGGTGGTCAAGCAGGAGTGCGCGCGATGAACTGGACCGCCATCTCGATGTTCCTGGTGTTCGTCGGCTTCACCCTGCTGGTAACCCGCTGGGCCGCCCTGCGCACCCGCTCGGCCAGCGACTTCTACACCGCCGGCGGCGGCCTGACCGGCATGCAGAACGGCCTGGCGATCGCCGGCGACATGATCAGCGCCGCCTCCTTCCTCGGCATCTCGGCGATGATGTTCATGAACGGCTACGACGGCCTGCTCTACGCCCTGGGCGTGCTGGCCGGCTGGCCGATCATCCTGTTCCTGATCGCCGAGCGCCTGCGCAACCTGGGCAAGTACACCTTCGCCGACGTGGTCTCCTACCGCCTGGCCCAGGCCCCGGTGCGCCTGACCTCGGCCTTCGGCACCCTGGCCGTGGCGCTGATGTACCTGGTGGCGCAGATGGTCGGCGCCGGCAAGCTGATCGAACTGCTGTTCGGCATCAGCTACCTGTACGCGGTGATGCTGGTGGGCGTGCTGATGGTGCTGTACGTCACCTTCGGCGGCATGCTCGCCACCACCTGGGTGCAGATCATCAAGGCGGTGATGCTGCTGTCGGGCACCACCTTCATGGCCTTCATGGTGCTCAGGCACTTCGGCTTCAGCACCGAGGCAATGTTCGCCAGCGCCGTGGCCGTGCACGCCAAGGGCCAGGCGATCATGGCGCCGGGAGCGCTGTTGTCCAACCCGGTGGACGCCATCTCCCTGGGCCTGGGCATGATGTTCGGCACCGCCGGCCTGCCGCATATCCTCATGCGCTTCTTCACCGTCAGCGACGCCAAGGAAGCGCGCAAGAGCGTGTTCTACGCCACCGGTTTCATCGGCTATTTCTACCTGCTGCTGATCGTCATCGGCTTCGGCGCCATCGTCATGGTCGGCACCGAGCCGTCCTACCGCGACGCCAGCGGGGCGATCATCGGCGGCGGCAACATGGTCGCGGTGCACCTGGCCCAGGCGGTGGGCGGCAACCTGTTCCTTGGTTTCATCTCGGCGGTGGCCTTCGCCACCATCCTCGCCGTGGTCGCGGGCCTGGCGCTGTCCGGCGCCTCGGCGGTGTCCCACGACCTGTACGCCTGCGTGGTGCGCAAGGGCCAGGCCAGCGAGCAGCAAGAGATGCGCGTATCGCGCCTGGCCACCCTGGGGATCGGCCTGTTCGCGGTGCTGCTGGGGCTGCTGTTCGAGTCGCAGAACATCGCCTTCCTTTCCGGCCTGGTGCTGGCGGTGGCCGCCTCGGTCAACTTCCCGGTGCTGCTGCTCTCGATGTTCTGGAAAGGCCTGACCACCCGTGGGGCGGTGGGCGGCAGCCTGGCCGGGCTGGTCTCGGCCATCGTCCTGGTGGTGCTGGGGCCGGCGGTGTGGGTCAACGTGCTGCACAACGAGCGGGCGCTGTTCCCCTACAGCAACCCGGCGCTGTTCTCCATGTCGCTGGCCTTCCTCGCCGCCTGGGCCTTCTCGGTCACCGACAGCTCGGAGCGGGCGCGCGAAGAACGTGGGCGCTACCTGGCCCAGTTCATTCGCTCGATGACCGGTATCGGCGCCGCCGGCGCCAGCAAGCACTGACCTCAAGAACAATAAAAATGTCGGGTACAACAACAATGAACCGCACGCACCTCAAGTCAGCCGCCTGGCTGGCCACCCTCGCCCTGCCCTTGCCGGCCATGGCGGACTTTATCGCTGACAGCCACGCACGCCTCGAACTGCGCAACCACTACATCAACCGCGACTTCCGCCAGGGCAACGCCCCGCAGAGCAAGGCCGAGGAATGGGGCCAGGGCTTCACCGCCCGCTTCGAATCGGGTTTCACCGAGGGGCCGGTCGGCGTCGGGGTGGACGCCATGGGCCAATTGGGCATCAAGCTCGACTCCAGCCGCGACCGGCGCAACACCGGCCTGCTGCCCTACGGGCCACGCAGCCTGGAACCGGTGGACGATTACAGCGAACTGGGCCTGACCGGCAAGCTGCGGGTGTCCAAGAGCACCCTGCGCCTGGGCACCTTGCAGCCGATCCTGCCGGTGGTGGTGTACAACGACACCCGCCTGCTGGCCTCGACCTTCCAGGGTGGCCTGCTGACCAGCCAGGAGCTGGACGGCCTGACCTTCAACGGCGGCCGCCTGACCAAGGCCAACCTGCGCGACTCCTCCGGGCGCGACGACATCGGCTACGGCGCCGCCAGCAGCGACCACTTCGACTTCGGCGGCGGCAGCTACGCCATCACCCCGCAGGCCAGCGTCAGCTACTACTACGCCAAGCTCGAAGACATCTACCGCCAGCAATACGTCGGTTTGCTGCATACCCAGCCCCTGGCCGAAGGTGTCAGCCTGCGCAGCGACCTGCGTTACTTCGACAGCCGCGGCGACGGCGCCGAGCGCGCCGGGCGCATCGACAACCGCAACTTCAACGCCATGTTCACCCTGGGCGTGAAGGCCCACAAGTTCACCGCCACCTGGCAGCAGATGTCCGGCGACAGCGCCTTCCCGTTCCTCAACGGCGGCGATCCGTACACCGTCAACCTGGTCACCTACAACACCTTCACCCGCGCCGGGCTCGACTCCTGGCAAGTGCGCTACGACTACGACTTTGTCGCGATGGGCATACCTGGGTTGAGCTTCATGACCCGCTACACCGACGGTCGCCACGCCGAAACCGCCACGCTCAGCAATGGCCGCGAGCGCGAACGCGACACCGACATCACTTACGTCATCCAGAGCGGCCCGTTCAAGGACGTCAGCCTGCGCTGGCGCAACGTCACTTTCCGGTCCGGCAACGGCCTGACCAATGCCGTGGACGAGAACCGCCTGATCATCGGCTACACCCTGGCGCTGTGGTAACCGCGCCCCTTCAAAGGAGAACAGCATGTCCGCCGCCCCTACCCTGCAAAGCTTCATCGCCGGCCGCTGGATCGGCCAGCACGGCGCCCAGGCCCTGCGCAGCGCCCTGGATGGCCATATCCTGGCCTACAGCCACGAAGAACGCCCGGACTTCGCCGAGGCCGTGGATTTCGCTCGGGCCCAGGGCCTCAAGCAGCTGCTGGCCATGGATTTCCAGCAGCGCGCCGCCCGGCTCAAGGCCCTGGCGCTGTACCTGGCCGAGCGCAAGGAGCAGCTCTACGCCCTGTCCCACCATTCCGGCGCCACCCGCGCTGACAGCTGGATCGACATCGAGGGCGGCAACGCCACGCTGTTCGCCTATTCCAGCATGGGCCGGCGCGAACTGCCGTCGGGCAACCTGGTGCATGAAGGCCCGGCGATCCCGTTGGGCAAGCAAGGCCATTTCGCCGGCAGCCATATCCTGGTGCCGCGCACGGGGGTGGCCGTGCATATCAACGCCTTCAACTTCCCGATCTGGGGCATGCTGGAGAAGTTCGCCCCGACCTTCCTCGCCGGCATGCCGTGCATCGTCAAACCCGCCACGTCCACCAGCTACCTGACCGAAGCCGTGGTACGCCTGATGAACGAATCGGGCCTGTTGCCGACCGGCAGCCTGCAACTGGTGATCGGCAGCACGGGCGATCTGCTCGACCGTCTGCAGGGACAGGACGTGGTGACCTTCACCGGCTCCGCCGACACCGCAGCCAAGCTGCGCGTCACCCCGAACCTGATCCGCAACTCGGTGCCCTTCACCGCCGAGGCCGACTCGCTGAACTGCGCCATCCTCGGCCCGGACGTGAGCCCCGACAGCGAGGAGTTCGAGCTGTACATCAAGGAAGTAGCGCGGGAAATGACCACCAAGGCCGGGCAGAAATGCACGGCGATCCGCCGCGCCATCGTCCCGGCCAAACACATCGACGCGGTGGCAACCCGCCTGCGCGAGCGGCTGCGCAAGGTGATGGTGGGCGATCCTGCGGTCGAAGGCGTGCGCATGGGCGCGCTGGCCTCCCACGACCAGCAGCGCGATGTCGGCGAGCGCGTGCGCCAATTGCTGGACAGCTGCGAGCAGTTGCTGGGGGCCAGTGACGGTTTCACCCCGGTGGGTGAAGGCGTGGCCGAAGGCGCGTTCTTCGCCCCGACCCTGCTGCTGGCCCGCGACCCGCATGCCGAGGGCGGCGCCCATGATATCGAGGCGTTCGGCCCGGTGAGCACGCTGATGGCCTACGACGACCTCGACGAGGCCCTGGCCCTGGCCGCCCGCGGCAAGGGCAGCCTGGTGGCGTCGCTGGTCACCGCCGACCGCGCCGTGGCGGCCAAGGCCATTCCGGTGGCGGCGGCCTGGCACGGGCGGCTGTTGGTGCTCGACAGCGAGGCGGCCAAGGAATCCACCGGCCATGGCTCGCCATTGCCGCAGCTCAAGCACGGCGGCCCCGGCCGTGCGGGCGGCGGTGAAGAGCTGGGCGGCCTGCGCGCGGTCAAGCACTACCTGCAGCGCGCCGCCGTGCAGGGCTCGCCGAGCATGCTGATGGCGGTGACCGGCGAATACGTGCGCGGCGCCGAGGTGATCGAGACCGAGGTGCACCCGTTCCGCCGCCATTTTGACGACCTGCGCATCGGCGAGTCGCTGCTGACCCACCGCCGCACCGTGACCGAGGCCGACCTGGTCAACTTCGGCTGCCTGTCGGGCGATCACTTCTACATGCACTTCGACGAGATTGCGGCGAAGCAGTCGCAGTTCGGCAAGCGCATCGCCCACGGTTACTTCGTGCTGTCGGCGGCGGCCGGGTTGTTTGTTTCTCCGGGCGAAGGGCCAGTGCTGGCCAACTATGGCCTGGACACCCTGCGCTTCATTACCCCGGTGGGGATCGGCGATACCATCCAGGCGCGCTTGACCTGCAAGCGCAAGATCGACCAGGGCAAGGCCAGTCCGCAGGGGCAGGCGCAAGGGGTGGTGGCGTGGGATGTGGAGGTGACCAACCAGCTGGGTGAGCTGGTGGCCAGTTATGACATCTTGACGTTGGTGGTGAAGCGGTGAGCGTGGTTGGGTTGCGAGGGGCTTGGCGATAGGCGGCCATCCCTTTCAAGGTCTTGCGATTACTGGGGTCGCTTTGCGACCCTTTCGCGGCACAAGGCCGCTCCTACAGGAGATTCGCGCCCCCTTGTAGGAGCGGCCTCGTGCCGCGAAAGGGCTGCAAAGCAGCCCCGGCAATTCCAAGCCGGACGCCTAGTCTCAACACCTTGAAATTGCCATCACTATGCCACCTCGCACATCCGCCCTACATCGCGCAATGCTCCCTCGGCGCTATAGTCGGCCCATCGCCCCATAGCCAGCCCCCCTTCCTGGCGGTGGGTGCGCCGTACCGAGAACAATGCCAAGGAAGCAACGCGATGATCCCCATGTCCTTCCCCTTCAAGTCCCTGGTCCTGCTTGCCGGCCTCGCCACCCTGGCCGGTTGCCAGACCGCCAGCCCCAGCGCCGACACCCTCAAGCAGCGTACCGAGGTCACCCTCGGCGTGCCGGTAAGCAAGGTCAGCAACCTGCGCAGCGACTCCAACACCACCTACTTCACCGCCAGCACCTCCAAGGGCCAGTTTGACTGCCAGGTGCCCAGCGGCGGCCTGGTCGCCGTGGCCGGCATGGGCATCTACACCCCGTCACCAACCTGCTGGAAGGAAGGCCAGGCCCCCGTCTTCCAGTGACACCCTCAAGCGCCGGCCTGAACCGCCGGCGCCGCTGCCGTCTCGCGCAGGGCGCGCAACGCCGCGCGCAACTCGGCAGGTCGCACCGGCTTGGCCAGCACCGCGATACCCCGCGCGTGCAAGGCGCCCTGCAGCCTGTCGATGTCGTGACCGGTCATGATCAGCGCCGGCACATCGGCACCGCGCTGCGCGCGCAACTGGTCGATGCAGTCAATGCCGGTAGCCTGCGGTCCCAGGTCATAGTCGGCGACGATCACATCACAGTCGCTGACCAGGCCATGGGGCGAACTCTCGGCCTGCACCTCGCACCCCCAGCGTTGCAACAAGGCACTGGTGGCCTGCAGCACGTTGTGGTCGTCCTCCACCAGGCACACCCGCAGCCCGGTGAGCAGGCCCGCCTGCACGGCCTGGTCGAGCGTGGCCCGCGGCACTTGCGCAGGGGCCCTGGCCAACCCCTGCAGGGTCACGCAGGTGCCATGCCCCAGGCGCGAGCGCAGGCTGACCTGCAGGCCCATCAACCGCCCCAGGCGCTTGACGATGGCCAGACCCAGGCCAACCCCCTCGACATCCTTGTCGCGTGCCTCGCGCACCCGGTAGAACTCCTCGAACACCCGGTCCTGGTGCTCCTCGGCAATCCCCCGACCCTGGTCGCAGACAACGATGGCCAGGCCCTGCCCGCAAGGCCGCACGCCGATCAGCAACCGGCGTCCGGTGGCGTACTTGAAGCTGTTGGACAACACGTTCTGCACCATGGTCGCCAGCATTCCCGGATCGGCGCGGATCCAGTGACGGCTCGGCACCAAGCGCATCTCCACCCCGGCCCAGCGCGCCGCCTCGCTGTTCTGGCGCAGCAGCTCGCGCAGGAAGCCGTCCACGGCAAAGGTCTCCCATTTCGGCTGCACCCGGCCGTTGTCCAGGGTGTACAAGTCGAGAATCGAGCGGAACAGCTGCGAGACGTTGAGCAGCGAGCGGTCGATGCTGTCCACCAGGCGCCGCTCCTCCTCGCCCAGGCGTGCCTCGCGCAGGCAGGCGGTGAACAGGCCGATGGAGTGGATCGGCTGGCGCAGGTCGTGGCTGGCCTGGGCCAGGAAGCGGGATTTCTCGCGGGTCGCGGCCTCGGCCAGGGCCGTGGCCTTGCGCGTGCGCTCCAGCAGCAGGTGGGCGTAGAACGGAATCAAGGTGCTGGTGGTCAGCAGCATCGGCAGCAGAAACGGCTGCTCCTGCCAGTAGGGGGTCAGCCGCCAAACCACCAACAACGCCCCCAGGGCCAGCACCGTGGCAATGGCCAGGTAACGCGAACCGAAGCGCATGCCGTTGCCCAGGTTGATCCACACCATCACCGCATACAGCGGCAGCGCGGTTTCGCCGCCGACCACCAGGCCGAAGCTGGTGCCGGTGTAGTCGCCGAGCATGCCGAAGATCCGCCGCGCCGGATAATGCCCCGGCCAGCGCTTGATAGCCTGGCGCATGCCGATCGAAACCACCACGAAAGCGGCGTAGTAGAGTATCACCGGCAGATAGGTGGCCGGCGAGCGACCCGGCAGGAAGCCCAGCAGCGCCACGTAGCTGATCGCGCAGGAGGCGACGATGATGCGCAGGTTGGCCTGGTCCAGTTCGTTGTTCTTTTCGAACTTCATGGGGTAACGTCCTTGTGCGCCAGTCGGCATTTGCGGCAAGCATCATGGGAAAATGCCGCAGTTGACTGCTAAATTAGCATGTGTCGGACGACAGGGAGTTCCTCGACGTGAGTTGTCGCATCATCGTGGCAGATGACCATCCGCTGTTCAGGGAAGCCATGGTCAACACCGTGCGGCGCATCCTGCCCGAAGCCCGGCTGGAGGAAGCCGGCAGCCTGGCCGACGTGCTGCGCCTGGCGACCCTGGGCACAACGCCCGATACCCTGATCCTCGATCTGCGCTTTCCCGGCCTGACCTGCATCGGTCGACTCGCCGAGCTGCGCCGGCAACTGCCGCGTACCACGCTGATCGTGGTGTCGATGGTCGACGACCCGGAGGTGATCTGCGAAGTCATGGCCGCCGGCGTCGATGGTTTCATCGGCAAGAGCGTCAGCCCCGCGGAGATCGGCACGGCCATCCTCGCCATCCGCGCCGGCGAGGTGGTGGTCAACTACCTGCCCAGCGGCCTGCTGCCGCAACTGGGGGCTTCCAGCGAGCTGGAACAGCTCACCCACCGCCAGCAGGACGTGTTGCGCCTGATCGCCCAAGGCAAGACCAACAAGGAGATCGCACGGGCGCTGGATATCTCGCCGTTCACGGTGCGTATTCATGTGTCTTCGCTGCTCAAGACCCTCAATGTGCCGACCCGCACGGCGGCGGCGGTCAAATATTCGGGCAATTAAGCGCAGATCGGGCTGTCAGCTGTCGCGGGGCCCTGTGGGAGCGGGTTCACCCGCGAACACCGGCGCAGCCGGTGCCATATACCGCGTTGCTTTATTCGCGGGTAAACCCGCTCCCACAGGATATGTGACTCGCTGTCGGGCGTTGTTCCCTGTGCGGGTAAGCGTCTGGTTCAGACCCGCCAGTGCACATCGGTGATGCCATGCCGCTCGGCCATCGGCCGGCTGACCTTTTTGATCTTTTCCCGTCCGAACTTCGGGATGATCCCCAACCCCGCATCGCAACTGGCCCAGTGCCAGGCTTCGGCGTTGTCCATGTGTTCCTGGCGGATGATGAACCGCCGCGGCTCTCCGTGCAGCCGATATTCAATGGTGTACAGCTGGGGACTTGGCATTGCCGCAGGCCCTCCTCTTCTCCATGGATGACTCTTTGACTGATCGTGGTGTTCCATGAAAATTCAATAAATTGTCAGGCAGACTGAAGGGAGGGCCAGCCCATTACAAAGTTGCCCGGATTGGTTTGCCTGGTCCCGCCGCGCAGGCCGTCCGGGCTCACGCATGCACGCTCCATTGCACCGCATCCGCAGCGATCGGCAACTCGTCGATGGCATGGATCATCCCGCTGGCCAGCGCCTCCTGCGGCTCCAGGATGCGCGGATAGGCCATCAAATAACGCGGCACGTCGAGCACTTCGCTGGCACCTTCGGTCCGCTCGGCAACAATCTGCGCATACAGGCGCAGGTCGTAGTCCAGGCTCATGGCGTATTCGGCCATGCGCGCATGGTCTACCGAACCGTGCAAGGTCCAGTGGAAGGGATGAAACAGGAACTTGCTGCAGGCACAGGCCGTACGGTGAACACCGGCAAGGAACAGGATATTGCCCATCGATTCGACCGTGCCCAGGTTGTGGGTATGCACCGGCACCGGCAAGGCGCGCAGGAAGTTGTACAGGGTGAAACCGTAGCTGCACTCGCCGCCCATGGTGGCGATATTCAGCTGCAATACCTCGGCGCCCTGCTGCAAAGCCTTGGAGCAGGTACTGATCAGGTTGCCGCAGGTCGCGGAGTTGATCGGGCCGGTGTAGTGGATGATGTGTCTGGCCATGTCGTCCTCCAGGGTCAGTCAGGCGTGTTCTTTTGCGCAGAGTCACTGCCCGGCACCGTCGTGTCGTGCTCGCCCATTCGCTGGTAATGCTTGCGCAGCGCATGCAGTTCGGCCGGCCCCATGTCCTCGAGGTCGAGCAGTGCCTTGTGCGCCCGCTTGGTGGTGCGCAGCAGCTCGTCGATCTTGATGTGCAACTCATCGTTGTCGCGGTTCTGGGTGTTCTGGATAAGGAACACCATCAGGAAGGTGATGATCGTGGTCGAGGTGTTGATCACCAGTTGCCAGGTATCGTTGAAGTGGAACAACGGCCCGCTCACGCCCCAGGCGATGATCAGCATCAATGCGATGGCGAAAGTCACCGGGCGTCCACTGTGGTTGGCCAGCCATTGGGCAAACCGGTCGAATTTCATGGCTGGATCTCCTTCAGGCCGATTGCCCGGTTTCGCCAGGCTGGCCTATGTCCGGGTCGTCTGATTGCACCTGCGGCTCGTCATCCTCCGGTTGCACCGGGGATTGTGGTCGATTGTCGTCGGTATCGTTGTCGCTGTTCATGGACTCACCTAGATTTGCACGCCGGCATGCGGTGGAGACCCACAAGGCGGGCAAAGTTCCGGTTTTTCTCGCCCCCTTCGGCAGGTGTTCTCACAGTGCAGGGCGCCTCCCTGCACTGCTGTTGTTCACCCGCTAAATATTTGCCTCGCGGTCCTTCAGGCAACTGGTCCGAAAAACCGAGAATATTTTTACTGCGATGACTGACAGCCCAGTCATAACTGAACACAGACCTTCCTGTGTTCGACCAGAGGTAAGCCATCATGGCTAACAATCAGGACAAGGGCGGCGACCGTAGCGCCGACAACAATATGGGCAACGCCGGCCAACAAGGCGGCCACGGCTCAGCAGGCGACATGACCGACCGGCAGAAAGGCGGCCAGCAAGGCGGTCAACGGCCTGAGAACAAGACCGACAAGGATTGGGCGCAGTCCCAGGATACCGGGCGAAAAGGCGGGCAATCGGTGGAACAGCCTGATGACAGGGAGAACCTTACCGACACTGGAAAAGTCGGTGGTCAACAACGCGACCAAGACCAGGGCATGGACAAGGAACGCTGATTCCGAAGGGGTCCAACCAGGGCGACAGCGTTCGCCCTGGATCGTATCGAACGGTTCCGGTCCTGCCGGTATGTGAGGCCGCGAATGCTTTAACGAGGTAACAGCCATGATCGACCCCAACCATCCAGACCCTTATGTCGATGAAGTACCGCACGATCCCGGCGAAAAGGTCCCAACGCCCGCTCCGGAACATGAGGTACCCGACTGGCCGGAAGGCCAGGTGCCACCCGAGGAACAATCCGACGGATGACGGCACCTTGGTGCAGCATGGTCATCAGCCAGAGGTGAACCGGTTTCCCAGCCAGCGCCACTCGTCAATCCTGCTGAACCCTCTCGCTCCGCTACCGGTCGCTACTGATAAGTACACGAACGTAGGAAGCCCTCGTGAGCGAGATCCGCATTGGTATTTCCGGTTGGCGCTATGGCCCATGGCGCAAGGGCTTCTACCCCAGGGGACTGTGCCAGGGGGCGCTATGAACGGGACCCTGCCCGCCCCCCGCTGCATCATCGACAAGGTCAGCGCCGTGCACCGCCTGACGGTGCTGACCCTCAACGTGCACAAGGGCTTTACCCTGTTCAACCGCCGCTTCATCCTGCCGGAGCTGCGCGAGGCGGTCCGCTCGACAGGCGCCGACCTGGTGTTTCTGCAGGAGGTCCACGGCAGCCATCAACAGCATGCCGAGCGCCACCCCACCTGGCCGCAGACCCCACAGTACGAATTTCTCGCCGACAGCATGTGGCCGCAGTTCGCCTACGGGCGCAACGCGGTCTATCCCCATGGCGATCATGGCAACGCCCTGCTGTCGAAGTTTTCGATCCGCGCCTACGACAACCTGGACGTCTCGATCCACGGCAACGAGGAGCGCGGTCTGCTGCACTGCCAGCTCGAAGTACCCGGCCATGAGCAGGTACACGCGATCTGCGTGCACCTGGGGCTGCGCGAAGACCATCGCCAGCGCCAGGTCGACCTGCTGCTGGCGTTGCTCGACAGCCTGCCGGCGGACGAACCGGTCATCGTCGCTGGCGACTTCAACGACTGGCGCCTGAAAGCGGATGCGCGGCTGTCGGGCCATCTGCGCGAAGCCTTTGGCAAGCCAGCGCGCAGCTTTCCCGCCCGCCTGCCGCTGCTGCGCCTGGATCGCATCTATCTGCGCAATGCTCAGGCCTGCGAAGCGCAAGTGTTGTCCAGGTACCCGTGGTCGCACCTCTCCGATCATGCACCGCTGGTGGCGCAGGTGACGCTATGAAGCAGTCCTGGAGCGACGGCAACCGTGTCGAACTGCTGATCAATGGCGAGCAGTACTACCCGCGCGTGTTCGAGGCCATGGCCAAGGCGCGCAAGGAAATCCTCCTGGAAACCTTCATCATCTACGACGACAAGGTCGGCCAGCCGTTGCGCCAGGCCCTGATCGACGCCGCGCGGCGCGGGGTGCGGGTCGAGGTGGCGGTGGACGGCTACGGCACCGCGGACCTGCCCGACGACTTCATCGCCTCGATGACCGAGGCCGGGGTGCGTTTCCATTCGTTCGATCCGCAACCACGGCTGGCCGGCATGCGCACCAACCTGTTCCGCCGCCTGCACCGCAAGATCCTGGTGATCGACGGGCAACGCGCGTTCATCGGCGGCATCAACTACAGCGCCGACCACCTCGGTGATTTCGGTCCGCAGGCCAAGCAGGACTACGCGGTGGAGGTCGTCGGCCCGGTGGTGGCCCAGGTGCACGCATCCTCCTGCCGCATGCTCGCACCAGTGCTGGATACCACCAGCCTGGTACAGCCGACCTGCACCGCCGCAGGCCCGGCCAGCGCCGTGCTGGTGGAGCGCGACAACCGGCGCCATCGCAACGATATCGAGGTCTGCTACCTGCAGGTCTTCCGTGAGGCCAGGCAACGTATCGTCGTGGCCAACGCCTACTTCTTCCCCGGCTATCGCCTGCTGCGCGAACTGCGCAACGCCGCCCGGCGCGGGGTCGAGGTGACCCTGATCCTCCAGGGGCAACCAGACATGCGCTGGGTACGCGCTCTCTCGCGGCTGCTCTACAACTACCTGCTGCGCGACGACGTACGTATCCACGAGTACTGCCAGCGTCCGTTGCACGGCAAGGTGGCGCTGGTGGACGACGACTGGTCCACGGTGGGCTCGAGCAACCTCGACCCGCTGAGCCTGTCGTTCAACCTCGAAGCCAACCTGCTGATCCGCGACCGGGCGTTCAACGACGTGCTCTACCAACACCTGAGCGAGCTCACCCGCGAACACTGCAAGACCGTGACGCTGGAGCGCATGGTGCGTGGCTACTGGTGGCGCGCACCCTTGATTTTCCTGGGTTTCCACATCACCCGCTATTTCCCGCGTATCGCCGGCTGGTTCCCCGCGCATCGGCAGCGCCTGCAGTCGCTGCAAGCCGCCAGCGAGGCCCCGGCCGACTACCACGGGGGCAAGACCTGATGGCCACGCCACGCTGGAAGACCTGGGGCAAACGCCTGCTGAGCGTACTGTTCCTGGTGTTGATCCCGGTGCTGCTGTTCACCCTGGCGCGTAACCTGGACTGGAACGAAGTGCGCCAGTCACTGCTGGCCTACCGACCCTCGACCCTGGCCCAGGGGTTGCTGCTGGCCCTGTGCAGCTATCTGGTGTTCGCCAGCTACGACCTGCTCGCCCGCGCCTACACCGGCCATCGCCTGCCGGCCCGCCAGGTGCTGCCGGTGGCGTTCGTCTGCTATGCGTTCAACCTCAACTTTACCACCTGGGTCGGCGGGGTGGCCCTGCGCTATCGCCTGTACGGCAGGCTGGGGCTGGATACCCCGACCATCACGCGCATCCTCACCCTGGGCCTGTTGACCAACTGGATGGGTTACCTGCTGTTGGCCGGAACGGTGTTCGCGTTGGGCTTGGTCAAGCTGCCGGATAGCTGGGCGGTGGGCGCCGGCGGCCTGCGTCTGATCGGCGTGCTGATGGTGGCGGTCGCGTTGGCTTACCTGTTCGCCTGTGCCTTCGCCAAGCGGCGAACGTGGGACCTGCGCGGGCACGAAATCACCCTGCCGAGCCTGCGCCTGGCGCTGTGCCAGGTGGCCCTGGGGGCCAGTAACTGGGCGCTGATGGCGGCGCTGATCCACCTGCTGCTGCCGCCGGAACTGTTCTACCCATCGGTGCTGGGCGTGTTGCTGATCAGTTGCGTGGCGGGCGTGGTCGCGCATATTCCCGCCGGGCTTGGCGTGTTGGAGGCCGTGTTCCTCGCCCTGCTCCACGGCCAGCTCGGCCAGGGCACGCTGGTCGCCGCGCTGCTGGGTTATCGAACGTTGTACTACCTGATTCCGCTGCTGTTGGCGGTGGTCACCTACCTGATCCTCGAGAAGCGCGCCAAGGCCTTGCGCCAACAGGCCGGGCCGGCCCTCGACAAGCGCTGAAGGGCCTTCGGGCCTGGGAGGTACTTGGCCAACCCCAATGCCGCAGGGCGTGACGAGCCCTCCACCCGCCCTGCCGTGCCCAAGGATGCGCGGATCATCACCTATTACTGCGACACCCCGAGCCTGGGCCAGGCGCGTAGCGATTGTGAGCGCAACAACGCCGACGTCCCAACGAGGCAAGCTCAGCGCTATGCCGTTGCCGTTGCCGTTGCCGTTGCCGTTGCCGTTGCCGTTGCCGTTGCCGATCAAAAGTTTAGCCCCATAGCCCGCTAGCGACAGCTGCGTCAGCCCAGGCGCCGCCCGTACCTTCGCGACTTCAGGAGGCCGAACGCAGGCCTTGCGGAGGGAGGTGACGGGCATGGATGCCCGTCAAGCGCTGGGGCCCAGGATGGGCCCTGCAGCGCGGTCCTCCCGGGAGCAAGGCCGGAGTGAGGGGGCCCGGAGCGAAGCGGAGGGCCGGATGAATGGAGCGAGGATTTTTTGGTTCCTTTTTGATCCTTCAAAAAGGAACTCGCCGTAAGGGCGAAAAGGTGACTATGCGTCGACATTGCAAATGACTGCACTTACAACTATTAAAACCAGCACTAGCCGACTTTGACTTTGACTTTGACTTTGACTTTTAGAGCATGAGTTTTGAAAGTTATATGCGCATTCATTTGCGATGGTGACGCAAAGTCACCTTTCCGCCCTTACGGCGGGTCCCTTTTTGAAGGATCTGTAGAGACCGGACACATCGCTGACACATGTGCG
>NZ_JAJSRC010000105.1:0-389 GCF_021283245.1 Pseudomonas sp. NMI760_13 | reverse complement strand
GCCCAGGGCGCCCTGACCCTCGATCTGCTCGCCGACCTGCTCAACCGCAAGGGCACGCTGTTCGCCGGCAAGGACCTGCTGATCCAGCGCGCCGGCCTGGTCGACAATCAGGCTGGCCAGATCGCCAGCCAGGGCCTGCTCAAGGTGCTGGCCGGCGGCATCGACAACAGCCAGCGCGGCACCCTGGCCGCCAATGGCGCGCTCGTGCTCAACAGCAGCGGGGCGCTCAGCAACACGAGCGATGGCCTGATCTACAGCCAGCAGGGTGAGGTAGGCCTGCAGGCGGCAAGCCTGAACAATGCCAAGGGCACCGTGCAGGCCAAGGGCGCGATCAGCGTGCAGGCCAACGGCGTGCTCGACAACCAGGGCGGCAAGCTGATCGCCCAGGA
>NZ_JAJSRC010000104.1:0-390 GCF_021283245.1 Pseudomonas sp. NMI760_13 | reverse complement strand
ACAACGGCTCTCTTTCCGCCCCCGAGATCTGGTTTCAGGTAAATCTGGCGAGGCGACAACTATCCTGACACCGGGGGTGATCTTGCTTCTAAGTGCGCGATAGTTCAGGCGACGCCAATTGCGACTTCAGGAGGCCGAGCGGAGTTCTTGCGGAGGGAGGTGACGGGCATGGATGCCCGTCAAGCGCTGCGCCCCAGGATGGGGCGTTCAGCGCGGTCCTCCCGGGAGCAAGAACGGAGCGAGGGGACCCCGGAGCGAAGCGTAGGGGCCGGATGAATGGAGCGAGGATTTTTTGGTTCCTTTTTGATCCTTCTGTAGAGACCGGACACATGGTGGACACGTGTACGGAGACATGGTTGACACTTCCTGGCAGCCCCCTTTGCCAGGATT
>NZ_JAJSRC010000103.1:0-399 GCF_021283245.1 Pseudomonas sp. NMI760_13 | reverse complement strand
CGCCCCGTAGAGTTTCTCGCTGTCGCCCCAGTCGGTGGGATCGGTGGTGGAGAAACTGGGCAGCAGCGCGGCGAGCAAGGCCCGGTCGCGCAGGAGCACGGCGCGGTAGGGCGGGCTGTTCGGGTCCTGCAGCCAGCGCTGCCACAGCGCCGCGCTGCTGCCCGGGGCAGGTGCGCGGGGTTCGCCGTCCACGTCGGGGGCCTCGGTGACGCCGCCAGCCAGGCACAGGGCCATGGTCTTGCTGTAGGCGATGCCGGACTCGCGGTCGCCGCCGTCGTAGTCGTGTTCCTCGATGGCGTGGAACAGGCTGCTGTCGCAGAGCTGGGTGTAGGCCTGGGTGTTCAGGTCGATGTAGCGCTGGTACTCGGCTTCCTGGCGCTCGTACTCGGCCTGGAAGCC
>NZ_JAJSRC010000102.1:0-399 GCF_021283245.1 Pseudomonas sp. NMI760_13 | reverse complement strand
CGCCCCGTAGAGTTTCTCGCTGTCGCCCCAGTCGGTGGGATCGGTGGTGGAGAAACTGGGCAGCAGCGCGGCGAGCAGGGCCCGGTCGCGCAGGAGCACGGCGCGGTAGGGCGGGCTGTTGGGATCCTGCAGCCAGCGCTGCCACAGCGCCGCGCTGCTGCCCGGGGCAGGGGCGCGGGCTTCGCCGTCCGCGTCGGGGGCCTCGGTAACGCCGCCAGCCAGGCACAGGGCCATGCTCTTGCTGTAGGCGATGCCGGACTCGCGGTCGTCGCCGTCGTAGTCGTGTTCCTCGATGGCGTGGAACAGGCTGCTGTCGCAGAGTTGGGTGTAGGCCTGGGTGTTCAGGTCGATGTAGCGCTGGTACTCGGCTTCCTGGCGCTCGTACTCGGCCTGGAAGCC
>NZ_JAJSRC010000013.1:0-164626 GCF_021283245.1 Pseudomonas sp. NMI760_13 | reverse complement strand
GCTGCGCCCCAGGATGGGGCGTTCAGCGCGGTCCTCCCGGGAGCAAGAACGGAGCGAGGGAACCCCGGAGCGAAGCGTAGGGGCCGGATGATGGAGCGAGGATTTTTTGGTTCCTTTTTGATCCTTCAAAAAGGGACCCGCCGTAAGGGCGGAAAGGTGACGATGCGTCACCATCGCCAATGAATGCGCATGCAACGATAAAAACAAACCTCAAAACTATAGGCGCATTTAATTGAGATGCCAGCAGTCACCGGTTCCGCTTTTAAAACCACCAGCCCCGATTGACTCCACCCCCCGCCTGGGTAAGGCTACCCCTTCCCCCAAACCAAGAGACCACCAATGCTGATCGATCCCCGCAAGGCCACGCTGCTGGTCATCGACATCCAGGAAAAACTGATAGGCGCCATGAGCGACCCCGAGGGCACCGCAGCCCGCGCCCGCTGGCTCCTCGCGGCAACCGCCGAACTAAAACTCCCCACGGTAATCTCCGAGCAATACCCCAAGGGCCTGGGCCACACCCTGGCCGCCCTCAAGGCCGCAGCGCCAGCCGCCGAGATCGTCGAAAAACTGCACTTCTCCTGCGTAGCCGCCAAATGCCTGCCCAACAGCCTGCTTGAACGCGAACAGGTAATCGTCTGCGGCATGGAGACCCACGTCTGCGTGCTGCAGACCGTGCTCGGCCTGCGCACCCTGGGCAAGCAGGTGTTCGTGGTCGAGGACGCCTGCGACAGCCGCACCCCACAGAGCAAGGCTGCGGGCCTGGCGCGCATGCGTGATGCCGGGGCGCAGGTGGTCACCCGCGAGATGGTGCTGTTCGAGTTGCTGGGCAGCTCCAGCCACCCGCTGTTCCGCCAGATCAGCAAGACCTACCTGGTCGGTGAACAGCCCTGAACGCCCGCCTGCTGACCACCGCGCTGCTGACCCTGGGCCTGCTCCAGGGTTGCGCCGGGCGACGTGAGGAAGCCGCCGAGGCCGACCCGGCCAAGGTTCGCGCCCAGCTCGTGCGCCTGCTGCCGGCCCAGGTCAAGGACCGCCAGGGCTGGGCCGAGGATATCCAGGTGGCGTTCCAGGCCCAGGGCATCAGCCCGAGCAAGAGCAACCTGTGCGCGGTGCTGGCGGTGACCGAGCAGGAATCCACCTTCAACGCCGACCCGCAGGTGCCAAACCTGGGACGCATCGCCCGGGAGGAGATCGACCGCCGGGCGGCGCGCCTGCATGTGCCCCGGCTGCTGGTCGATAGCGCCCTGGACACGCCCTCGGCCAACGGCAAGACCTACCAGCAACGGCTGCTCGCCGTGCGCAGCGAGAAGCAGCTCAGTGCCCTGTACGACGAGGTGATCGGCGGCCTGCCGCTGGGGCGCTCGCTGCTGGGCGGGTTGAACCCGGTGCGCACCGGCGGGCCGATGCAGGTCAGCGTGGACTTCGCCGAGCGGCACGCCAAGGGCTATCCCTACGACCACTCGGGCAGCATCCGCCAGGAGGTGTTCAGCCGCCGTGGCGGGATGTACTTCGGCATCGCCCACCTGCTCGGCTACCCCACCCACTATGAACGCCAACTGTACCGCTTCGCCGACTTCAACGCGGGCTGGTACGCCAGTCGCAATGCGGCGTTCCAGGCGGCCTTGAGCCGGGCGAGCGGGGTGGCGCTGGCGCTCGATGGCGACCTGATCGCCCCCGGCGCCATACTGCCCGGCACCACCGAGCAGGCGGCGCGCAAGCTGGGGACGAAGCTAGGGTTGCGCAATCCGCAGATCAGGGCTCAGCTGGAGAAGGAGAATGGCCTGGAACTGGAGGACACCACGCTGTATCGCGGGGTGTTCGCCCTGGCCGAAGCGAAGGCGGGCAAGGCGTTGCCACGTGCGGTTTTGCCGGGGATCGAGCTGAAGAGCCCGAAGATCACCCGCAAGCTGACCACGGCGTGGTTTGCCGGCAGGGTGGATGAGCGGTATCAGCGGTGCATGAAGCGTTGACACGGTCCCTGCAGGAGGTCGCTGCGGCGCTGTCGATTAAGAAAGAGCTATACGCATCACCAGCGTGGGAGCGGGCTTGCCCCGCGATGAGATGCATGGCACCGGCTTCGCCGGTGTTCGCGGGTCAAGCCCGCTCCCACGCTGGTGATGCTCCCGACTTTGTTCCCTCTGCGATAGTGCAGCCTGAAGGGCTGGGCGATCTCCTGAAGGCGCTCAACTGTCACCGAGTGCCTTGACCACCTGCTCGACACTGGCCTTGAGCCCCGCCACGGTGTCGTCAGGATCGGCGTCCACCACCAGCAACTTCGCCCCGGACGCGGCGATCACCTCGGCCACCCTGGCATCCGGCTGACGATGATGCAGCACCAGCGCCACATCCTGCGCCTTGAGGTGCTCGCCCAGCGCCTTGAGCGCCGTCTCGTCCCATTTGTCGTCGGCGGGCAGTGGCTGTTCGACCACATCCAGGTTCAACCCGCTGGCCAGGTAGCCCAGGCGCTCGGACAGGCTGACCACAGTCAGGTTGTCGACCTCGGCCAGGCGTGTCTGGCTGTTGGCGGTCAGCTCCAGCATCTGCCGCTTGAGGCCGGCCAGGTTGCCCTGGATCTTCGCCTTGTCGGCTGGCGCAAGTCGTTCCAGGTCGTTGGCGACGACATCGGCCATGCGCCCCAGGTTGGTCGGGTTCAGCCAGGGGTAGGCGGTAAACGCCTCATCACCCTTGACCGCGATACCAGGCAGGGCGCCATCCACCGGCCGCGCGGCGTCGATCTCGACGATGCGGATATTGCTGCGCCGGGCCGTGGGATAGAGCGGGTCGTCACGCCAGATCGAGCGCACGCCGATCACCGCGTCGGCCTTCGACGCCGCCTTCTGCAGGCCGGCGCCGCCACGGCCGCTGAAGTACGACGGCTGGCGGCTGGCCGGCAGATTGGCCGGGGCGGCGCGCTTGAGCTGCACCGAGGTGCCGTCGAGCAATACGCTGGCCAGGCTGTGGGTCACCGGCAGGGTGGTCAGCACTTCAGTAGCATTGGCCAGCAGCGGCAGGCCACTCAGGGTCAGGGCCAGGGTCAGTTTCTTCAGGGTCATGCCGGGTTTCCTTGCAGGCGGGGGACGAGGGCGCGGGCCAGGGCGGCGAGGGCGAAGCAGATCCCGGCGACCAGGATGATCGCCGCGCCCGAGGGCACCGGCAGGTCGAAGACGATCGGCAGCAGGATGCCGAGCAGGGTGCTCAGGGTGGCGATGATCACCGAGACGAAGAAGAAGCCCTTGAGCGACTGGCTGACCAGCCGCGCCGCCGCCGCCGGGATCACCAGCAGGGCGCCGACCAGGATCGCGCCGATCACCTTCACCGAGGCCACGGTGACCAGGGTCACCAGGACCACGAACAGGTAGTCCAGGGTCTTCACCGCCACCCCGCGCACCGCCGCCAGCTGCGGGTTGAAACTAGCCAGCATGATGCGGTTGTACAGCGGCAGGGCCAGGGCCAGCACCAGCACGGCGACGATACCCAGCACCAGCAGGTCGTGGGCGCTGACGGTGAGCACCGAACCGAACAGCACGTTCTCGAGGATGTGCACGTTGATCTTGCCGGCCAGCATCAGCAACAGGCTCGCGCCCAGGGCCAGCGACACCGAGAGGAACACGCCGATCAGCGTATCCGGGGACAAGCCGGTGCGGTTGCGCAGGAAGTTGAGCAGGATGCCGAACAGCAGGCAGTAGCCGAACAGGCTGCCGTACGGGCCGGTGTAGGGCTCGCCGAGCAGGATGCCGATGGCCACGCCGGTCAGCGCGGCATGGCCGACCGCCTCGGAGAAGAAGGCGAAGCGCTTGACCACCACCAGGGTACCCAGCCCGCCCAGCACCGGGCCGATCATCAGGCCTGCCAGCAGGGCGTTGACCACGAAACCGTAGGCCAGCGCCTCCGGCAGGTAACCAGCGGTGGCCCAGTCCTGGACCAGCTGGCGGAAGGATTCGAAACTCATCAGGCAAGGCTCTCGCTGCGCGGATGGACGGAGAACAGCCCAAGCAGGCGCTCGGGAGTCAGGGCCTGGGCTGGCGGGGCGTCGAACAGCACCTGGCGGCTCAGCCCGGTGACCCGGTCGGCCAGGCGCAGCACCGCTTCCAGGTCGTGCTCGATCCACAGAACGGTGGTGCCGGCCTGGCGCCAGCCGTGCAGCAGTTGCTCGAACACCTGGATGCCGGCCTCGTCGAGGGCCGACATCGGCTCGTCCAGCACCAGCAGCTGTGGCTCGGGGATCAGCCCCTGGGCCAGCAGCACGCGCTGGCGCTCGCCGCCGGACAGCGCGCCCATGCGCCGCTTGCGCTTGTCGAGCATGCCTACCCGCGCCAGCGCCGCGTCGATCGCCGGGCGCACGCGTCGGGACAGGCCGAGGAATGCCGGGCGGCGCTGGCACATGGCGGCCATGAAGTCGTCCACGGTCATTGGCAGGCCACGGTCGAATTCCAGGGCCTGGGGCACGTAGCCGATCACTTCACGCTCGGTGGGCCAGTGCAGGGTCAACAGGCCCTGGTGCGGCATCTGCCCGAGCAGGGTCTTGATCAGCGAACTCTTGCCGCCACCGTTGGGGCCGACGATGGCGTGCACGCTGCCGGGGGCGACGCTGAAGCGCACGTTCTCGAGGATGCGTGTGCGGCCAAGGGTGAGGTCGATGCCGTCGAATTCGATACGCGGCCCGCTGGCGGTTGTGAGGTTGGCGGCGGCGGTCACGTGCGGTTCTCCTGGATGGCCTGGACCACCGTGTCGAGGTTGCGCTTCATCTCCACCTCGTACTTCTCGGTGGTGTATTCGCCGTAGGAGATGTGCGTGAGCGGGTAGATGCGCACGCCGGACTCGCGGTGGATGGTGTCGACGTAGGCCGAGGGGAAGTCCATCTCCGAGAAGATCACCTTCACATCCAGGGCCTTGAGCTGGTCGATGGTCTTCTTCAGCTGCGCCGGGCTCGGTTCGATGCCGTGGGCTGGTTCCACCACGGCGGTGACTTCCAGGCCGAAGTCGCGCACCAGGTAGTCGTAGGCGGCGTGGATGGTGGCGACACGGAAGGTCGCGTCCGGTGCCTCGGTGACCTTGGCCAGCGCCTCGGCACGCAGGGCACGCAGGCGCTTGGCGTAGGCCCGGGCGTTCTGCGTGTAGAACTTGGCGTTGTCCGGGTCGAGCTTGCCCAGTTCGCGGGCGATGTTGTTGACCTGGGCAATGGTGGCGCTGATCGACAGGAAGGTGTGGGGGTTGACCACCTTGCCGGCGCCGCGGGCGGCGATGCCGGTGGCCGCCAGCAGCGGCACGTTGGCGTTGGACTCGATGGTCTTGATGTCGGGCTTTTCGCTGGCGGCGATCATGCGGTCGGCGAAGTCGTCGTGGCCGACACCGTTGAGCACGATCACGTCGAGGCTGCCGATGCGCTTGATGTCCTCGGCGCGGGGCTCGTAGGCGTGGGGATTGAAGCCGGCCGGGATCAGCGGCACCACCTCGGCCTTGTCGCCGACGATGTTGCTCACGTAGCTGTAGTAGGGGTGCAGGGTGATGCCGATGCGCAGCGGCTTGCCATTGTCGGCGAGGGCCACGGCGGGCAGGGCGCAGGCCAGGAGCAGCGCCAGGGTGCGGCGGGCGAAGCGGAGCATGGGCAGGTCCTTAGTGACGGTGTTGGCGGGTGACCCCGGCGTCGTAGTGGGTGACGATCTGCTGCCAGCCGGCGGCGATCAGCGCATCGCTGTCCAGCGCGTCCGGGGGCAGGGCGGTGCTGTCGCGGCGCAGCCAGACATCCGGCTGGGCGTCGCTGGCGGCGGGCAGGATCACCAGGAAGCTGCCGGCCACCTGGGTGTCCTGACTGCGGCCCAGGTAGGCGCCGTTGGCCAGCAGCGACCACTGGTGGCTGCCGCGGCTCTGGCTGCTGGCGTCGTTGACGAACGGCGGCAGCCCCTCGTCGGCCAGGGCCTGGGCGTCCGGGGCGGTGCCGTTGTCCTCGCGCAGGGCGCGGATCTCCTCGACGGCCACCCACAGGTCGGTGTGGATGCCCTGTTCGGCGGCATTGAGGTCGCGGCGGGCGTCGAGCTGGTGGGCGGCGATGGCCTGTTCATCCTCGCGCTCGCCGCGCGCGGCCACCACGCTGGCGGCCAGCACCACGATCAGCAGCGCGGCCAGCAGCACATAAAGGGTCTCGTGCCCGGCGCCGGCCGGGCGCACCACCTGGGCGCGGCTCATGGCGCACCGATGTCGGCGTGGTCCACTTCCACCACGTGGCCGGGGCCGGCATCGAACAGCACGTAGAACTCACCGTCGGGGCGCTTGAAGGTCAGGGTCGAGTCGTCGCCGAGCTTGCTCGCCACCAGCACCTGCTCGTCGTAGCCGATCACGTCCAGGGTCACCCCGGGAGCGCCGCTGCCGTCGGAGAAGCCGCCCTTGCAGGTGATCTGCTCGCCGTGCTCGGTGCACTCGCACATCGGGTTGTGCGCCAGCGCCGGGGTGGCGGCCAGGGCCAAGAGGGGCAGGGCGAGCCTGCACATCAGCTGTTTCATTTGTTGCCTCCTTGTTTCTCGAGCCAGGCCGCGGTGGCGGGGGATGCCTTGGCCAGCGGCACCGCGGCCTGGTACATCTTGCCGTCCCAGCCTTCGATGGTGATCCAGATGTCGGCGTCGGGTCGGGTGCGTGGCGGGATCGGCAGCGAAGTGCCCATGCGCGCCGGCGCACCAAAGAAGATCGTGCCGGCGGCGCGCAGGCTGCGCGGCTTGCCCACCCGCAGGTAGATGGCCTTGGCGCCGTCGTTGCAGTTGCCGCAGGCGGCGTTGAAGGCCTTGAAGTAGCCGGCCGGGCCTTCGGCGCGCGGCGCCTCGTCGCGCAGTTCGGCCAGGTCCAGGGTCCAGCGTCCGACCTGGATATCCTCGACGATGTTGGCGCCCAGGCCGCTGTCGCCGCGGAACAGGCTGGCGTCGGCGAAGTACTTGGGCATGAAGCCCAGCGGCACGAGGATCAGCAGGATGTTCAGGTGGAAGCGCCATTTCAGCCACAGCTGCTTCAGGCCGCTGGGCGGCAAGGTATCGGTCTGGCTCAAGGTTGGGCCTCCAGGGTGGTTGGGCTGGCCGCGGCGCGCTTGCGTGCCGGACGCTCGCTGCGCTTGAGGGCGGCGAGGGTGGCCTGGGTGGTGCGTTTGGTCCAGATCAGCAGGCCGCTGAACACCATCAGGGTCAGTACCAGGCCGAAGAAGAACCAGATCAGCTTGATCGCCAGGCCACCGAAATCACCGGTGTGCAGCGGGCGCATGGATTCGGTGACGAACTCGAGGGCCGAGCGGTCGCCGAGCAGGAACTGGCTGTCGACGTTGCGCGTGTAGGGGTTGACCTCGGCGGTCTGGAACATCAGCGGGTACCAGCCGCGCCCGCCCATGCTGTAGTGGCTGTAGGCGGTGGCGGGCAGCGAGATGAAGCTGATGTCCAGGCCGGGAACTTTCTCGGTGGCGATGCGTGCCGCCTGGTCCAGGTCGATGCGTGGCGCCGGGCTGCCGTCGGCAGTCTGCGGTACCTGCTCGCGGGCGATGACCGGCACGATCGGCTCGGTGGAAACTGTCACATGGTTGTCGCCGAGGATCGCCTGGATCAGGAACCAGGTGCCGGTGATGGAAATGACCGCGATGAACCAGATCGACCACACCCCGGCCAGGCGGTGCAGGTCGCCCCAGAAGATCCGTGGGCCGTGGCCGGTACGTACTGGCTTGAAGAAACCGCGCCAGAACTTCTTGTACACCACCAGCCCCGTGACCAGCGAGGCCAGCATCGGCAGCCCGAGCAGCGACACCAGGTACCAGCCCCAGCTGTAGCCGTTGGTGAAGGGCACCAGCCACCAGCCGTGCAGGGCGCGGGTGAAGGCCTCGAAGTCGAAGTCCGGACGCTGCCCCTGTATGGCCCCGCTGTACGGGTTGACGTAGAGCAGCGCATTGGTGCCGTCGGCGCGGGTCACCGAGGCCTGCAGGGCGAAGTGCGAACCGTCTGGCTGGCTGAAGAAACGCACTGCCAGGTCCGGTTCGGCCTTGTGCATGGCGTCGAGCACCTGCTGGTAGCTCAGGCGCTGGCTGTCGTCGTCGGGCTTGCTGGCGCGCACATCAGCGTTGGCCAGCCAGACGATCTCCTGGCTGACCACCGCGAGCATGCCGGTGAAGCAGACGATCAGGACGAAGAACCAGATCGGCAGGGCAAGCCAGCTGTGGACCAGGAACCACAGCTTGGAATTGGATTTCTTTCTCGATTGTCGGGCCATCGCTCGGTCTTCTGCATATAAAAATACGGTCGAGTCTGTGCTCAACCTGGAAGGCTGCATAAGTAAGGACGAATGAGAATCAGAAAGCTGCCAAAGCAAATGAAAGAAAATGTTTCAAGAACTGGACGTGACCTCCGTCGAAACCGGCGCCTTGGCCGCGCGCGCCTGCTTCAGGCTGCGCTTGAGCGCGTTGGCGGTGGCCAGGGCGGTGCGCTTGCTCCAGATCAGCAGGCCGCTGAGCACCATCATGCTCAGTAGCAGGCCGAAGAAGAACCAGATCAGCTTGCTCGTCAGGCCGGCGAACTCGCCGGTGTGCAGCGGGCGCATGGACTCGGTGAAGATCTCCACCGCCTTGCGATCGCCGAGCAGGCGGCTGGCCTCCATCGCCCCGGTATAAGGGTTGATCTCGGCCTTCTGGTACACCAGCGGATACCAGCTCATGCCGCCGATGCTCAGGTGCGCATAGGCGTTGCTGGGAAAACCGACATAGTCGACGGTGAAGCCGGGAATCTCGCGCTGGGTGATCCTCACCGCTTCGTCCGGGCTGATCATCGGCGCGGGGCTGCCGTCGGCGGTCAGTGGCACCGTCTCGCGGGCTATCACCGGAATGATGGGCTGGCTGGAAATGGCGATATGGTTGTCGGCGAGCAGCGCCTTGACCAGAAACCAGGTACCGGTGATGGAAATCACCGCGATGAACCAGATCGACCAGATGCCGCTCAGGCGGTGGAAATCGCCCCAGAAGATCCGTGCGCCCTGGTTGAAGCGCAGGGTCGGCTTGAAGAAACCTTTCCAGAAGCGCTTGTAGATCACCA
The DNA here is from genome assembly GCF_021283245.1 of Pseudomonas sp. NMI760_13. Taxonomy (NCBI): domain Bacteria; kingdom Pseudomonadati; phylum Pseudomonadota; class Gammaproteobacteria; order Pseudomonadales; family Pseudomonadaceae; genus Pseudomonas; species Pseudomonas sp. NMI760_13. Next base: position 155,582 of record NZ_JAJSRC010000013.1, on the reverse strand, counting down.
GGCCGGTGACCAGCGAGGCCAGCATCGGCAGCCCGAGCAGCGACACCAGGTACCAGCCCCAGCTGTAGCCGTTGGTATGCGGCACCAGCCACCAGCCGTGCAGTGCGCGGGTGAACTCTTCGAAGTTGAACTGCGGCGGGACGCCCTGAATATGCCCGGTATAGGGGTTGACGTAGACCCTCAGGGTACGGCCGTCGGGGTAGGTGACATCCGACAGCATGGCGAAGTGCGATTCGCTCAGGGTCATCAGGCTGGCCACGGCGATACCCGGCTGGTCGCGCTGCATGGCCACCAGCAGTTCGTCGTAGTTCAGCCGCCGGGCCTCGTCCGAAGGCGGGTTGGCGCGGGTTTGCGGGTTGGCCAGCCAGACGATCTCGCGGCTGATCACCGCCAGGGTGCCGGTGACGCAGACGATCAGCACGAAGAACCAGATGGGCAGGGCCAGCCAGCTGTGCACGAGGAACCAGATTTTCGAGCGTGACTTTTTCGACATGGGGTACGCAGTGTCAATGGCGAAGTTCAGGGGCAAAAGCCCGGCCGTATCTGAAAGAGACGCATGAGCAGGGCAAAACCTGATGGATCATTTGCAAGCAAGTGTTTCCAGGGTGGCCGTGCTGGCGATGCAGGCCCACGTGGGAGCGGGCTGGCCCCGCGAACACCGGCAGTGCCGGTGCCAGGCGCCACAGTGCCTGCATCGCTCCTGCAAAGGGACTAATTTGCCTGCCCCTCGAAACGTCCTCCTATCACCGGACGCGAGCGTGCCCCTGGGCCGTCGGTCCCTTTCATCGAATGTGTACAGGAGGCCCGTCATGGGTGTTGCTGTGGGATTTACAGTGCGTCCGCTGTTGCCGGAGCAGGGACGTTTGCCGTTGCTGGTGGAGGCGGGTGACGACGACACCAGCCTGTTGGAGGTGTTCGACGAGCTCAAGGCGCTGGTGGATGAACACCTGCTGCGCGACGGCGGCATCCTGTTCCGCGGGTTTCGCCTGGAGGGCGCCGAGCAGTTCCGCCAGTTCGCCGCCAGCTTCGGTCAACCGCTGCTCAACTACGAGTTCGGCTCGACGCCGCGCACCAACGTTACCCAGGGGGTCTACACCTCCACCGAGTACCCGGCGCACCAGCATATTCCGCTGCACAACGAGCAGGCCTACTCCCGCGACTGGCCGATGAAGATCTGGTTCTACAGCATGATCGCGGCAAAATCCGGTGGTCAGACGCCGATTGCCGACAGTCGCGAAGTCTATCGGCGGGTGCCGGTGCATGTCCGCGAGCGTTTCGTCAGCAAGGGCCTGATGTACGTGCGCAACTTCGGCAACGGGCTGGATGTGTCGTGGGAGGATGTATTCAATACCGATGACCCGCAGGAGGTCGAAGCCTACTGCAAGGCTCACGGCATCACCTGCGAATGGAAGGATGACGGCGAGCTGCGTACCCGTCAGGTGTGCCAGGCGGTGGCCGAGCACCCCGTGACCGGCGACATGGTCTGGTTCAACCAGGCGCACCTGTTCCATATTTCCAACCTGCCGCCCGAGGTGCGGGAAAGCCTGCTGGACATCGTCGATGAGGAAGACCTGCCGCGCAACGTCTACTACGGCGACGGTTCGCCCATCGAGGACGAGGTGCTCGATGAGATCCGTGCGGTGCTGGAGGACTGCAAGATCAGTTTCCTCTGGCAGGAGGGTGACGTGATGATGCTCGACAACATGCTCGCCGCCCATGCCCGTGCGCCGTTCGAAGGCCCGCGCAAGGTGATCGTGGCAATGGCCGAGGGGCATTCGCTGGAGCAGGCCTGACCTGCCGATCGCTCCTGCAGGCCGGCGCGACCTCCTGTAGGAGCGGCCTTGTGCCGCGAAAGGGGCGCACAGCGCCCCCATCACTCCCGCGTCGAGCCCCTCGCTAAATCATCCCCCCGCCCATTCGTTCTTGTTGATGCGCCCGGACCTTCCGGTCGCGCCGCCGATCAGCAAGGACCTCACACATGAATGCCGCAGACGCCCAGAAACTTTCCCGCCGTTTCATCGAGTTGCCCCTGGACAAGCGCCGCTTGTTCCTCGAAGGGATGCGACGCGAGGGTATCGATTTCGCGCAGCTGCCCATGTCGTCCTGTGCCGGTCTGAGCGAGCGCGACGGCCTGTCCTACGCCCAGCAGCGCATGTGGTTCCTCTGGCAGCTGGAACCCCACAGCGCCGCCTACAACCTGCCGATGGCCGTGCGCCTCGACGGCGAGCTGCAGGTCGAGGCGCTGGAGCGGGCGTTCAGCCTGCTGGTCGCCCGCCACGAATGCCTGCGCACCACCTTCGCCCAGGACGGCGAGCGGGCGTTGCAGCGGGTGGCGGAGCCTGCGCCGGTGAGCATCCAGCTGTTCGACCTGGCCGACTTGCCCGAAACCACGCGCTGGGAGCGCGCGCACCAGCAGATGGCTGCCCAGGCCACCCAGGCCTTCGACCTCGAAGGCGGGCCGCTGTTCGGCATCGCCCTGTTGCGCCTGGCGCCCCAGGAACACGTGCTGTTGCTGACCCTGCACCACATCATCGCCGACGGCTGGTCGATGAACATCCTGATCGACGAATTCATGCGCAGCTACGACGCCCTTGTGGCGGGGCGCGAGCCGCAGCTGGCGGAGCTCAAGGTGCACTATCGCGACTATGCGCTGTGGCAGCGCAGCTGGCTGGAGGCCGGCGAGCGCGAGCGCCAGCTGGACTACTGGCGCGAGCAGCTGGGTGAAGAGCACCCGTTGCTGGAGCTGCCGACCGACCGGCCTTACCCGGCCCAGCCCAGCCACCTCGGCGAGCGTCTGGAGCTGATGCTCGACGCGGGCCTGCGCGAGGATCTCAAGCAGTTGGCCCAGCAGCACGGCGTGACCCTGTCCACGGTACTGCTGGCCGTGTTCAAGACCCTGCTGTACCGCTACAGCGGCCAGACCGACATCCGTGTCGGCGGCCTGATCGCCAACCGCAACCGCAGCGAGACCGAAGGGCTGGTCGGCTTCTTCGTCAACACCCAGGTGCTGCGCAGCCAGTTCACCGCGCAGACGCCGTTCAGCGACCTGCTGCGCAGCCTGCACCAGGCCTCCGTCGGCGCCCAGGCGCACCAGGACCTGCCGTTCGACGCGCTGATCGAAGCCCTGCAGCCCCAGCGCAGCCAGAGCCATACGCCGCTGTTCCAGGTGATGTTCAACCACCAGCCGCTGGTCACCGACCTCAATGACGTGCGTCTGGACTGCGGCCTGCGCGTGGGCTACCTGAGCGCCGAGCAGCTGGCCGGCAGCCGCCGCCAGCATGCCGCCACCAGCGACCTGATGCTCGACACCCGGGAGGAGGGCGAGCAGCTGTTCGTCGCCTTCACCTATGCCACCGACCTCTTCGACGAAGCCACCATCGCCGCCCTGGCCGGGCACTGGCGCAACCTGCTGCGCGCGGTCTGCCAGGCACCGCGCCAGCGCCTGGGCGAGTTGCCGCTGCTGGCCGAGGCCGAGCGCCAGGCGCTGCTGTGCCCGGTGGCCGAGGTGTCGTCGCTGGTACCGGTGCAACGGCTGTTCGAAGCCCAGGCCGCCCGTAGCGGCGAGGCATTGGCATTGATCCTGGCCGACGGCGCCGCGGCGCCATCCATGAGCTATGCCGAACTCAATGCCCGCAGCAATCGCCTTGCCCATCACCTGCGCCATCAGGGCGTCGGCCCCGATGTGCTGGTGGGCGTGGCCCTGGATCGCTCGCTGGACCTGGCCGTGGCCCTGCTGGCCGTGCTCAAGGCCGGCGGCGCCTATGTGCCGCTGGATTTGCAGGCCCCGGCCGAACGCCTGGGCCATGTCTTCGAGGACAGCGGCCTGCAATGGCTGCTGACCACCACCGCCCAGTTACCCGGCCTGCCGGCGCAGGATGGGCTGCGCTGCCTGTGCCTGGATCAGTTGGCGCTGGACGATGAGTCGGCGGACGACCTGGCGTTGACCGTCACGCGCGACAACCTGGCCTATGTGATCTACACCTCCGGTTCCACCGGCCGACCCAAGGGCGTGGCCATCAGTCACGGCGCCCTGAGTGAGTTCATCGCCCGCGCCATCGACTACAGCGACCTGCGCGAAGGCGACCGCGTCCTGCAGTTCGCCACCAGCAGCTTCGACGGCTTCGTCGAGCAGTTCTTCCCGCCGCTGTGCCACGGCGCCTGCGTGGTGCTGCGCGATACCCGCCTGTGGGACAGCGCCGCCCTGCATGAGGTGCTGATCAGCCACGGCGTGACCCTGGCCGACCTGCCGGCTGCCTACTGGTACTGGCTGGTGCAAGACTTCGCGGCGCGTCCACCGGCCAACTACGGCGCGCTGCGCCAGATCCACGTCGGCGGCGAAGCGATGGCGGTGGACGGGTTGCGCCTGTGGCAACTGGCCGGGCTGGGTCATGTGCGCCTGCTCAACACCTATGGCCCGACCGAGGCCACGGTGGTCTCGACCATCCACGACTGCACCGGGCTCGGCCACGAGGCGGTGTCCTGGCGCGGCATCCCCATCGGCCAGGGCCTGGCGCAGCGCCGGCTGTACATCCTCGACGATGACCTCGAACTGCTGCCGCAGGGCGCCGTGGGCGAGCTGTACATCGGCGGCCCGGGCCTGGCCCGTGGCTACCACGGTCAACCGGCGCTGAGCGCCCAGCGCTTCGTCGCCGACCCGTTCGCCCATGGCGAGCGCCTGTACCGCACCGGCGACCGTGCGCGCCTGGGCGCTGACGGCGCCATCGAGTACATCGGCCGTGTCGATCACCAGGTCAAGGTCCGGGGTTTCCGCATCGAGCTCGGCGAGATCGAGGCGCGCCTGCAGCAGTGCCCGGGCGTTCGCGAAGCGGTGGTGCTGGCCCTGCCGATGACCGGCGGCCTGCAACTGGTCGCCTATGTAGTGCCCGACGCTGGCGAGCAGGATGCCGCCGAACAGGCGCGTTTCCGCCAGCAGGTGCGCAGCCTGCTCAAGGCGCGCCTGCCCGAATACATGGTGCCCGGCCACCTGTTGCTGTTGCCGCGCCTGCCCCTGACGCCCAGCGGCAAGCTCGACCGCAAGGCCCTGCCGGCACCGGACCCCAGTGCATTACAGGCTGAGTATCGGGCGCCGCAGAGCGCCATCGAGCAGCAGCTGGCGCAGATCTGGATACAGGTGCTGGGCGTGACCAAGGTCGGCCTGGATGATCACTTCTTCGAGCTGGGCGGGCACTCGTTGCTGGCCGCCCAGGTATTGGCGCGGATCAAGGACCAACTGGGCCTGGTGCTGCCGTTGCGCAGCCTGTTCGAACACCCGGCGCTGGGCGACCTGGCCGCCGAGCTGGGCCGTCTGGAGGGCGGTGATAAAGATGACGACTGGTCGGATATGGACGCGTTCATGAGTTCCTTGGAAGGGGTTGAGGCATGAGTGGCAACATGGCGGTACGCATTGCAAAACGGTTCGTCAGCCTGCCCCTGGAGCAGCGCCGGCAGTTCCTCGCCAAGCTGCGCGAGGACGGCAAGGACTTCAGCCTGTTGCCGGTGGTCGAGTCGCGTCACGACTTTGCCAGCATCCCCCTGTCCTTCGCTCAGCAGCGCCTGCTGTTCCTCTGGCAGCTGGAGCCACACAGCGCGGCCTACAACATGGCGGCCGGCCTGCGCCTGAGCGGCCGGCTCGACGTGGCGGCCCTGCAGCGCTCGTTCGAGCACCTGGTGGCGCGCCACGAGGCGCTGCGCACGGTGTTCCAGGTCGATGGCGAACAGCCGCGCCAGGTGATCCTCGCGACCCAGGCCGTACCCCTGGCGCAGGTCGATCTCACCGGTGTCGCCAGCGACCGGCGCGAGGCCGAGCTGGCCACGCAGGTGCGCGAGGCCAGCCACCAGCCCTTCGACCTGCTGCACGGGCCGCTGCTGCGCGCCAGCCTGTACCGGCTGGCGGCCGAGGACTATGTGCTGCTGGTGAGCATGCACCACATCGTCTCCGACGGCTGGTCGATGGATGTGATGGTCAAGGAGTTCGTGCACAGCTACCAGGCTTTCAGCCAGGGGCAGGCACCGCAGTTGCCGGCGCTGGAGGTGCAGTACGCCGACTATGCGATCTGGCAGCGCAGTTGGCTGGAGGCCGGGGAGGGCGAGCGCCAGCTCGGCTACTGGCGCCAGCAGCTGGGCGAGGAGCAGCCGCTGCTGGAGGTGGCCGCTGACCATGCCCGCCCGCTGACCCAGAGCTTCGACGGCCAGACCCTGAGCTTCGACTTCGGCGCCGAGCTGTCCCGACGCCTGGGCGGCTACGCCCGCGCCCAGGGCATGACCCTGTTCATGCTGGTGCTGGCGGGCTTCTCGCTGTTCCTCTCGCGCCAGGCCGGGCAGCGTGATATCCGCATCGGCGTGCCCAACGCCAACCGCGGCCGCGCCGAGGTCGAGGGGCTGATCGGTTTCTTCGTCAACACCCAGGTGCTGCGCTGCCAGGTGGACGAGCGCCTGAGCTTCGACGACCTGCTGGCCCAGGTGCGCGAGGCGGTGCTTGGCGCCCAGGCGCACCAGGAACTGCCGTTCGAGCAACTGGTGGACGCACTGGTGCCGGAGCGCAACCTGGGCCACAACCCGCTGTTCCAGGTCAAGTTCAACCAGAACGTCGGCATGCAACGCCAGCGCTCGCTGGCCCTGCCGGGCCTGAGCGTCGCCGAGTACCCGCTGGACAAGGTCGGCACCCACTTCGACCTGGCGCTGGACATCACCGACGACGGCCAGCTGATCCACGGCGAGATGACCTTCGCCAGCGACCTCTACCAGCGCGCCACGGTCGAGGCGTTCATCCCGGCGTTCATCGAGCTGCTGGGCCAGTTGCTCGACGCGCCGCAGCTGCCGCTGCATCGCCTGGCCGCGCCGCTGCGTGCCGGGCAGGCGCCGGAGCGCGAGGCGCCGGTACTGGTAGTGGAGCAATGGCAGGAGCAGGTGCGTCGGCAGCCCGAGGCGCTCGCCGCCCGTAGCCTGGAGCACAGCCTGAGCTTCGCCGCCCTGGACCAGGCTGCCAACCGTCTGGCTCACCACCTGCAACGCCAGGGCGTGACCCGCGGCCAGCCGGTGGCGGTGCTGATGGAGCGTTCGCTGGACTGGCTGACCTGCATGCTCGGCATTCTCAAGGCCGGCGCCGTGTACATGCCGTTGGACACCAAGGCGCCTGAAGCGCGTCTGCGGCAGATGCTCGATGCGGCGCAGGCCAAGGTGCTGTTGTGCGCCGCCGGCGATGCGCGCCTGACCAGCCTGGCCGCCGCCGATCGCCTGACCGTGGGCTATGTGCCCGAACAATGGCAGGACCTGCCGGCCAGCGCGCCGGCCATCACGCTGTGGGCCGAATCGCCGGCCTATGTGATCCACACCTCCGGCTCCACCGGCCAGCCCAAGGGCGTGCTGGTCAGTCATGGCGCCCTGGCCAGCTATGTCGCCGGCCTGCTCAAGCGCCTGGCGCCAGCACCGGAGGCGAGTATGGCGCTGGTCTCGACCATCGCCGCCGACCTGGGCCACACCGTGCTGTTCGGCGCCCTGTGCGCCGGGCGCCTGCTGCATGTGCTGCCCGAGGCGCTGGGCTTCGACCCGGACGCCTTCGCCCGCTACATGGCCGAACACCGGGTTGGCGTACTGAAGATCGTCCCTGGCCACCTGGCGGCGCTGCTACAGGCCGGCAACCCCGCCGATGTGCTGCCCGAGCAGGCGCTGATCGTCGGTGGCGAGGCCTGCACGCCCGCCCTGGTGGAGCAGGTGCGCCGGCTCAAGCCGGGCTGCCGCCTGATCAACCACTATGGCCCGAGCGAGACCACGGTCGGCGTGCTGACCCATGAGGTCACGACCCTCGCCGCCGAGGCCCGCGCCGTGCCGGTGGGCACGGCCCTGCCGGGCGCCCATGTGCTGCTGCTCGACGATGTGCTCAACCCGATCGCCGACCAGGTCGCGGGCGAGCTGTATATCGGCGGTGCCAGCGTGGCCCAGGGTTACCTCGGTCAGCCGGGCCTGACCGCCGAACGCTTCGTGCCGGACCCGACGCGGCCTGGCCAGTGCCTGTACCGCAGCGGCGACCGGGTGCGGCGCAACCGTGCGGGCCAGGTGGAATTCATCGGTCGCGCCGACGACCAGGTCAAGGTGCGCGGTTATCGTGTCGAACCAGCCGAAGTGGCGCGGGTGCTGCTGGGGCTGGACGGGGTCGCAGAAGCGGTGGTCCTGGCCCAGCCGGTGGACGGTGACGAGACCCGCCTGCAACTGGTGGGCTGGTGCGTGGGGCAGGGGCTGCAGGGTGAAGCCTTGCGCCAGCAATTGCAGGACCGCCTGCCGGACTACATGGTGCCATCACAGATCCTGCTCCTGGAGCGCCTGCCGCTGACCGCCAACGGCAAGCTCGACAAGCGCGCGCTGCTGGCACCGGGTGTCGCCCGGCGCCAGTACACAGCGCCAGTCGGCGAGATCGAGCAGGCCCTGGCGGCGATCTGGGCCGAGGTGCTCAAGCTCGACCAGGTCGGCAGTACCGACAACTTCTTCGAACTGGGCGGCGACTCGATCCTCAGCCTGCAGATCATCGCCCGGGCCAAGCGCCAGGGCATCAAGCTCAGCCCCAAGCAATTGTTCGAGAAACAGACCATCGGCCAGCTGGCGGCGGTGGCCAAACGCATCGAGAAAAAGGCAGCGGCGGTCGAGCAGGTCAGCGGCACGCTGGCGTTGTTGCCGATCCAGGCGCGCTTCTTCGAAACCGACATCCCTGAGCGCCAGCATTGGAACCAGGCTTTGCTGCTCAAACCGACCCAGCCGCTGCGCGCCGACTGTCTGACGGGCGCGTTGCAGGCGCTGGTCGACCAACACGACGCACTGCGCCTGCGCTTCTCCCAGCGCGATACCTGGCAGGCCGAGTTTCAGGCTGGCAAGGCCGACGACATGCTCTGGGTTCGTAAGTTGAACGAGATGGCCGAGCTGCCGGCCCTGGCCGAGCAGGCCCAACGCAGCCTCGACCTGGCCAAAGGGCCGCTGCTGCGAGCGCTGCTGGTCGACCTGCCCGAAGGCCAGCAGCGTTTGCTGCTGGTGATCCACCACCTGGTGGTCGACGGTGTGTCCTGGCGTGTGCTGCTGGAAGACCTGCAACTGGCCTACACGGCCCTGGTCGCGGGCAAGCCGCTGGCGCTGGCGGCCAAGAGCAGTTCGCTCAAGGCTTGGGCCGAGCGCCTTGGCGCCTATGCCCGCAGCCCCGAACTGCTGGCCGAAGCCGATTACTGGCTGGACGGCCTCGCAGCCGCTGGCGATGAATTGCCACGGGACAATCCGTCGGGCGCCCAGACCAACCGTCACGTCGCCCATGCCTCGTCGCGCCTGGACACCGCGCTGACCCGCAAGCTGCTGCAGGTGGCGCCCGCCGCCTACCGCACCCAGGTCAACGACCTGCTGCTGGCGGCCCTGGCGCGGGTGCTGTGCGACTGGACCGAAGAGAAATCGGTGCTGATCCAGCTGGAAGGCCATGGCCGCGAGGACCTGTTCCCGGAACTGGACCTAAGCCGCACCCTGGGCTGGTTCAGCAGCCTGTTCCCGGTACGCCTGACGCCAGCTCATGGGCTGGGCGCGGGATTGTGCGCAGTCAAGGAGCAGTTACGTGCGGTGCCGAACAAAGGCATCGGCTACGGCGTGCTGCGCTACCTCGGCGAGCCCGACCTGCGCGCGCGCCTGGCGGTATTGCCGCAGCCACGGGTGACCTTCAACTACCTGGGGCAGTTCGACGGCAGCTTCGCCGAGGCCGAGGGCGCGCTGTTCACTCCGGCCAGCGAGGCCAGCGGTGCTACCCAGGATATGGACAGCCCGCTGGGCAACTGGCTCGGTATCACCGGGCAGGTCTACCAGGGCGAGCTGGAGCTGGACTGGAGCTTCAGCCGCGAGGTGTTCCGTCCCGAGACCATCGAGGCCCTGGCGCGCCGCTACGAGCAGGTGCTGGCCGAGCTGGTCGAGCACTGCGCCCAGGCGCCGCACCAGGGCGTCACGCCATCGGACTTCCCGCTGGCCGAGCTGACCCAGGCGCAACTGGACGGCCTGCCGCTGGCGGCCGGGGAAATCGAGGACCTCTACCCGCTGTCGCCGATGCAGCAGGGCATGCTGTTCCACAGCCTCTACGAGCAGGCGGCGGGCAACTACATCAACCAGTTGCGCGTGGATGTGCGCGGGCTGGACATGGCGCGCTTCCGTGCGGCCTGGCAGGCGGTGGTGGACAACCACGAAGTGCTGCGCAGCTGCTTCCCGCAGGATCTGCCGGCACCGGTGCAGGTGGTACGGCGCCAGGTGCAGGTGCCTTTCGTCGAGCTCGACCAGTCCCAGGATCCGGATGCCGTGGCCCAGGCCGAGCGCCAGGCCGGTTTCGACTTGGCCAGCGGTCCGCTGCTGCGCCTGACGCTGATCCGCACAGGCGATGACAGTCATCACCTGATCTACACCAGCCACCATATCCTGATGGACGGTTGGAGCAGCTCGCGCTTGCTGGGCGAAGTGCTGCAGCGCTACAGCGGCGCGACGCCGGGCGGCAAGACCAGCCGTTATCGCGACTATATCCAGTGGCTGCAAGGCCAGGACCAGCAGGCCAGCGAAACCTTCTGGCGGGGGCAGGTGGCCGATTTGCAAGAACCGACCCGTCTGGTCCAGGCGTTCAAGTCCTCGGCCCAGGGGCAGGGCCATGGCGTCCTGGCGCTGCGTTTCGAGGCGCAGCAGACCCGGCAGCTGGCGGACTTCGCCCGGGACCAGCGCGTTACCCTCAACACCCTGGTCCAGGCCGCCTGGCTGCTGCTGTTGCAGCGCTACACCGGCCAGGCCAGCGTGACCTTCGGTGCCACCGTGGCCGGTCGCCCGGCGGAGTTGCCGGGTGTCGAGGAGCAGCTGGGGCTGTTCATCAACACCTTGCCGGTGGTCGCCAGCCCGCGCCCGGAACAGACCGTGGGCGAGTGGGTGCAGCAGGTCCAGGCGCTGAACCTGGCCTTGCGCGAGCACGAGCACACGCCGCTGTACGAGATCCAGCGCTGGGCTGGCTGGAGCGGCGAGGCGCTGTTCGACAACATTCTGGTCTTCGAGAACTACCCGGTGTCCGAGGCGCTGCAACAGGGCGCGCCGCAGGGTCTGCAGTTCGGCGAGGTGCTCAACCAGGAGCAGACCAACTACCCGCTTACCCTGGTGGTGCAAGTGGGTGAGCGCCTGGAGGCGAGCTTCAGTTTCGATCGCCAGTGCTTCAGCGAACAGGCCATCGACCAGTTGGCGGGGCACTTCCAGCACCTGCTTGCGCAGTTGGCGGCTGACGCTCAGCGTGCACTGGGTGCGCTCAGCCTGCCGGTGGAAGACCAGCAGGTAGTGGCCAGCTATCCGAGCACGGCTTGCACCCATGAGTTGATCGAGGCGCAGGCGGTGCGTACGCCTGAGGCGATCGCCGTGACCTTCGCCGGGCAGGCGCTGAGCTACGACCAGCTCAACCGCCGTGCCAACCGCCTGGCGCACAGGCTGCGCGAGCGGGGCGTGGGGCCGGATGTGCTGGTGGGTATCGCCGTGGAACGTGGCTTCGAGATGATCGTCGGCCTGCTGGCGATCCTCAAGGCAGGGGGCGCCTATGTGCCACTGGATCCGGAATACCCGCAGGATCGCCTGAGCTACATGATGGAAGACAGCGGCATTCAACTGCTGCTGACGCAAGGTCACCTGTTGGCGAATCTGCCCGTGCCGGCGCAGGTGCGTAGCTTGAAGCTGGAAGACGACCTGGCTGGCTACAGCGAGGAGAATCCCGCGCACCTGACTCAGCCGGACAATCTGGCCTACGTCATCTACACCTCGGGCTCGACCGGCAAGCCGAAAGGCACGCTGCTGCCGCACCACAACCTGCTGCGCCTGTTCAAGGCGACCGACGCCTGGTTCGGCTTCGGTCCGCAGGATGTATGGACGCTGTTCCACTCGTACGCGTTTGACTTCTCTGTGTGGGAGATCTTCGGCGCGCTGCTGCACGGTGGTCGTTTGGTGATCGTGCCGCGTGAAACCACGCGTTCGCCGGAAGACTTCCACCAACTGCTGGTGGAGCAGGGTGTCACCGTGCTGAACCAGACCCCGTCGGCTTTCAAGCCGCTGATGCGGGCGGCCTGTGACAGCACTGCCGATCTGGCGCTGCGCTACGTGATCTTCGGTGGTGAAGCCCTGGATGTGGCCGCGCTGCAACCGTGGTTCGAACGTTTCGGCGAGGACTGCGACAACCTGATCAACATGTACGGCATCACCGAGACCACGGTCCACGTGACCTACCGGCCAATCGGCTTTGCCGATACGCAACAGGCGGGTAGCCCGATCGGTGCGGCGATCCCGGACCTGTCGATGTATGTGCTGGACGCCGATTTCAATCCGGTGGCCAAGGGCTGCACGGGCGAGCTGCACGTCGGCCACGCCGGCCTGGCGCGCGGTTACCACAACCGTGCCTCGCTGACCGCCGAACGCTTCGTACCGGATCCGTTCTCCAGCGAAGGCGGACGTCTGTACCGCACCGGCGACCTGGCCCGTTATCGCGGCCAGGAGGTGATCGAATACGTGGGCCGGATCGACCATCAGGTGAAGATCCGTGGCTTCCGTATCGAACTGGGCGAAATCGAGGCACGCCTGCAAGAACATGCCGCCGTGCGCGAAGTGCTGGTGCTGGATATCGACGGGGCAGGGGGCAAGCAACTGGCGGCTTACCTGATCGCTCAAGACGAAAATGCAGACCACGCAGCATTGCGTGACACGCTGAAACAGCACCTGAAAGCCAACCTGCCGGACTACATGGTCCCGACCCACTTCCTTGTGCTGGACCAGTGGCCGCTGACGGCCAACGGCAAGCTGGACCGCAAGGCCCTGCCGAAGCCGGACGCCAGCCAACTGCAACAAGGCTACGTGGCGCCACGCACGGCGCTGGAACAACAACTGGCCGCGATCTGGAGCGAAGTGCTGAAGGTCGAGCAGGTGGGTCTGCACGACAACTTCTTCGAGCTCGGTGGCCACTCGTTGCTGGCCACCCAAGTGACCTCGCGGATCCGCCAGCGCTTGGAGCTGGAAGTCCCGCTGCGCAGCCTGTTCGAGTCCGCCGACCTGCTGGCCTTCGCCCAGGCTGCCGGCCAGGGTTCGGCCAGCCAGGCGCCGGCGTTCACTGTCGTGGACCGCAGCCAGCCGCTGCCGTTGTCCTACGCCCAGCAACGCCAGTGGTTCCTCTGGCAGCTGGAGCCGGACAGCGCCGCCTACAACATCCCTTCGGCCCTGCGTCTGAAGGGCGAGCTGAACATCGAGGCCCTGCGCAGCAGCTTCGCCGCGCTGATCGCCCGTCACGAAACCCTGCGCACCACCTTCAGGCAGCAGGGCGATAGTGCCGAACAGGTGGTGCACCCGACGCTCGATGTTCCGCTGCAGGTCGCGTCGGCTGCCCTGGATGAGACGGCGCTACAGGCCTGGGTCGAGGCCCAGGTGCGCGAGCCGTTCAACCTCGAGCACGGTCCGCTGCTGCGCGCCCGCTTGCTGCGCCTGGCCGCCGACGACCACGTGCTGGTGCTGACCCTGCACCATATCGTCGCCGACGGCTGGTCGATGCCGATCATGGTCGATGAACTGGTGCGCGGCTATGAAAGCCATCTGCAGGGTAAGGCCCCGCAGCTGCCGGCCCTGGCGTTCCAGTACGCCGACTACGCCGCCTGGCAGCGCCAGTGGATGGAGGCTGGCGAGCAACAGCGCCAGCTGGACTACTGGCAAGCGCGCCTGGGCAGCAGCCAGCCGATCCTCGAGCTGGCCACCGACCACCCGCGTCCCGCCGTGCAGCAATACGACGGCGCTCGCCTGCAGGTGAGCCTGGAGCCGGGCCTGGTTGCCCAGCTCAAGGCGCTGGCCGGGCAACAGGACGTGACCCTGTTCATGCTCCTGCTGGCGTCGTTCCAGGCCTTGCTGCATCGTCATTCCGGTCAGGCCGACATCCGCGTCGGCGTGCCGGTGGCCAACCGCACCCGGGCCGAGACCGAAGGGCTGATCGGCTTCTTCGTCAACACCCAGGTACTGGATGCCCGCTTCCAGCCGCAACTGCGCTTCGACGAATTGCTGCAACAGGTCAAGCACACCGCCCTGGGCGCCCAGGCGCACCAGGAGCTGCCCTTCGAACAACTGGTCGAGGCCCTGCAGCCGGAGCGCAGCCTGAGCCACAGCCCGCTGTTCCAGGTGATGTTCAACCACCAGACCCAGGTGCTGGGCGAATCCCGCGAGCTGGCGGGCCTCAGCCTGCAGGGTCTGGTCTCGGACAAGCAGACCGCGCAGTTCGACCTGACCCTGGACACCGCCGAGCACGAAGGCGGCCTGAGCGCGACCCTGACCTACGCCACCAGCCTGTTCGAGGCCGCCAGCGTGGCGCGCATGGCCGAGCACTGGCGCAACCTGTTGCAGGGCATCTGCCAGGACGCCGGGCAGCGGGTTGCCGAACTGCCGCTGCTGAGCCGCGAGGAGCGCGAGCGCACCCTGCACGCCTGGAATGACAGCGCCGCCGACTATCCACGCGGGCAGACCGTCCAGCAGTTGATCGAGGTGCAGGCCGCACGCACGCCGCAGGCCATCGCTGCGGTGCTGGGCGAGCAGTCGCTGAGCTATGAGCAGCTTAACCGTCGCGCCAACGCCCTGGCCCATCACCTGCGCAGCCTGGGCGTCGGCCCCGATGTGCTGGTGGGGATCGCCGTGGAGCGCAGCCTTGACATGCTGGTCGGCCTGCTGGCGGTACTCAAGGCTGGTGGCGCCTATGTGCCGCTGGACCCGCAGTTCCCCGAGGACCGCCTGGCTTACATGATGGAGGACAGCGGCATCCCGCTGCTGCTGACCCAGTCCAGCCTGCTGCAGCGCCTGCCGATTCCGCCGCAGGTGCACAGCCTGTGCCTGGACCAGCCGCTGCCAGCCGAGCACGGCGGGGACAATCCGCGCCAGCTGGCACTGCCGGAAAACCTCGCGTACGTGATCTACACCTCCGGCTCCACCGGCAAGCCCAAGGGCGTGACCATCCGCCACGACGCGCTGGTCAACTTCCTGTGCAGCATGGCGCGCCAGCCGGGCATCGACGCCCAGGACAAGGTGCTGTCGCTGACCTCGCTGTCGTTCGACATCGCCGGCCTTGAGCTGTACCTGCCGTTGCTGCGCGGCGCCAGCGTGGTGCTGCTGGGCGAGCAGGTGAACAAGGACCCGCAGGCCCTGATGGCGGTGATCCACGCCCAGGCGGTCAGCGTCGTCCAGGCCACGCCATCGACCTGGCGCATGCTGCTGGATGCTGCGGCGCCCGGTGCCTTCGCCGGCAAGAAGGTGCTGTGCGGCGGCGAGGCGCTGAGCGCCGAGCTGGCCCAGCGCCTGATTGCCCAGGCCGGGCATGTGTGGAACGTCTACGGCCCGACCGAGACCACCATCTGGTCGGCCTGCCACTACCTGACCGCCAGCGACGATGTGTGGCTGGGCCGTCCGCTGGCCAACACCCGCCTGCACGTGGTCAGTGACGAGCTCGACGTGTTGGCGCAAGGCGCGCGCGGCGAGCTGCTGATCGGCGGCGATGGCCTGGCGCGGGGCTACCACAACCGTCCGGGCCTCACCGCCGAGCGCTTCGTGCCGGATCCGTTCGCCAGCGAGCCGGGCGCGCGCCTGTACCGCACCGGCGACCTGACCCGCTACCGCGACGACGGCGTGATCGAGTATGTCGGGCGCCTGGACCACCAGGTGAAGATCCGTGGCTTCCGCATCGAGCTGGGCGAAATCGAGGAGCGCCTGCTGTTGCACCCGGCGATCCGCGAGGCCGCGGTGATCGATATCGACGGCCCGACCGGCAAACAGCTGGCGGCTTACCTGGTGCTGCACGACGCGCAGCAAGGCGTGGAAGCGCTGCGCGGCGAGCTGCGCGCGCACCTGAAGGCCGGGCTGCCGGACTACATGGTGCCGAGCCACCTGGTGGGCCTGGCGCGCATGCCGCAGACCCCCAACGGCAAGCTGGACCGCAAGGCCCTGCCGCTGCCGGACGCCAGCCAGCTGCAGCCGGCCCATGTGGCGCCGGTCACGGAGCTGGAGCGCAAGCTGGCGGCGATCTGGGCCGAGGTGCTGCATGTCGAGCGGGTGGGGCTGCAGGACAACTTCTTCGACCTGGGTGGGCACTCGTTGCTGATTGTCCAGGTGATCGGCCGGGTGCGCGAGCAACTGGGCGTCGACCTGAGCCTGAACGAGCTGTTCGAGCAGGCCACCCTGGCCGATTTCAGCCAGGTGGTCGAACGCAAGTCGGGGCAGGTCGCCAACGCCCATGACGAACTGACTAAATCCCTGGAGGCCTTGAAACGTCTTACTGCACAGGAAATAGATAATCTGATCGCTTAGCGGGAGACATTCAAAGTGCAAGAGCTGCTCGACTCCGTAAAGTCGCTGTCCACCAGGGAGCGCAAGGCATTGGCAGCCTTGCTCAAGCGCCAGGGTGTCAACCTCTACGGGGTCACCCCGATCTTCAGAAGGGATTCTGCGCACGGGGCAGCGCTTTCATACGCACAGCAGCGCCAGTGGTTCCTCTGGCAGCTCGATCCGCACAGCGCCGCCTACAACATTCCGGCGGCGCTGCGGCTCAAGGGCGCGCTGGATATCGAGGCGTTGCAGCGCAGCTTCGACAGCCTGGTGGCGCGCCACGAGACCCTGCGCACCACCTTCCGCCAGGAGGGTGACGGCGCGGTGCAGGTCGTCCATCCGCCCTTGCCGCTGGCATTGGCGGTTGAGCCGTTCGCGGTTGCCGATCCGGCGAATCTGGAAGCGGCCATCCGCGCGCGGGTGGAGGCCGAGGTGCAGCAACCCTTCGACCTGCAACAGGGCCCGCTGCTGCGGGTCAGGCTGCTGGTGCTGGGGCCTGAAGAGCATGTGCTGATCCTCACCGTGCACCATATCGTCTCCGATGGCTGGTCCACGCCGATCCTGGTGGACGAGCTGATCCGTCTTTACCAAGGCTTGCGCCAGGGCTCGCCGGTGACCCTCGCCGAGCTGCCGATCCAGTATGCCGACTACGCGCTGTGGCAGCGCGACTGGATGGAGGCGGGCGAGCAGGAGCGTCAGCTCGGCTACTGGCGCCAGCAGCTGGCCGGCGAGCAGCCGCTGCTGGAGCTGCCCGTCGACCGTCCGCGGCCGTCGGTGCAGAACTTCCACGGCGCGCGGCTGGCCATCGATATCGATGCCTCCCTGGCCCAGGCGCTCAAGGCCTTGGCGCGTCAGCAGGGGGTGACCCTGTTCATGCTGTTGCTGGCGTCGTTCCAGACGCTGCTGCACCGTTACAGCGGCCAGGCCGATATCCGTGTCGGCGTGCCGGTGGCCAACCGTGCCCGGGCCGAAACCCAGGGGCTGATCGGCTTCTTCGTCAACACCCAGGTGCTCAAGGCCGAGTTCGCGCCGCAGATCACCTTCACCGTGTTGCTGCAGCAGGTCCGCGAGGCCGCGCTGCAGGCCCAGGCGCATCAGGACCTGCCGTTCGAGCAACTGGTCGAGGCGCTGCAGCCCGAGCGCAGCATGAGCCACAACCCGCTGTTCCAGGTGCTGTTCAACCACCAGGCCGAAAGCCCGGGCATGGCCCGTCAGCTCGGCGAGCTGCAGGTCGAGGGCTTGAGCTGGGAAGGGCAGACCACCCAGTTCGACCTGATCCTCAACACCGCCGAACACGACGGCGGGCTGATCGCGGCACTGACCTACGCCACCTCGCTGTTCGACCCGGCCACGGTCGAGCGCATCGGCCGGCATTGGCGCAACCTGTTGCAGGGCATTTGCCAGGACCACGCGCAGCGTGTGGCGCAGTTGCCGTTGCTCGATGTGGCAGAGCAGGGCGAGTGGAAAGCTGATGTGCAGCAATATCCAGGCACGGCTTGTGCCCATGAGCTGATCGAGGCGCAGGCGGCACGTACGCCTGAGGCGGTCGCCGTGACCTTCGCCGGGCAGGCGCTGAGCTACGACCAGCTCAACCGCCGTGCCAACCGCCTGGCGCACAAGCTGCGTGAGCAGGGCGTGGGGCCGGATGTGCTGGTGGGCATCGCCGTGGAGCGCGGGTTCGAGATGATCGTCGGCCTGCTGGCGATCCTCAAGGCGGGTGGCGCCTATGTGCCGCTGGATCCGGAATACCCGCAGGACCGCCTGAGCTACATGATGGAAGACAGCGGTATTCAACTGTTGCTGACGCAAGGTCACCTGCTGGCGAATCTGCCCGTGCCGACGCAGGTCCGCAGCCTGAAGCTGGAAGACGATCTGGCTGGCTACAGCGATGAGAACCCTGCGCACCTGACTCAGCCGGACAATCTGGCCTACGTCATCTACACCTCGGGCTCGACCGGCAAGCCGAAAGGCACGCTGCTGCCGCACCACAACCTGCTGCGCCTGTTCAAGGCGACCGATGCCTGGTTCGGCTTCGGTCCGCAGGATGTATGGACGCTGTTCCACTCCTACGCCTTCGACTTCTCCGTGTGGGAGATCTTCGGCGCGCTGCTGCATGGTGGTCGTCTGGTGATCGTGCCGCGTGAAACCACGCGTTCGCCTGAAGACTTCCACCAGTTGCTGGTGGAGCAGGGCGTGACCGTGCTGAACCAGACCCCGTCGGCGTTCAAACCGCTGATGCGGGTGGCTTGTGACAGCTCTGCCGATCTGGCGCTGCGTTACGTGATTTTCGGCGGCGAAGCCCTGGATGTGGCGGCGTTGCAACCGTGGTTCGAGCGTTTCGGCGAGGACTGCGACAACCTGATCAACATGTACGGCATCACCGAGACCACGGTCCATGTGACCTACCGGCCGATTCGCTTCGCCGACACCCAGCAGTCGGGCAGCCCGATCGGTGCGGCGATCCCGGACCTGTCGATGTACGTGCTGGATGCCGACTTCAATCCGGTGGCCAAGGGTTGCACGGGTGAGCTGCACGTCGGCCACGCCGGTCTGGCGCGCGGTTACCACAACCGTGCCTCGCTGACCGCCGAACGCTTCGTACCGGATCCGTTCTCCAGCGAAGGTGGACGTTTGTACCGGGCCGGCGACCTGGCGCGTTATCGCGGCCAGGAGGTGATCGAGTACGTGGGCCGGATCGACCATCAGGTGAAGATCCGCGGCTTCCGTATCGAACTGGGCGAAATCGAGGCGCGCCTGCAAGAACATGCCGCCGTGCGCGAAGTGCTGGTGCTGGATATCGACGGGGCAGGGGGCAAGCAACTGGCGGCTTACCTGATCGCTCAAGACGAAAATGCAGACCACGCAGCGTTGCGTGACATGCTGAAACAGCACCTGAAAGCCAACCTCCCGGACTACATGGTTCCGACTCATTTCCTGGTGCTGGAACAGTGGCCGCTGACCGCCAACGGCAAGCTGGACCGCAAGGCCCTGCCGAAACCGGACGCCAGCCAGCTGAAACAAGGCTACGTGGCCCCACGTACGGAGCTGGAGCAACAACTGGCCGCGATCTGGAGCGAAGTGCTGAAGGTCGAGCAGGTCGGCCTGCACGACAACTTCTTCGAACTCGGCGGCCATTCGTTGCTGGCCACCCAAGTGACCTCGCGGATCCGCCAGCGCTTGGAGCTGGAAGTCCCGCTGCGCAGCCTGTTCGAGTCCGCCGACCTGCAGGCCTTTGCCCAGGCCGCAGGCCAAGGTTCGGCCAGCCAGGCGCCGGCGTTTACTGTCGTGGACCGCAGCCAGCCGCTGCCGCTGTCCTACGCCCAGCAACGCCAGTGGTTCCTCTGGCAGTTGGAGCCGGACAGCGCCGCCTACAACATCCCTTCGGCCCTGCGCCTGAAGGGCGAGCTGAACATCGAGGCCCTGCGCAGCAGCTTCGCCGCGCTGATTGCTCGTCATGAAACCCTGCGCACCACCTTCCATCAGGAAGGCGACCAAGCCTGTCAGCGCATCCACCTGGCCAGCGACTTCGACCTGGCTGTCGAAACGGTCAGCGCCGAAGCCCTGCAGGCACGTATCGTCGAGGAAACCGCCCAGCCATTCGATCTGGAGCACGGCCCGCTGCTGCGCGCCCGCCTGCTGCGCCTGGCCGCCGACGAGCATGTGCTGGTGCTGACCCTGCACCATATCGTCGCCGACGGCTGGTCGATGCCGGTCATGGTCGATGAAGTGGTGCGCCTGTATGCCGCTCATTGTCAGGGCATTGCCCCGCAACTGCCGGCCCTGGCGTTCCAGTACGCCGACTATGCGGCCTGGCAGCGCCAGTGGATGGAAGCCGGCGAGCAGGCTCGCCAGCTCGACTACTGGCGCCGACAGCTGGGTGATGAGCAACCGTTGCTGGAGCTGCCGACCGACCGTCCGCGGCCCCTGCAGCAGAACCACGCCGGCGCCCGCCTGGACATCCGTCTGGAGCGCGAGCTGGTCGAGGCCCTCAAGGCTACCGCACGGCAACAGGGCGTGACCCTGTTCATGCTGCTGCTGGCCTCGTTCCAGACACTGCTGCACCGTCTCAGTGGTCAATCGCAGGTGCGCGTCGGCGTGCCGGTGGCCAACCGCAACCGGGCCGAGACCGAGGGCCTGATTGGCTTCTTCGTCAACACCCAGGTGCTCGACGCCCGCTTCGACCTGCGCACCACTTTCGCCGAGCTGCTGCAACAGGTCCGCCAGACCGCCGTGCAGGCCCAGGCGCACCAGGACCTGCCGTTCGAGCAGCTGGTCGAGGCGCTGCAGCCCGAGCGCAGCATGAGCCACAGCCCGCTGTTCCAGGTGTTGTTCAACCACAAGACGGAAAACCCCGGCACGGCCCAGGAGCTGGCCGGGCTGCGGATCGAGGGGCTGGACTGGGAAGACCGTACCACCCAGTTCGACCTGGTGCTCAACACGGTCGAACACAGCACCGGGTTGAACGCCATCCTGAGCTATGCCACCGCGTTGTTCGACCCGGCCACGGCCGAGCGTCTGGGCGGGTACTGGCGCAACCTGCTGCAGGGCATCTGCCAGGACAGCGGCCAGCGCGTGGCGCAGTTGCCGTTGCTCGATGCGGCCGAGCTGGTCGAGCTGCAAGCGGATGTGCAGCGTTATCCAAGCGCCGAGTGCGCTCATGTGCTGATCGAGGCGCAGGCGGCACGTACGCCTGAGGCGATCGCCGTGGCCTTCGCCGGGCAGGCGCTGAGCTACGACCAGCTCAACCGCCGCGCCAACCGCCTGGCCCACAAGCTGCGCGAGCAGGGCGTGGGGCCGGATGTGCTGGTGGGCATCGGCGTGGAGCGCGGCTTCGAGATGATCGTTGGCCTGCTGGCGATCCTCAAGGCCGGGGGCGCCTATGTGCCACTGGATCCGGAGTATCCGCAGGACCGCCTGAGCTACATGATGGAAGACAGCGGCATTCAACTGCTGCTGACACAAGGTCACCTGCTGGCCGATCTGCCCGTGCCGACGCAGGTCCGCAGCCTGAAGCTGGAAGACGATCTGGCTGGCTACAGCGATCAGAACCCTGATCACCTGACGCAGCCGGACAATCTGGCCTACGTCATCTACACCTCGGGCTCCACCGGCAAGCCGAAAGGCACGCTGCTGCCGCACCACAACCTGTTGCGCCTGTTCAAGGCCACCGATGCCTGGTTCGGCTTCGGCCCGCAGGATGTATGGACGCTGTTCCACTCCTACGCCTTCGACTTCTCCGTGTGGGAGATCTTCGGCGCGCTGCTGCACGGTGGTCGTTTGGTGATCGTGCCGCGTGAAACCACGCGTTCGCCGGAAGACTTCCACCAACTGCTGGTGGAGCAGGGCGTGACCGTGCTTAACCAGACCCCGTCGGCGTTCAAGCCGCTGATGCGAGTGGCCTGTGACAGCGCTGATGATCTGGCACTGCGCTACGTGATCTTCGGTGGCGAGGCTTTGGACGTTGCTGCACTGCAACCGTGGTTCGAGCGTTTCGGCGAGGACTGCGACAACCTGATCAACATGTACGGCATCACCGAGACCACGGTCCACGTGACCTATCGGCCAATCCGCTTTGCCGATACGCAACAGCCGGGCAGCCCGATCGGTGCGGCGATCCCGGACCTGTCGATGTATGTACTGGATGCCGACTTCAACCCGGTGGCCAAGGGCTGCACGGGCGAGCTGCACGTTGGCCATGCCGGCCTGGCCCGCGGTTACCACAACCGCGCTTCGCTGACTGCCGAACGCTTCGTGCCGGATCCGTTCTCCAGTGAAGGCGGACGTCTGTACCGCACCGGCGACCTGGCCCGTTATCGCGGCCAGGAGGTGATCGAATACGTGGGCCGGATCGACCATCAGGTGAAGATCCGTGGCTTCCGTATCGAACTGGGCGAGATCGAGGCACGCCTGCAAGAGCACGCTGCCGTGCGCGAAGTGCTGGTGCTGGATATCGACGGGGCAGGGGGCAAGCAACTGGCTGCCTATCTGATCGCTCAGGATCCATCCGCCGATCACGCAACGCTGCGTGACACGCTGAAGCAGCACCTGAAAACCAACCTGCCGGACTACATGGTTCCGACGCACTTCCTGGTGCTGGAGCAGTGGCCGCTGACGGCCAACGGCAAGCTGGACCGCAAGGCCCTGCCCAAGCCGGACGCAAGCCAACTGCAACAAGGCTACGTGGCGCCACGCACGGAGCTGGAGCAACAGCTGGCGGCGATCTGGAGCGAAGTGCTGAAGGTCGAGCAGGTGGGTCTACACGACAACTTCTTCGAGCTCGGCGGTCACTCGCTGCTGGCCACCCAGGTAACCTCGCGCATCCGCCAGCGCTTGGACCTGGAAGTCCCGCTGCGCAGCCTGTTCGAGTCCGCCGACCTGCAGGCTTTCGCCCAGGCTGCCGGCCAGGGTTCGGCCAGCCAGGCGCCGGCATTCACGATTGTGGATCGCAACCAACCGCTGCGGCTGTCCTACGCCCAGCAACGCCAGTGGTTCCTCTGGCAGCTGGAGCCTGAAAGCGCCGCCTACCATATCCCCGCAGCCCTGCAACTGAAGGGCCGGATCAACCTGGAGGCGCTGCGCCAGGCCTTCGAAGCCCTGGTCGCGCGGCATGAGAGCCTGCGCACCACCTTCGAGCAACGGGGTGGCGAGGCACTACAGCATATCCAGGTGCCCACGACCTTCACCCTGGTGATGGAGTCGCTGCAGGACACCTCCACCGAGGCGGTCCGCGAACGCGTGGCCCGCGAGATCCAGCGCCCCTTCGACCTGACCCAGGGGCCGCTGCTGCGGGTACGCCTGCTGCGCCTGGCCGAGGACGAGCATGTGCTGGTGCTGACCCTGCACCATATCGTCGCCGATGGCTGGTCGATGCCGATCATGGTCGATGAGGTGGTGAGCGCCTACCTGGCCTTGAGCCAGGGCCGCCAACCCGAGCTGCCGGCCCTGGCCGTGCAGTACGCCGACTATGCCGCCTGGCAGCGCCAATGGATGGCGGCCGGCGAGCAGGCCCGCCAGCTCGATTACTGGCTGGCCCAGCTGGGCGGCGAGCACTATGTGCTGCAACTGCCCACCGATCACCCGCGTCCCACCGTGCAGAGCCACGCCGGACGCAGCCTCGCCATCGAGGTGCCGGCGCCGTTGGTCCAGGCCCTGAAGGCCCAGGCGCGCCAGCAAGGGGTGACGTTGTTCATGCTGCTGCTGGCCTCGTTCCAGAGCCTGCTGCATCGCCAGACCGGGCAGGCCGACATCCGCGTCGGCGTGCCGATCGCCAACCGCACCCGGGCCGAGACCGAAGGGCTGATCGGCTTCTTCGTCAACACCCAGGTGCTCAAGGCGCAGTTCGAGCTGCACACGACCTTCAGCGAGCTGCTGCAGCAGGTCAAGCACACCGCGCTGCAGGCCCAGGCCCACCAGGACCTGCCGTTCGAGCAACTGGTCGAGGCGCTGCAGCCAGAGCGCAGCCTGAGCCACAACCCGCTGTTCCAGGTGATGTTCAACCACCAGGCCCAGCGCTCGGATCAGGCGCGCGAGTTGCCGGGCTTGAGCATCGAAGGCCTGAGCTGGGGCAATCCAACGGCACACCTGGACCTGGCCCTGGACACCTTCGAAAGCGAGGATGGCCTGGGTGCGACCCTGACCTACGTCAGCGACCTGTTCGAGCACGCCACCATCGAGCGCATGGCCGCGCACTGGCTCAACCTGCTGCAGGCGGTCAGCACCCAGCCGGCCCAGCGCATCGTCGAGCTGCCGCTGCTGGACGCGGCGCAGCGCCAGACCATCCTTGAGCAATGGAGCCGACACGAGGCGGTCTACCCCGACCAGCGCACCGTGCAGCAGTTGATCGCCGACCAGGCCGCGCGCACGCCGCAGGCCACGGCGCTGATCTGCGAAGGGCAGCAGCTCAGCTACCAGGCCCTGGACCAGCGCGCCAACCAGCTGGCCCACCGCCTGCGCGAGGAAGGCATCGGCCCGGACGTGCGCGTCGGCATCGCCCTGCCGCGCAGCCTGGACATGGTGGTCGGCCTGCTGGCGGTGCTCAAGGCCGGCGGCGCCTATGTACCGCTGGACCCCGACTACCCGCACGAGCGCCTGGCCTACATGATGGAGGACAGCGGCATCGTCCTGCTGCTTGGCCACAGCACGCAGTTGCAAGGCCTGGCGGTGGCGCCGCAGGTACGCTGCCTGTGCCTGGACAGCGAACCGCTCGACGCCTGGCCGAACCATGCGCTGCCTGAACTGGGCGACCCCGACAACCTGGCGTACATCATGTACACCTCCGGCTCCACTGGCCGCCCCAAGGGCGTGGGCATCAGCGCCGCCGCCCTGAGCCGGCACGCCCATGTCGCCAAGGGCTTCTGCGGGTTGTCGGCGGCCGACCGGGTGCTGCAGTTCTCCACCTTCAACTTCGACGCCTTCGTCGAGCAGCTGTACCCGGCGCTGATCTGCGGCGCCAGCGTGGTGGTGCGCGGCCCGACGCTGTGGGACAGCGAGACCTTCTACCGCGAAGTGGTAACCCAAGGCATCACCTTCGCCGACCTGCCGACCGCCTACTGGCACCTGCTGGCCAAGGACTTCGCGGCCAAGGGGCCGCGTGACTACGGCGTGCTGCGCCAGATCCACATGGGCGGCGAGGCCATGGCCGCCGACGCCGTGCTGGCCTGGCAACAGGCCGGGCTTGGCCATGTGCGCCTGCTCAACACCTACGGGCCGACCGAGGCCACCGTCAGCGTCATGAGCCATGACTGCAGCGCCTATGTCACCGGCGAGCAGCCCCTGCCGGTGCAGATTCCGATCGGCAAGGCCCTGGCCGGCCGCTCGATCCACCTAGTGGATGCCGACGGTGACCTGGCCCTGCCGGGGGCCATCGGCGAACTGCTGGTGGGTGGCGAGCTGCTCGCTCGCGGTTATCACAACCGCCCGGGGCTGACCGCCGAACGCTTCATCCCCGACCCGTTCGCCACCACGCCGGGTGCCCGCCTGTACCGCACCGGCGACCTGGCGCGTTACCGTGAGCAGGGTGTGGTCGAGTACGCCGGGCGCATCGACCACCAGGTGAAGATCCGCGGCTTCCGCATCGAACTGGGCGAGATCGAGGCGCGCCTGCGCGAGCACCCGGCGGTGCGCGAAGTGCTGGTGGTCGATATCGACGGCCCGGGCGGCAAGCAGCTGGCCGCCTACCTGGTGCCCGACGCGATGCCCGAGGAGGACGCTGGCCTGCGCGCCGAACTGAAGGCGCACCTGGGCGCCAGCCTGCCGGACTACATGGTGCCGATGTACCTGGTGCTGCTTGAACGCATGCCGCTGCTGCCCAACGGCAAGCTCGACCGCAAGGCGCTGCCGGCCCCCGATACCCGTCAGGCGCAGTCGGCCTACGTGGCCCCGGTCAGCGAGCTGGAACAGCAGCTGGCGGCGCTCTGGGCCGAGGTGCTGGAGGTCGAGCGGGTGGGCCTGATGGATGACTTCTTCGAGCTGGGCGGGCATTCGCTGCTGGCGGCCCAGCTGATTTCCAAGATCAACTCGGGCCTGGGGATCGACATCCCGTTGCGCCTGCTATTCGAGAAACCGCAATTGAATGATTTTGCCCAGGCCTGTGCCTCCACCGGCCTGTCGTTGAGCGAGGACGGCTTGTCCGATATCGAAAGAATGATGAATGAAATGGCGGGCGTCTGAGATGGACAAGAGCACAGCAGAACGTATCGCCAAGCGCTTTGTGGGCCTTGCCCTGGAGCAGCGTCGGCAGATCCTCGACAAGATGCGCGAGACCGGGCAGAGCTTCCGCCTGCTGCCGATCGCCGTCACCCGCCACGACAGCCCGCGCATCCCGCTGTCCTATGCCCAGCAGCGCATGCTGTTCCTCTGGCAGCTGGAGCCGCAGAGCAGCTTCTACAACGTGCCGATGGCGGTGCGCCTGAGTGGTTCGCTGAACCAGCAGGCCCTGGCCGAGGCCCTGGACGCGCTGGTGCGGCGCCACGAGAGCCTGCGCACGCGCTTCGTCTCCGAAGAGGGCGAGTTCCACCAGCAGGTCCTTGAGCAGTCGGGTGTGAGCCTGGAGCTGCGCGAGGTGCAGGCCGGGCCGGGCGAAGATCTCGAACAGTGCCTGCGCGGCGCGGTGCGCGAGGCGCTGGATGCGCCCTTCGACCTGCTCGAAGGGCCGCTGCTGCGGGTCCGCTTGCTGCGCCTGGCGCCCAGCGAACATGTGCTGACGGTGTGCATGCACCATATCGCCTCCGACGGCTGGTCGGGCGAGCTGATGGTGCAGGAGTTCGTGCACCTGTACGAGGCGCTGTCCCAGGGCCGCGCCGCCGACCTTCCACCGCTCGAGGTGCAATACGCCGACTATGCGATCTGGCAGCGCGCCTGGCTCGAGGCCGGCGAGGGTGAGCGCCAGTTGCAGTACTGGAAGCAGCAGCTGGGGGATGAGCACCCGGTGCTGGAACTGCCGTTGGATCATGAGCGCCCGGCGCACCCCAGCTACCGCGGCGCGACCCTGCGCAGCGATGTGCCGGCGGCGCTGTCGGCCAAGCTCAAGGCCCAGGCGCGCAGCCAGGGCCAGACCGTGTTCATGCTGACCCTCGCGGCCCTGGCCGTGACCCTGGCGCGCTACAGCGGCCAGGCCGACATCCGCATCGGCGCGCCCAACGCCGGGCGCAACCGCAAGGAAGTCGAAGGCCTGATCGGCTTCTTCATCAACACCCAGGTGCTGCGGGTGCAGGTGGACGAGTGTCAGAGCGGCGCGGCCCTGCTGGAACAGGTGAAGCAGGCCGTCAGTGGAGCGCAGTCACATCAGGAACTGCCGTTCGAGCACCTGGTGGATGCCGTGGCGCCGGAGCGCTCGCTGGGCCACAACCCACTGTTCCAGGTGAAGATCAACCAGAACCTGGCCGACAGCGAAGCCGCCGCCCAGGCCCGGCAGACGCTGGGCGGCCTGAGCGTCAGCGGTTTTTCGGTCGAAGGCCGCGATGCCCGCTTCGACCTGGCCTTCGACTTCTCCGAAACGCCCGACGGCCTGCAAGGCTACTTCACCTACAGCACCGACCTGTTCGAAGCCGCGACCATCGAACGCATCGCTGCTTCGTTCCAGGCGGTGCTGCGCACCCTCGTGGAGCATCCTGAGGCGGCGCTGTTCGAGCATCCCGATACCCAGGCCGCGCAGGTCGAGACCAACCTGCGGGACTGGTCGCAGCCGGACTTCCTCGCCCTGTGGCGCCAGGGCTTGCAGGTCGGTGCCGGGCAGCCGGCGCTGCGCGCGGGTGATCGGATGGTCAGCTACACAGAGCTGGAGCAGCAGGCCAATCGCTTCGCTCACTATCTGACGGCGCAGGGCATCGCCCCCGGCATGACCGTGGCGCTGTGCCAGGAGCGCTCCATCGAGTGGGTGACCAGCCTGCTGGCCGTGCTCAAGCTGGGTGCGGTGTACCTGCCGCTGGACAGCCGCCAGCCCGCCGAACGCCTGCAGCAACTGCTGCAGGCCAGTGGCGCGCGGTTGCTGGTGCATGCCTTGGGCGATGCCCAGGCGGCGGGGCTGGGCGTATGCCCGGCGTTGGCCTATGACGCGGCGCAGCACGCTGACTGCAGCGACCAGCCACCGGCGGTACACATCGAACCGCAGCAAGCGGCCTACATCATCTACACCTCGGGTTCCACCGGGCAGCCCAAGGGCGTGGTGATCAGCCACGGCGCGCTGGCCAACTACCTGCAGGGCGTGCTGCAACGCCTCGACCTGCAACCCGGCGCCAGCCTGGCGATGGTCTCCACCGTGGCCGCGGACCTCGGTCACACCGTGCTGTTCGGCGCGCTGGCCTCGGGCCGGCTGCTGCACCTGCTGGGCCACGACCAGGGCTTCGACCCGGACGGCTTTGCCAGCTACATGGCCGAGCACCGGGTCGATGTGCTGAAGATCGTGCCCAGTCATCTGCAAGGCCTGCTGCAGGCCGCGCAGCCTGAGCGGGTGTTGCCCGAACAGCTGCTGATCCTTGGCGGCGAAGCCAGCTCCTGGGCCCTGATCGAGCAGGTCCGGCGCCTGAAGCCCGGTTGCCGGATCATCAACCACTACGGTCCGACCGAGACCACCGTGGGCATCCTCACCCACGAAGTCGGCGAACGCCTGCCCGGCTGGCGCAGCGTGCCGGTGGGTCGACCATTGGATAACGGCCAGGCGCGGGTGCTGGATGCCTACCTCAACCCGTTGCCCGAGCGGGTGGCCGGCGAGCTGTACCTGGGTGGCCAGGGCCTGGCCCAGGGCTATGTCGGCCAGCCGGGCCTGACCGCCGAGCGT
The DNA here is from genome assembly GCF_021283245.1 of Pseudomonas sp. NMI760_13. Lineage (NCBI taxonomy): Bacteria > Pseudomonadati > Pseudomonadota > Gammaproteobacteria > Pseudomonadales > Pseudomonadaceae > Pseudomonas > Pseudomonas sp. NMI760_13. Next base: position 126,958 of record NZ_JAJSRC010000013.1, on the reverse strand, counting down.
TTCGTCCCCGATCCCTTTGGCCACAACGGCGAGCGGCTGTACCGTGCCGGTGACCGCGCGCGCCTGGATCAGGGCGTGCTGGAATACCTGGGCCGCGGCGACGACCAGGTGAAGATCCGCGGCTACCGGGTCGAGCCGGGCGAGGTCGGTCAGGTGCTGCAAGGCCTGCCCGGCGTCGGCGAGGCCGTGGTGCTGGCGCTGCCCCTGGACAGTGATCCGACGCGCCTGCAACTGGTGGCCTGGGCCGTGCCGGCGGCGGGCGTGGAGCTGCAGGCCGAGGCGTTGCGCCAGGCCCTGCAGGCGCGCCTGCCGGAGTACCTGGTGCCGGCTCAAGTGCTGTTGCTCGAGCGCCTGCCGCTGACCGCCAACGGCAAGCTGGACAAAAAGGCGCTGCCCAAACCGGGAGTGGCCAGGCAGCGTTACACCGCGCCTGTTGGCGAAATCGAGGAAAAACTTGCTGCGATCTGGTGCGAAGTGCTCAAGCGCGAGCAAGTGGGCAGCACCGATAACTTCTTCGAGCTGGGCGGCGATTCGATTCTCAGCCTGCAGATCATCGCCCGGGCCAAGCGCCAGGGCATCAAGCTGAGCCCCAAGCAGTTGTTCGAGAAGCAGACCATCGGCCAACTGGCGGCGGTGGCCAAGCTGATCGAGAAGAAACCGGCGGCCGAGGTGGTCGAGCAGGTCAGCGGCAGTCTGCCGTTGCTGCCGATCCAGGCGCGTTTCTTCGACACCGCGATTCCCCAGCGTCATCACTGGAACCAGGCGGTGCTGTTGAGCCCGCGCCAGCCGTTGACGGTGGCGTTGCTGCAGCCCGCGCTAAAGCAGCTGGTGGCGCAGCACGACGCCCTGCGCCTGCGTTTTTGCGAGGAGCAGGGGCAGTGGCAGGGGCAGTTCGCGCCGGTCGATGCGCAGCAATTGCTGTGGGTGCATCAACTGGACGATGCCGCGCGCCTGCCGGAACTGGCCGACGAGGCCCAGCGTAGCCTGGACCTGAAGCATGGCCCGCTGCTGCGGGTGGTGCTGATCGACCTGCCCGAAGGCCAGCAGCGCCTGCTGGTGGTGATCCATCACCTGGTGGTCGACGGCGTGTCCTGGCGCGTCCTGCTCGAAGACCTGCAGGCGGCCTGCCAGGCCCTGGCGGCCGGCAAGACGCCGGTACTGCCGGCCAAGAGCAGCTCGCTCAAGGCCTGGGCCGAGCACCTGCGCGAGCATGCCCGCAGCCCCGCGCTGGTGGCCGAGCTGGCTTACTGGCAGGCGCAGTTGCAGGGTGTCAGCGACGCCCTGCCTGGGGCGAACCCTGAGGGCGGCCAGCAGCGCAAGCATGAGATCTCGGTGCGCACTCAGCTGAACGCCGAGCTGACCCGGCAACTGCTACAGGAGGCGCCAGCCGCCTACCGCACCCAGGTCAACGACCTGCTGCTGACGGCGTTGGCCCGGGTCATCCGCCGCTGGACCGGCGAGGCGCATGCGCTGATCCGCCTGGAAGGCCATGGCCGTGAAGACCTGTTCGACGACCTCGACATCACCCGCACGGTGGGTTGGTTCAGCAGCCTGTATCCATTGAAACTGACCCCGGCAAGCGAGATGGGCGCGTCGATCATGGCGGTCAAGGAGCAGCTGCGCGCGGTGCCGGCCAAGGGTATCGGCTACGGCGTGCTGCGCTACCTGGGCGACGAGCAGGCCCGCCAGGCTCTCGGCGCCCTGGCCCAGGGCAGCATCGTGTTCAACTACCTGGGGCAGTTCGACGGCAGCTTCGACAGCGAACAGGGCCTGTTCGTCCCGGCGCCGGAAGGCGCGGGGCAGGGGCAGAGCCCGGAGGCGCCGCTGGGCAGCCTGCTGAGCATCGATGGCCAGGTTTACGCCGGCGAGCTGGCCCTGGACTGGAGCTTCAGCAGCGCCGTGTTCGAGCGCGGACAGATCCAGCGCCTGGCCGACGAATACGCCGAGGAACTGCGCCTGCTGATCGCCCATTGCACCACCGCTGGCGTGGCGGGCGTGACGCCGTCGGACTTCCCGCTGGCCAGCCTCGACCAGCGCCAGCTGGCGGCGTTGCCGGTGGCCGCGAGCAATATCGAGGACATCTACCCGTTGTCGCCGATGCAGCAGGGCATGCTGTTCCACAGCCTCTACGAGCAGGCGGCGGGCAACTACATCAACCAGCTGCGGGTCGAGGTGCAGGGCCTGGATGTGCCGCGTTTCGTCGCGGCCTGGCAGGCCACCCTGGACAGCCACGAGGTACTGCGCAGCAGCTTTGTCAGCGGTTACGACCAGTCGCTGCAGGTCGTCCTGCGCGAGGCACGCCTGCCGCTGGTGGAGCTGGACTGGCGCGACCAGGCCGACCTGCCTACGGCGTTGCAGGCCTGGGCCGAGGCCGACCTGCGCGCCGGCTTCGACCTCGCCTGCGGCCCGCTGCTGCGCCTGGCGGTGATCCGTACCGGCGAGCAGCACTACCAGCTGGTGTTGACCAACCACCATATCCTGCTGGATGGCTGGAGCAGCTCGCGGCTGTTCGGCGAGGTGCTGCAGCGTTACGCCGGTGTTGTGCCTGCGGCCAAGACCAGCCGTTACCGCGACTATATCCAGTGGCTGCAACGTCAGGACCAGGCTGCCAGCGAGCGCTTCTGGCGCGAACGCACCGCCGGCTTGAACGAACCCACCCGGCTCGCCCAGGCGTTCCGCTCCGAGGCTCATGGGCAGGGACAGGGTGAATATCCGGTGCTGCTCGACCCGCAACGCACCCAGCGCCTGGGCGAGTTTGCCCGGGAACAGCGGGTCACCCTTAACACTCTGGTCCAGGCGGCCTGGCTGCTGCTGTTGCAGCGCTATACCGGGCAGTCCAGCGTGACCTTCGGCGCCACCGTGGCAGGTCGCCCGGCCGAGTTGCCGGGTGTCGAGGAGCAGCTGGGGCTGTTCATTAACACCCTGCCGGTGATCGCCACCCCGCGTCCGGAACAGACCGTGGGCGACTGGGTGCAGCAGGTCCAGGCGCTGAACCTGGCCTTGCGCGAGCATGAGCACACGCCGCTGTACGAGATCCAGCGCTGGGCCGGCTGGAGCGGCGAGGCGCTGTTCGACAATATCCTGGTGTTCGAAAACTATCCGGTGTCCGAGGCGCTTCAAGCCGGTGCGCCTCAGGAACTGGCATTTGGCGAAGTGGTCAGCCAGGAGCAGACCAACTATCCGCTGACCCTGGTGGCACAGGTGGGTGACAGGCTGCTGGCCAGCTTCAAGTTTGATCGCGCCAGTTATGCCGAATCGGCCGTCGAACAGTTGGCGGCGCACTTCGTCGAGCTGCTGGAAGGATTGGCGGACTCGTCGCAGCGGGCGCTGGGTGACCTGGCCTTGAGCGGGGCGGCGGAGCAGGAGATTGCCAGTTTCCCGAGCGAAGCCTGTGCTCATGTGCTGATCGAAGCGCAGGCGGCGCGCACGCCTGAAGCGGTTGCCGTGACCTTCGCCGGGCAGGCGCTGAGCTACGACCAGCTCAACCGTCGCGCCAATCGCCTGGCGCACAAGCTGCGCGAGCAGGGCGTGGGGCCGGATGTGCTGGTGGGTATCGCGGTGGATCGCGGTTTCGAGATGATTGTCGGCCTGCTGGCGATCCTCAAGGCGGGTGGCGCCTATGTGCCGCTGGATCCTGAATATCCGCAGGACCGCCTGAGCTACATGATGGAAGACAGCGGCATTCAACTGCTGCTGACGCAAGGCCATCTGCTGGTCGATCTGCCCGTACCGGCGCAGGTTCGCAGCCTGAAGCTGGAAGATGATCTGGCCGGCTACAGCGATGAGAATCCCGAGCACCTGAGCCAGCCGGATAACCTGGCCTATGTGATCTACACCTCGGGCTCCACTGGCAAGCCCAAAGGCACCTTGCTGCCGCACCACAACCTGCTGCGCCTGTTCAAGGCCACCGATGCCTGGTTCGGCTTCGGCCCGCAGGACGTGTGGACGCTGTTCCACTCGTACGCCTTCGACTTCTCCGTTTGGGAGATCTTCGGTGCGCTGCTGCACGGCGGTCGCCTGGTGATCGTGCCGCGTGAAACCACGCGCTCGCCGGAAGATTTCCACCAACTGCTGGTGGAGCAGGGCGTGACCGTGCTCAACCAGACCCCGTCGGCGTTCAAACCGCTGATGCGAGTGGCCTGTGACAGTGCTGATGATCTGGCCCTGCGCTACGTGATCTTCGGTGGCGAGGCCCTGGATGTGGCGGCACTGCAACCGTGGTTCGAACGCTTCGGTGAAGACTGCGACAACCTGATCAACATGTACGGCATCACCGAGACCACGGTCCACGTGACCTACCGGCCGATCCGCTTCGCCGATACGCAGCAACCGGGCAGCCCGATCGGTGCGGCGATCCCGGACCTGTCGATGTACGTGCTGGATGCCGATTTCAACCCGGTGGCCAAGGGTTGCACGGGCGAGCTGCACGTTGGCCATGCCGGCCTGGCCCGCGGTTACCACAACCGTGCCTCGTTGACCGCCGAACGCTTCGTACCGGATCCGTTCTCCAGCGAAGGCGGACGTCTGTACCGCACCGGCGACCTGGCCCGTTATCGCGGCCAGGAAGTGATCGAATACGTGGGCCGGATCGACCATCAGGTGAAGATCCGTGGCTTCCGTATCGAACTGGGCGAGATCGAGGCACGCCTGCAAGAGCACGCTGCCGTGCGCGAAGTGTTGGTGCTGGATATCGACGGGGCAGGGGGCAAGCAACTGGCGGCTTACCTGATCGCTCAAGACGAAAATGCAGACCACGCAACGCTGCGTGACACGCTGAAGCAACACCTGAAAGCCAACCTCCCGGACTACATGGTCCCCACGCACTTCCTGGTGCTGGGTCAGTGGCCGCTGACCGCCAATGGCAAGCTGGACCGCAAGGCCCTGCCCAAGCCCGACGCCAGCCAGTTGCAACAAGGCTACGCGGCGCCACGTACGGAGCTGGAGCAACAGCTGGCGGCGATCTGGAGCGAAGTGCTGAAGGTCGAGCAGGTGGGTCTGCACGACAACTTCTTCGAACTGGGCGGTCACTCGCTGCTGGTGATCACCTTGGTAAACCGGGTGCGCGAAGCCTTCGCCACCAACATCAGCCTGCATGAGTTCATGCTGATGGCGAGCTTCGAGGAACTGGCGAACTTCATCGGTGGCGGCAAGGATCGCCTGAAATCGTCGGTGATCAACCTCAACGGTTGCCAACTGCAGCGTCCGGCGCTGTTCTGCCTGCCGCCGGGCGGTGGCGGTGCCTACGCCTACTACCCGCTGGCGAGCCGCCTGGCCGACGAGCGTCCGGTGTATGGCCTGGTCAACAAGTGCTACGCCGAGCCGGGCTGGGTGGACGAGTCCTGGGAGGCGATGGTCGGCTACTACGTCGAGCAGATTCGTCGTACCCAGGCCAATGGCCCTTACCATTTGCTGGGCTGGTCCCTGGGCGGCGCCCTGGCGCTGGAGGTGGCTCACGCCCTGGAGCAGGCAGGCCAGGAAGTGGGCTTCGTCGGCCTGGTCGATACCCTGCTGCCGAAGGACGTGTCCGGCCTTGAGGCCGAGCCCGTCGAGGTGGTGCAGGTGGCGCGGGCGGACGAGAGCCTGCTGCGGGGGCTGCTGGCTTTCGCTCCGGGTGTTGGTGAAGCCCGTATCGTCGGCTTTATCGATGAGGCCGGGCGTCTGCCTGCCGGGGTCGACAGGACCGAGTGGGTCATCGAGCAGGTGGCCGCTGCGGGGGGCGTCAGTGCCGAGCGGCTGCGGGCCATTCACGAGGATGTGCATCTGCAGCGGGAGATCGTTGATGGTTTCGCTGTCCTTGATCGCAACGTCGAACTGAGCCAGGCGTTTCGCCTGCGGCCGCTGGCGGTCCGGGTGGATTGCTGGTGGGCCAGCGAGAGTCGTAGCCTGGAGCGGGTGCGTATGGGGGAGGCGGGGTTGCTGGCGCAGGCTTCGGTCAACGGGTTGGCCAGTTCTACGGTGATCGCTGATGGGCATGAAGGGGTTATCAATGCCTTGGCGTTTGTCGATGGGCTGGTGGGGAGGTTGGCTGATAAGGCTTGATTGGGGGCGGGTGGGGCGTTGGGTCCTACCCGTTTTCTTATTGCGTACCTGGTGATTTTTATGGTGTCTTAGTTGTCAGAGCTTTGAAAACTATTGTTGTTGGGTGGTTTTGAAAGTTGTATGTGCATTCATTTAGGATGTCGACGCTTATTCACCTTTCCGCCCTTACGGCGGGTTACTTTGGTCGTGGCCAAAGTAACCAAAGCCGTGGCGCTCCATTCATCCGGCCCTACGCTTCGCTCCGGGTTCCCTCACTCCGGTCTTGCTCCCGGGAGGACCGCGCTGTAGGGCCCATCCTGGGCCCCAGCGCTTGACGGGCATCCATGCCCGTCACCTCCCTCCGCAAGACCTCCGTTCGGCCTCCTGAAGTCGCGAAGTTACGAGCGGCGCCTGGACTGGCGTAGCTGTCGCTAGTTCAAACTTAATTAATCTCTCGATCGCATCGCGGGGCAAGCCCGCTCCCACGCGATAGTCGACGTTATATAGAACTCTGTAGGAGCGGGCTTGCCCCGCGAAAGGGCCGAAAAAGCCAATACATAACTAACTGTAAAACAACTGACTTCGCATTTCTTGCTCTTGCTCTTGCTCTTGCTTCTAAGCGCGCAATAGTTCAGGCGCCGCCAATTGCGACTTCAGGAGGCCGAGCGGAGTTCTTGCGGAGGGAGGTGACGGCCATGGATGGCCGTCAAGCGCTGCGCCCCAGGATGGGGCGTTCAGCGCGGTCCTCCCGGGAGCAAGAACGGAGTGAGGGAACCCCGGAGCGAAGCGCAGGGGCCGGATGAACGGAGCGGAACGGTTTTGCCTACTTTTCCCTAGAGAAAAGTAGGTCGCCGTAAAGGCGAAAAGGTGACTAAATGTCGATATCACCTACGAATGCGCATAAAAAACTAGAACAATCACCAAAAAACCAGAACCAGAACCAGAACCTTCAGGCAATAAACTCCGACTCCACCTCACCATCATCCTGCCGAACACTAAGCACCACAGCCCCCCCACACAACCCAACCAACCCCACACTGGCCACCACGATATCCCCCATCCCCATACCGGCAAGCAGCAAAATCAGACTGATCCTGAACAGTGTGGTCATGGCCATCTCCAAGGCAGGGCGAACGAACTCCGTAAAACCACCATAACCCCGAAGCCCCCCATGCAAAGCGCCAGGACAAGCGATTGGCACTGAATCCACCCGCTTTGGCAGAAAGCCCGTCACTTGACGCCACCCACCATCCCTGATTTCATTGAAACCGTTTTCATCAACCCTGCAAAAGCGCAAACAAGAAGGAAACAGGGTGAACAAAGAGCCAACATCCGTCCGCGGTCGGGTCACCATCAGCGAAGTCGCCAAGGCCGCCGGCGTTTCCAAGGCCACGGTGTCGCGCTACATGGGCGAGGACCGGCAACTGCTCGCCGAAGCCACCGCGCAACGCATCGAGGCCGTCGTCGAACGCCTCGGCTACCGCCCCAACCGCATGGCCAGCGCCCTCAAGCGCGGCCGCACCGGGCTGATCGGCATGCTCCTGGCTGATATCCGCAACCCCTATTCGGTGGCGGTGATGCACGGCGTCGAGACTGCCTGCCGCCAGCACGGCTACAGCCTGGTGGTGTGCAACACCGACTACGACGACGACCAGGAACGCAGCCACCTGCAAGCCCTGCAGTCGTACAACGTCGACGGCCTGATCGTGAACACCCTCGGCCACCGCGCCGACGAGCTGGCCAAGCTGGCCCTCGACCTGCCGATGGTGCTGGTCGACCGGCAACTGTCCGGCCTGGCAGTCGACCTGGTGGGGCTGGACAACAGCGACGCCGTCGAGCAGGCCCTTGATCACCTGCAGCGTTGCGGTTATCGCGACATCCTCGCCGTGACCGAGCCGCTCGACGGCACCAGCTCCCGCCAGGAGCGAGTTGACGCCTTCCAGGCCTCCATCGCCCGGCGCCGTGGCCTGCGTGGGCAGGTGCTGGCGGTGGGCGCGGACTTGCCGGAGCAGCTGGGCAGCTTCATCGCCGGGGCAGGGCAAGGCCCGCAGGCCTTGTTCACCTGTAACGGCGTTGCCACCCTGGAGGTGGTACGCGTGCTGCACGCCCGTGGCGGAACGCTGTTCCAGGACGTCGGCCTGCTGGCGCTCGACGAGCTGGACTGGTACCCGTTGGTGGGCAGCGGCATCACCGCCCTGGCCCAGCCCACCGGGCGGATCGGTGCCGCAGCGTTCCAATGCCTGCTGGAGCGCCTGCAAGGCAGCGGTTCGCCGGCGCGGCGCCTGGATTTGCAAGCCGAGCTGATCCCGCGAGGCTCCACCCGATCACAAGCCTGACGGCGTCCTTGACGCCGTTGCTGCTGGCGAAAAATGAAACCGGTTTCATCTACAAGAACAAGGACCACACACATGCAATCGCCCATTGTCTCCATCAGCTTGTCGAGTTTCGGTGCCGATGCCGTGCGGCGCCTGGGTCAGGCCAGCTACCTGCCGTTGCTGGCCGCCGCCGGTGCGCGGCGGGTGGAATGGCGTGAGGAACTGTTCGACGCCACGCCCGCTGCCACCACCCTGGCCAACCTGGCCGCCGAGCATGGCCTGCAGAGCCTTTACTCCACGCCACTGGAGCTGTGGCGCGAGGATGGCAGCCTGGAGCCGGCCATCGCCCAGCGCCTGCAACTGGCAAGCGAAATCGGCGCGGTGGCGCTGAAGGTGTCGCTGGGGCATTACCAGCCAGGCTGTGACTTGCAGGCCCTGGCGCCATTGCTGGGGCACAAGACAGCGCTGTATGTGGAAAACGACCAGACGCCTTACGGCGGACGGCTGCAGGTCCTGGAACGATTCTTCCGCGAGGCGCAGGAGCAGGGCGTGGCACCGGGCATGACCTTCGATATCGGTAACTGGTACTGGCATGACGAATCACCGCTGCTGGCGGCACAGCTGCTGGGCCGTTGGGTGCGCTATGTGCACTGCAAGGCCGTGGCCCGGCGTGCAGACGGGCGCCTGGTCGCGGTCGTGCCCCAGGCGCTTGACCTGGCCCAGTGGCGCGAGCTGATGACCTATTTCGCCCCGGACCTGCCGCGGGCTATCGAATACCCCCTGGCCGGTGATGACCTGCTGGCGCTGACCGCGCGGCAGGTCGCGCAACTGGCGCAGCTGGAAGGGCAGGTGTGCCATGGCTGAGCGCGACGTCCTGTGTTTCGGTGAAACCATGGCCATGTTCGTGGCCGCGCAGCCGGGCGAACTGGCCCAGGTCGAGGGTTTCGGCAAGCGCATCGCCGGTGCCGACAGCAACGTGGCCATCGGCCTGGCGCGCCTGGGCCTGGGGGTGCGCTGGCTGAGCCGGGTGGGTAACGACTCGCTCGGCGCCTTCGTGCTCGACACCCTGCGCCAGGAAGGGCTGGACTGTTCGAGCGTCGAGATCGATGACGAGCATCCCACCGGGTTCCAGCTCAAGGAGCGCTGCGATGACGGCCGCGATCCGAAAGTCGAGTATTTCCGTCGTGGCTCGGCGGCCAGCCGGTTGTCGCCGGCTCAACTGCAACCCACGTTGCTGGAGGCCCGACACCTGCACGCCACCGGCATTCCGCCGGCCTTGTCGGCCAGCTGCCGCGCGCTCTGCCACCAGTTGCTGGGCGACATGCGCGCCCATGGCCGCAGCATTTCCTTCGACCCCAACCTGCGGCCTTCGCTGTGGCCGGACCGCCAGACCATGGTGCGCGAGATCAACGCCCTGGCGTTCAAGGCCGATTGGGTCCTGCCCGGGCTTGAGGAGGGGCGCCTGCTGAGTGGCCGCGATTCGCCGCAGGCCGTTGCCGAGTTCTACCTCGAGCAGGGCGTGCAATGCGTAGCGATCAAACTCGGCGCCGAAGGTGCCTACTGGCGCGACGCCCAAGGTCAGCACGGTGTGGTCCCAGGTGTTCCGGTGGCCCGGGTCGTTGACACCGTGGGTGCGGGCGATGCCTTCGCCGTCGGCGTGATCAGCGCCTTGCTCGAGGGCCTGCCACTGCGCCGGGCCGTGGCCCGGGGCAACTGGTGCGGCAGCCGGGCGGTGCAGAGCCGGGGCGACATGGAAGGCCTGCCGCAACGCCACGAACTGGACCTGCACGAACACGCTTCGATCCAACCACGCTGAATCGCCGGACCGTCCGGCACCTGATGTGACAAGAACAACAAGACCAGGAGAATCCCCATGCAGCTTGATCGACTCGCTCCCAGACGCTGGTGGTACATCATGCCCATCGTCTTCATCACCTACAGCCTGGCCTACCTCGACCGGGCCAACTATGGCTTTGCCGCGGCCTCGGGCATGGCCGACGACCTGAAGATCACCCCGGCGCTGTCGTCGCTGCTCGGCGCGCTGTTCTTCCTTGGCTACTTCTTCTTCCAGGTGCCGGGCGCCCTCTATGCGCAGAAGCGCAGCGTGAAGAAGCTGATCTTCGCCAGCCTGATCCTCTGGGGTGGCCTGGCGACGCTGACCGGCGTGGTGCACGACGTCTACCTGCTGATCGTCATCCGCTTCCTGCTGGGCGTGGTGGAGGCGGCGGTGATGCCGGCCATGCTCATCTACCTCTGCCACTGGTTCACCCGCGCCGAGCGCTCGCGGGCCAACACCTTCCTGATCCTCGGCAACCCGGTGACCATCCTGTGGATGTCGGTGGTTTCGGGCTACCTGGTGCAGCAGTTCGACTGGCGCTGGATGTTCATCATCGAAGGCGCGCCGGCGATTCTCTGGGCCTTCATCTGGTGGCGCCTGGTGGATGACCGTCCGGAGCAGGCCAAGTGGCTGGATACCCGCGAGAAGGCGGCGCTGCGCCAGGCGCTGGACGCCGAGCAGCAGGGTATCAAGCCGGTGAAGAACTACCGCGAGGCGTTCCGCTCGCCTACGGTGTTGATCCTGTCGCTGCAGTACTTCTGCTGGAGCATCGGCGTGTACGGCTTCGTGCTCTGGCTGCCGTCGATCCTCAAGCAGGCGGCGGCGCTGGACATCGTCACCGCCGGCTGGTTGTCGGCGGTGCCGTACCTGGGGGCGGTGGTGGCCATGCTCGGCGTGTCCTGGGCCTCGGATCGCCTGCAGAAGCGCAAGCGTTTCGTCTGGCCGCCACTGCTGATCGCCGCCCTGGCGTTTTACGGCTCGTACAGCCTGGGCACCGAGCATTTCTGGTGGTCCTACGCCTTGCTGGTGATCGCCGGGGCCTGCATGTACGCGCCCTACGGGCCGTTCTTCGCCATCGTCCCCGAGCTGCTGCCGGCCAACGTCGCCGGGGGCGCCATGGCGCTGATCAACAGCATGGGCGCGCTGGGCTCGTTTTCCGGCTCGTGGCTGGTGGGCTACCTCAATGGCGCCACCGGCGGACCCGGCGCCTCCTACCTGTTCATGTGCGTGGCGCTGCTGCTGGCCGTGGCCCTGACCGCCGTTCTCAACCCCTTGCAACAGACACGCCGGCAAAGCCTGGCGCCCAGCCGATAGGTACCGTGCAATGAAGAAACGCATCGTCCTCTACAAACGCCTCTCCGACGCGCTCATGGCCCGCCTGCAGGCGCACGCCGAGGTGACCCTGGTCGAATCGCCCAGTGCCGACGGCCTCGCCCGCCTGCGTGCGGCGCTGCCGGGCGCCCATGGGCTGCTCGGCGCCAGCCTGCGCCTGGACGCCCCCTTGCTCGACCTGGCGCCGCAGCTGGAAGTGGTCTCCAGTGTATCGGTCGGCGTCGACAACTACGATATCGACGCCTTCGACCAGCGCGGCGTGCTGTTGACCAACACCCCCGACGTGCTCACCGAAACCACCGCCGACACCGGCTTCGCCCTGATCCTCGCCTGTGCCCGGCGGGTCGTCGAGCTCGACGGCTGGATCCGCGCCGGCCACTGGCAGGCAGGTATCGGGCCGGCGCAGTTCGGTTGCGATGTGCAGGGCAAGACCCTGGGCATCGTCGGCATGGGCCGTATCGGCGAGGCCCTGGCCCGCCGCGCCCATGCCGGTTTCGGCATGCGCGTGCTGTACCACACCCGCCAGCCACGGCCCGAGGTGGAGGCGCGGTTCGCCGCCGCGCATCGCAGCCTGGAGGCATTGCTGGCCGAGTCCGATTTCGTCTGCCTGTGCCTGCCGTTGACCGCCGCGACCGAGAACCTGATCGGCGCACCACAGCTGGCGCTGATGAAACCGTCGGCGGTCCTGGTGAATATCTCCCGTGGTCGGGTGCTGGACGAGGCTGCATTGTTCCAGGCCCTGGCCGAGCGGCGCATTCGCGGCGCCGGCCTGGACGTGTTCGTGCGCGAGCCGTTGCCGGCCGATTCGCCGTTGCTGCAACTGGACAACCTGGTGGTGACGCCGCACATCGGCTCGGCCACCGAGGAGACCCGCGAGGCCATGGCCCGTTGCGCCGTTGAAAACCTGCTGGCCGCCTTGGCCGGCGAGCGGCCGCAGAACCTGGTCAACCCGCTTGCCTGGTCGCGGCGAAACCCATGAGCGGGGCGAGCACTGTGCTTGCCATAACAACAGCCCTTGCCCGATTCGATATCCCGGGGTCGCGCCGCGACCCTTTGGCAAAACAAGGCCGCTCCGCCGAGACAGCGCTGTCTCGGCCTGTGGCTCCGGGATCTTCAACGGTGAAAAGGGCGACGATTTCCGTATGACCTGATCAACAGAGAGACATCCTCATGTCCAAGGACCAACCCGCCTCCGTGCAACCGGCGCGCCGGGCGTTCCTGCGCCAATCCCTGACCCTGATCCCGGTGGCGACCCTCGCCGGCACGGGACTGGGCAGCGCAGTGCTCGCCGACAGCGTCACCCCGGCACCTGCCGAACCGGCCCGAGCGGCCCCGGCACGGGCCTACCAGCCGAGCTTCTTCACCCGCGAGGAGTGGGCCTTCGTCAGCGCCGCCGTGGCCGTGCTGATCCCCACCGACGCCCTCGGCCCCGGTGCGGCCGATGCCGGCGTGCCCGAGTTCATCGACCGTCAGCTCAACACCCGCTACGGCAGCGGTGGGCTGTGGTACATGCAGGGGCCATTCCGCCCCGACGCGCCCACCGAGCTGGGTTACCAGCTCAAGCTCAGCCCTCAGGAGATCTACCGGCTGGGCATCGCCGAAACCGACGCCTGGTGCCAGGCGCAGTTCGGCAAGGCGTTCGCCCAGCTCGGCCTTGAACAACAGCAGCAGGTGCTCGAGGCCCTGGACGGCGGCAAGCCGGTCTTTGCCACGGTGCCGGCGGCCACCTTCCTCGGCATGCTCTGGCTGAACACCCGTGAGGGCTTTTTCAGCGACCCCCTGCACGGCGGCAACCAGGGCCTGGCCGGCTGGAAGCTGGTCGGCTTCCCCGGCGCCCGCGCCGATTTCATGGACTGGGTGGAGCGCGACGAGCGCTATCCCTTCCCGTCAGTGTCCATCAGCGGCGAGCGAGGTTGAGCCATGAGCCAAGTGATGAAGAAAGTCGATGTGGTCATCGTCGGGTTCGGCTGGGCCGGGGCGATCATGGCCAAGGAACTGACCGAGGCCGGCCTGCAGGTGCTGGCCCTGGAGCGCGGCCCTGCCCGCGACACCTACCCGGACGGCGTCTACCCGCAGACCATGGACGAGCTGACCTACAACTCGCGCAAGAAGCTGTTCATGGACATCTCCCGCGAGACCGTGACCCTGCGCCACAGCGTCAACGACGTGGCCGTGCCGTACCGCCAGTTCGGCGCCTTCCTGCCCGGCACCGGCACGGGCGGAGCGGGGCTGCACTGGTCCGGCGTGCATTTTCGCGTCGACCCGGTGGAGCTGCGCCTGCGCAGCCACTACGAGGAGCGCTACGGCAAGCGTTTCATTCCCGAGGGCATGACCATCCAGGACTTCGGCGTCAGCTATGAAGAGCTGGAGCCGTACTTCGATTTCGCCGAGAAGGTGTTCGGCACCTCCGGCACGGCCTGGTCGATCAAGGGCCAGGTGGTAGGCCGCGACAAGGGTGGCAACCCGTTCGCCGCCGACCGCTCCAGCGACTTCCCGCTGGCGGCGCAGAAGAACACCGTGTCGGCGCAGCTGTTCGAGAAGGCCGCCCGCGAGGTCGGCTACCACCCCTACAACCTGCCGTCGGCCAACACCTCAGGGCCCTACACCAACCCCTACGGCGCGCAGATGGGGCCGTGCAACTTCTGCGGCTATTGCAGCGGCTATGCCTGCTACATGTACTCCAAGGCCTCGCCCAACGTGAACATCCTCCCGGCCCTGCGCCAGGTGCCGAACTTCGAGCTGCGCAACAACGCCCATGTGCTGCGGGTCAACCTGACCGCCGACAAGCGCCTGGCCACCGGCGTGACCTACGTCGACAGCCAGGGGCGAGAGGTGGAGCAACCGGCCGACCTGGTGATCCTCGGCGCGTTCCAGTACAACAACGTGCGCCTGATGCTGCTCTCGGGCATCGGCAAACCCTACGACCCGGTGAGCAACGAAGGGGTGGTCGGACGCAACTTCGCCTACCAGAACATCTCCACCGTGACCGCGTTCTTCGACCGCGACAGCCACCACACCAACCCCTTCATCGGCGCCGGCGGCAACGGCGTGGCGGTGGACGACTTCAACGCCGACAACTTCGACCATGGCCCCCACGGCTTCGTCGGCGGTTCGCCGTTCTGGGTCAACCAGGCCGGCGCCAAGCCGATCTCCGGCATCAAGGTGCCGCCGGGCACGCCGAAGTGGGGCAGTGGCTGGAAGGCCGCGGTGGCCGACAGCTACCGGCACATGCTGTCGATGGACGCCCATGGCGCGCACCAGTCCTACCGCGACAACTACCTCGACCTGGACCCGGTGTACAAGGATGCCTACGGTTTGCCCCTGCTGCGCATGACCTTCGACTGGAAGGACAACGACGTGAAGATGAACCGTTTCATGGTCGAGCGCATGGGCAAGATCGCCGAGGCCATGGGGCCCAAGGCGATCAGCGCGGGCAAGAAAGCCTTCGGCCAGCACTTCGATGCCTCCACCTATCAGACCACCCACCTCAACGGTGGCGCGATCATGGGCACCGATCCGAAAACCAGCGCGCTCAATCGCTACCTGCAGTGCTGGGACGTGCACAACGTGTTCGTGCCCGGCGCCTCGGCCTTCCCCCAGGGCCTGGGCTACAACCCCACCGGCCTGGTGGCGGCACTGACCTACTGGTCGGCGCGGGCGATCCGCGAGCGCTACCTGAAGAACCCCGGTCCACTGGTGCAGGCATGAGGAAGGCCAACATGAAGACATTGCTCATCGCCATGCTGGGCCTGGGCGCCAGCACCTTGCTGCAGGCCGCCGACGCGGTGGACCCGGCGCAGGTCAGGCAAGGCGAATACCTGGCCCGCGCCGGCGACTGCGTGGCCTGCCACACCGCCAAGGGCGGCAAGCCGTTCGCCGGCGGGCTGCCCATGGAAACGCCCATCGGCACCCTGTACTCGACCAATATCACGCCCCATGCGAGCGGCATCGGCCAGTACAGCTACGAGGACTTCGAGCGTGCCGTGCGCCAGGGTATCGGCAAGGATGGCAGCACGCTGTATCCGGCCATGCCGTACCCGTCCTATGCCCGGGTCAGCGACCAGGACATGCAGGCGCTCTACGCCTACTTCATGCACGGCGTGCAGCCGGTGGAGCAGCAGAACAAGGACAGCGACATTCCCTGGCCGCTGAGCATGCGCTGGCCGTTGGCGTTCTGGCGTGGGTTGTTCGCGCCGGCGGTCAAACCGTTCGAAGCCGCCGGGCGTGATTCGCTGGTGGCGCGCGGCGCCTATCTGGTCGAAGGGCTGGGGCACTGTGGCGCGTGCCACACGCCGCGGGCGCTGACCATGCAGGAAAAAGCCCTGGATGCCGGCGACGGCGCGGCATTCCTGTCCGGCAGCGCGCCCCTTGAAGGATGGATCGCCAAGAGCCTGCGCGGTGACCACAAGGATGGCCTGGGCAGTTGGGACGAGGCGCAGATCGTTGCCTTCCTCAAGACCGGGCGCAACGAGCGCACCGCAGTGTTTGGCGGCATGAGCGATGTGGTCGAGCACAGCATGCAGTACATGAGCGACGCCGACCTGACCGCCATCGCCCGTTACCTCAAGACCTTGCCGCCGGTGAACCCGGACGACAAACCGTTCCGCGAGGACCCTGCCGTCGCCCAGGCGCTGTGGCAGGGCAATGATGGCAAGACCGGCGCGGCGCTCTACGTCGACAACTGCGGTGCCTGCCACCGCACCGACGGCAAGGGCTACGCCCGGGTGTTCCCGGCGCTGGCCGGCAACCCGGTGGTGCAGGGCGAGGATGCCACCTCGTTGATCCACATCGTGCTGGAGGGCGCGACCCTGCCGGCCACGGCGACGGCGCCCTCGACCTTCAGCATGCCGGGCTTCGGCTGGCGCCTGTCGGACCAGCAGGTGGCCGATGTGGTCAACTTCATTCGCGCCAGCTGGGGCAACCAGGCACCGGCGGTGAACGCGGGGCAGGTGGCGCAACTGCGCAAGCAGGCGCCGCCGGCACTGAAGGCCGAGTCGTTGATCGGCGATACCACGGGTATCCAGGAGCCCTGAGCAGTGGCCGGGGGCAACGGGTCTGCACGACCTTGCCCCTGGCCCCGCCACTCAGAACCAGCGGTCGTTGCGTTTACGGCCGCGGGTCAGCGCCGGCAGGATCAACCCCGCCAGCAGCCCGGCCCCGGCGATGCTGCCGCCGTAGACCATGTAGCGCATCATCACCTGCTTGTTCTCGTCACCCAGGCGCGCCTGGGTGTCGCGCAGGGTCGACTGGCTCTGCGCCAGTTGCTCGTTGAGCGCCTTGTTGCGGCTTTCCAGCTCGTCGATCAGCGCCTTGCGCGAGTCGAGGGTCTCCTGCATGCCCTGCACGCGGTTCTTCCAGCTCTCGTCGATGTTCTTCAACTGGCCGGACAACTCGGCCACCTGGGCGTCGAGCTGCGGCAGGCGCTCGTTCTGGCCGGGCACGGCCTGCAGGTCGTTGCTGAGGATCCACACCAGGTCGCCGCTCTGTCCGCGCACCTGGCTGTAGTTGCCCTGGCTGGTCACCAGGCTGACCTTCTGCCCGGACTTGAGCGTGCCGACTATGCGGTGGCCATCGGTGGGACCGCTGCGCACGTAGGTGCTCAGGCTGTCGCTGACCCAGCGCGCATCGCTGGCCGGCTCTTCGGCGTGGGCCGGAACGGCAAGGGCGATCAGGGCGGCGATCAGGCCGCCGCGCAGGGCGGTGAGGGCAGGGGAAGCGGGCTGGATGTCTGGCATGCTGGTCTTCGCTGAAACAGGACGAATGAAGGCCCGATGACTGGGCCGGCGATCCGGTCGGGTGGATTGACCGTCAGCGAAAGACCGTTTTTTTGTAGGCAGGTTCACTACCTGGTGCAGGAAATGTCTGCAGGATGTTGCTGGCCGTATCTCTAGCAGCGTGGGAGCGGGCTTGCCCCGCGATGCGATCGATGGCACCGACTTTGTCGGTGATCGCGGGGCAAGCCCGCTCCCACGCTGCCCCAGCTAAATCACAGCATTACTTTTTGCTCCATTGCAGCGGCTACCTCAGGCCACCACCTCATAGCACGGCACATACGCCGCCCCACCGGGCAGCTTCATGCGGTGCTGGTCGACGAACGCCTGCAGCAGGCGCCCGAGCGGGTCGAGGATCGCCGCGTCGCCGCGGATCTGGTACGGCCCGTGCTCCTCGATCAGGCGGATGCCCTTGTCCTTGACGTTGCCGGCGACGATCCCGGAGAACGCCCGGCGCAGGTTGGCCGCCAATTCGTGGGGCGGCAGTTCGCGGCGCAGGGCCAGGTTGGCCATGTTCTCGTGGGTCGGGTCGAACGGGTGCTGGAAGCCCTCGTCGATCTTCAGCAGCCAGTTGAAGTGGAACGCGTCGTTACGTTCACGGCGGAACTGCTTGACCACCTTGAGCCCCTCGACCATCTGCCGGGCCACTTCGGCCGGATCGTCGATGATGATCTGGTAGTGACGCTGGGCGGCCTCGCCGAGGGTTGCGCCGACGAAGGCGTGCAACTGCTGCAGGAAGGCTTCGGCGCTGCGCGGCCCGGTGAGCACGACCGGGAACGGCAAGTCCTGGTTGTCCGGGTGCATGAGAATGCCGAGCAGGTACAGGAACTCCTCGGCGGTGCCGGCGCCGCCGGGGAAGATGATGATGCCGTGGCCGACGCGGACGAAGGCCTCCAGGCGCTTCTCGATGTCCGGCAGGATCACCAGTTCGTTGACGATCGGGTTGGGCGCCTCGGCGGCGATGATGCCCGGCTCGGTCAGGCCCAGGTAGCGACTGCCGTGCATGCGCTGCTTGGCATGGGCAATGGTGGCGCCCTTCATCGGCCCCTTCATCACGCCCGGGCCGCAGCCGGTGCAGACATCCAGCTTGCGCAGGCCCAGCTCGTGGCCGACCTTCTTGGTGTACTGGTATTCCTCGCTGCTGATCGAGTGCCCGCCCCAGCACACCACCAACTTCGGCTCGACGCCCGGGCGCAGGGTGCGGGCGTTGCGCAGCAGGTGGAAGACGTAGTCGGTGAGGCCTTGCGAGCTTTCCAGGTCGATGCGCTGGCTGGCCAGCTCGCTCTCGGTGTAGACGATGTCGCGCAGGGCGCTGAACAGCATCTCGCGGGTGCTGGCGATCATTTCGCCGTCGACGAAGGCGTCGGCCGGGGCGTTGAGCAGCTCAAGGCGCACGCCGCGGTCCTGCTGGTGGATGCGTACCTCGAAGTCCTTGTAGGCCTCGAGGATGGTCTTGGCGTTGTCGACATGGGCGCCGGTGTTGAGGATGGCCAGGGCGCACTGGCGGAACAGGGTGTAGAGGCTGCCGGTACCGACTTCGCTCAGTTGCTGGACTTCACGTTGCGACAGCGTCTCCAGGCTGCCCTTGGGGCTGACGGAGGCGTTGATGACATTGCGTTGGGGCATCTGGTCTTTCCTGTGCGGGTAAAACATCCTTCTTGGACAACACCATACAAGCAAATGTGCGTGGCAACGAGGGGGCGGGTGAAAAAGCCTGGCTGGCAATCGTGGGAGTGGCCTTTGTGGGAGAGGGCTTGCCCCGCGATCAGGGCCGGTAAGGCATCGCGGGTCAAGCCCGCTGCCACGAAGGTCACCTCACCTTGAACACATGCCGCAGGTACGCCACGAAATTCTCGTCCCGGCACTGGGTCTTGCCCGGGCTGTCGGAGATCTTCGCCACCGGCGCGCCGTTGCAGGCGGTCATCTTGATCACCATGTTCATCGGCTTTACCCCGGGGATATCGCAGGTGAGGTTGGTACCAATGCCGAAGCTGACATGGATCCTGTCATTCAACGCACGGTACAGCTCAAGCATCTTCTGGAAATCCAGTCCATCGGAAAAGATCAGCGTCTTGCCCTTCGGGTCGATCCCCAGCCGCTCATAGTGGGCGATGGCTTTCTCGGCCCAGGCCAGCGGATCGCCCGAGTCATGGCGTAGGCCATCGAACAGCTTGGCGAAGTACAGGTCGAAGTCGTGCATGAACGCATCCATGCCGATGCAGTCGGTCAGGGCGATGCCCAATTGGCCACGGTACTCGCGTACCCAGCATTCCAGTGCGGCGGCCTGGCTGTCGACCAGGCGCGGACCAAGTTGCTGGTGGGCCATGAACCATTCGTGGGCCATGGTACCGATGGGCTTGATCTGGTATTCGCGGGCCAGGTGCACGTTGCTGGTACCGACGAAACGCCCGGGAAAATCACGCTTGAGGATATGCACCACTTCTTCCTGTACCCGGTAGGAGAATCGCCGGCGGGTACCGAAGTCGGCCAGTTGCAGACCGGCCAGCTCGTCGTCGCTGGCTTCGGCCCTGAGCCAGTCGAGCTTTTGGTACAGGCGCTCGCCGACCTGCTCGATCAGCACCTCGCGATAGCGGTAGCGGTTGCGTACCTCGCTGATGATCGCCAGCAGCGGGATCTCGAAGAGGATCACGTGCAACCACGGGCCGCGTACGCGGATCGCCAGTTGCCCGGCATCGTCCAGGCCAACCTGCACGTAGCGCAGGTTGAAGCGGAACAGGCTGAGGAAGCGGATGAAGTCCGGCTTGATGAACGGGATCTTCTCCAGGTAGGCCAACTGGTCGTGGGTGACCGAGACATCGGCCAACTGCTCGATCTGGTAGCGGATCTCGGCGAGGTAGGGCGCCAGGTCCTCGTCGTTGCGGCAACGGAACTCCCATTCCACCTCGGCGTTGGGGTAGTTGTGCAGCACTGCCTGCATCATGGTGATCTTGTAGAAATCGGTATCCAGCAGGTTCTGGATGATCCGTGGACCAAAGACGCTGTCGCTCATGGGCGGGCCTCCTTGATTTGGTCGAGCCGGGTATCGAGGGCCTGTTCGTCGGTGCACAGGTGGATGCCGGTGATGGCCATTTCATCGCAGGCCGCCTGTGCGCCCTCGGCGCTCAGGGCGCGGCAGGCCGGCAGGTACAGCAGTACCTCGAAACCGGCGCGGCGCAGTTGCAGGGCAGTGGTGCGCACGCAGTAGTCCAGTGCCAGGCCGCCGACGATGATCGCCTGTACCTGCTGCACCTTGAGGTACTCGATGACGCCGGTGGAGCGGCGCTCGGCCAGGTCGTGGTAGCAGGCGCCGTAGGGGTGCAGGTCGGGTTCTACGCCTTTCCAGACGAAGTAGTCGTAATCGATGGGGGCGGGCAGGCCGGGCAGCAGCTCGAAGCCCGGCGTGCCGGGGACGCAGTGGCTGACCCAGGTCAGGTCGGCATTGGCCAAGGTCAGTGGTTGCAGCATCTGGCCCGGCTCGGCGACCACCCAGGCGGCGTTGGCCGGGTGGGCGTCCTTGCTGCCCAGGCGCAGCGAGGCGCGTTGGGCCATGGTGTTGAGCGCGGGGGCGATCAGGTGGCCGCCCGGAACGGGTAGCTCATGGGGTGCGTTGGCGGTGAAGCCGTTCTGCGCGTCGACGTCGAAGCTGGCAATGTTCATTTGGGGCCTCCTCTCGCTTGGATGGCCATATATTTCACCTGGTGCATTAAGTGTGTCAAGCCATATCCTTAATTAAGTTTTATACTTGACCAACTTAATTGCCCTGGTGGAATATTTGCGTATTTGAAAATGGAGTGCCATCTTGAGCAGCGCAGAAGTCCTGGCCAGCGTGGATATCGTCGCCCTGCGCCTGACGCCTGAGAGCCAGCGCCTGCAGGTCCTGCTGCACCAGCGCCAACGCACGCCCTACAAGGGCCAGTGGGCCTTGCCGGGCGTCATCGTCAATGGCAGTACTGCGGACAACAACCTGGATGCCGCCGCCTGCCGGGCACTTGCGGAAAAGGCCAAGGTGTACCCGCGCCACCTGGAGCAGGTCGGCACCGAGGGCAATGCTTCCCGCGACCCACGGGGCTGGACATTGAGTACTTACTACCTGGCGTTACTCGACCCTGCGGTCGTGGTCGAGGATCAGCAGATTGCCTTCTTCGATCTGCAAGGCGTCCTGGATAATGAGCCGCCGTTGCCGTTCGATCATCGCCTGCTGGTCGAGCGCGCCTATGAACGGCTGGCGGCCAAGGCCGTGTACACCAACCTACCGTTGTATCTGGCACCCGAGCGCTTCACCGTGCTGGACGCCCTGGCCGCCGCGCAGGCGTGCCTGGGACAGCCGGTCAACAACACCTCAATGCGCAAACGTCTGGAGCGCATGAAGAGCGAAGGTTGGGTGCAGGACACCGGAGAGAAGAACCAGCCCAGGCTGGGGCGGCCACAGCAACTGTACCGACATACCCCACAGGGGAGCGGGGCGTTCATGTTCGACCGGAGTTTGCTGGCGGGAGGATAGTCAGGAGAGGTCGCGGCCTCTTCCTGCAGTCGTCGAGTAGCGACTATCCTTGCCCCATGACCAACCTGCCTCCCCAACGCCATCCTTGTCCACCGGGCGCCTGCGACTGCGGCCGCGAACGCCTGGCCGACGGCCCCGAGCGACGCATCCTGCTGCTCACCCGTGAGGAGGAGAAGCGCCTAGTCGAACGCCTGGAAAATCTGAAGGATCTGGAGGACCTGCAGCACCTGCAGGCGCGCCTCTACGAACAACTGGGCATCCGCGTGCATATCGCCCCTGGCTTCAACGAGGTGCGCACCATGCGCGGCATCGTCATCGAGCTTGCGGCGCAGACAGGCCTGTGCCGCAAGACCCGCCAGTCGATCCCGGCCGCCATTCGCCGTGGCCTCGAGCGCAATCCGCAGGTAGCCTTCCGCCTGCTCGACGCCCACGACCTGCTGCGCGACGCCTGAGCCTCAGCGCATCGCCGCCAGCTTGATACCAAAGCCCACCAGACAGACACCGGCCAGGCGCTCCAGGGCATGCGTCACCCGCGGGCTGGCGCGCATGCGCTCGGCCAGGCGGTGGGTGAGCAGCACCGCCACCAGGCCGTAGAGCAGGGTCAGGCCGGCCACGGTCAGCGCCATGAAGGCGAAGGTCACCACGCCCTGGTGGCGCACCGGGTCGATGAACAGCGGGAAGAACGCCATGTAGAACATGATCGCCTTGGGGTTGAGCAGGGTGATCATCATGGTCTGGCGCAGGTAGCGGCCGCTGGCCATGCCGCTGTCGCGCGGCGCACCGCCGGGCTTGCTCAGCACCATGCGCAGGCCGAGCCAGGCCAGGTAGGCGGCGCCGGCCCACTGCACCACATGGAAGGCGGCCGGGTAGGTGGCCAGCAGGGTGGCGACGCCGGCCACCGCCAGCCACATCAGCACCTGGTCGCCGAGGATCACCCCGAAGGTGGCGGCCAGGCCGCCCTTGATGCCGCCCTTGCCGGTGGCGGTGATCAGGGCGAAGTTGCCGGGGCCGGGGATCGCCAGGAGGATGAGGAACGCGATCACGAAAGCGCCGTAGTCGGTCACGCCGAGCATGGGAAGTCTCCTGGGGAAGGTGGGCGGGCAGATCACGATATATGCCATTATTCGCGGGACTTGCAAAGCCATGGCGGCACAGGGAGGTGAAGATGGCGTTCAGCGCGGATGAGCGGGCGGTATTGCTGGCGGTCAAGGGCGTGGGGCCGACCGTGGTGCAGCGGCTCGAGCAGTTGGGTTATGACTCGCTGGCACGACTGGCCGGGGCCGATGCCCTGCAGATCGTCAGCGAGGCGGCCGGGCTGGTGGGCAGCAGTTGCTGGAAGAACAGCCCGCAGGCGCGGGGGGCGATACAGGCGGCGATTGCGCGGGCCAGGGAGGTTGCTTTTTGACGGGCTGTCCAGATGTGGCACGCACGTTGACCGTTTCCCCTGTAGGAGCGGCCTTGTGCCGCGAAAAGGCTGCGTAGCGGCCCCAGGGGTTCAGCGTTGACACATCAATCGCCGGGGCTGCTACGCAGCCCTTTCGCGGCACAAGGCCGCTCCTACAGAGGGGCGTGCAGGGCCTTTGGAGCAGCATAAAAAAGCCCCGAAGACCAAGGCCTTCGGGGCAAACGGTTGGGGGAGGAACCAACCAAAGGAGTCTTCACATCAGGGGGCGATCAGCGCGAGCTGGCCACCACGTCGGGTTGCCAGCCGCCGCCCAGCGCCTTGTAGATCGCGACGATGCCGCTGTACAGCTCGACCTCGCCCTGGGCCTGGGCGTCTTCGGCGCTCAGGCGTTCGCGCTCGGCGTCGAGCAGCACCAGGTAGTCCACCGTACCTTCGCGGTAGCGCACCGAGGCCAGTTCCGCCGCCTTGCGGCTGGCGTCGCTCTGGCGCATCAGCGCCAGCAGGCGCTGTTGGCGCTTGCCGTAGTCGCTGAAGGCATTGGAGGATTCCTCCAGGGCCAGCAGCACCTGCTGTTCGTAGTTGGCCAGGGCACCCTCGGCATCGGCCTTGGCGCCGCGCAGGCGGGCGCGCACGCTGCCCAGGTCGAAGGCTGCCCAGGTGATGCTCGGGCCCAGCGCCCAGGCATTGGCAGCCGAGGAGCCGATCTGCGAGCCGCGCGCGGCGGTGAAGCCGAGGAAGCCGCTCAAGCTGACCCGTGGGAACAGGTCGGCGGTGGCCACGCCGACGTTGGCCGTGGCCGCCGCCAGCTGGCGCTCGGCGCTGCGGATGTCCGGGCGGCGGCGCAGCAGCTCGCCGGGGTCGCCCACCGGCAAGGCCTTGGCTATGGCGGGCAGGGCCTTGGGCGCCAGGTCCACGCTCAGGG
This sequence comes from Pseudomonas sp. NMI760_13, assembly GCF_021283245.1. Lineage (NCBI taxonomy): Bacteria > Pseudomonadati > Pseudomonadota > Gammaproteobacteria > Pseudomonadales > Pseudomonadaceae > Pseudomonas > Pseudomonas sp. NMI760_13. The sequence continues at coordinate 102,857 of NZ_JAJSRC010000013.1, read as the reverse complement.
CGTCCGGGCGCTGGCCGAGCAGGGTGGCGATGCGGTTCTTCGCCCGTACCTGTTCGGCCTGCAGCTGTGGCACGGTGGCTTCAACACCCGCCAGGCGGGCGTCGGCGCGGACCACGTCGAGCTCGTTGCCGACCCCGGTATCGCGCAGGGTCACGGTGATGTCCCGCGACTGCTGCTGGGTCTTGAGGTTGGCCACGGCGATCTGCTCGCGCAACTGGGCGCCGCGCAACTGGCCATAAGCGTCGACCAGTTCGGCGATCAGGCTGACCTGCAGCTGCTGCAGGTCGGCCTCGGCGGCGGCTTCCTGGGCTTCGCTGGCTTCGATCTGGCGCTGGATGCGGCCGAACAGGTCTAGCTCCCAGGCCATGTCCAGGCCCAGGTCATAGCGCTCGCTGTTGACCCGGCGCTCGGTCTGGCCGGGTACCTGGCCCTTGCCCAGGTCGCTACTGGCGCGGCTGGTGACCACGGGGATCTGGTCGTTGGACACGTCCTCGCGAATCGACCGCGCCGCTTTCAGGCGGGCGAAGGCCACGCGCAGGTCGCGGTTGCCGTCCAGCGACGCCTGTACCAACTGGTTGAGCACCGGGTCGTCGAACTGCTTCCACCATACGCTCTCGAAGCGGCTGCGGTCGAAGGCCTTGGCTTGCAGGCTGCTGTCGAGCTGCGCCGGTTCCGTGGCCGGGGTCTTGTAGTCCGGGCCCACCGCGCAGGCCGCCAGGGCCAGTGCCAGCAGGCTCGGGGTCAGGGGTTTGAGCAACTTCATGCGTGGTTCTCCAGGGCCACTGCGTGCCCGGCCTTGCGGGCCTGGCGACGCTCGACGAAACGGCGGATCAGGAAGAAGAACACCGGGGTCAGGAACAGGCCGAACACGGTCACCCCGATCATCCCCGAGAACACCGCCACACCCATGGCGTGACGCATCTCGGAACCGGCGCCGGAGCTGAACACCAGCGGCACCACGCCCATGATGAAGGCGATCGAGGTCATCAGGATCGGCCGCAGACGCAGGCGGCAGGCTTCCAGTACCGCAGCCAGCGGGTCGAGGCCCTTGGCCTGTTCATCCTTGGCGAACTCGACAATCAGGATCGCGTTCTTGCACGCCAGGCCCACCAGTACGATCAAGCCGATCTGGGTGAAGATGTTGTTGTCGCCACCGGAGACGATCACCCCGGTGATGGCCGACAGCAGGGTCATCGGCACGATCAGGATCACCGCCAGCGGCAGGCTCCAGCTCTCGTACTGGGCGGCCAGCACCAGGAAGGCCAGCAGCACGCAGAGCGGGAACACGAACAGCGCGGTGTTGCCTGAGAGGATCTGCTGGTAGGTCAGGTCGGTCCATTCGAAGGTCATGCCGTTGGGCAGTTCCTCCTTGAGCAGTTTCTCGATCGCCGCCTCGGCCTGGCCGGAGCTGTAGCCTGGGGCCGCGGCACCGTTGATCTCGGCGGTGATGAAGCCGTTGTAGTGCATGACCCGGTCAGGCCCGGAGGTGTCGCTGACCTTGAGGAAGGTCGCCAGTGGGATCATCTCGCCCAGGTTGTTGCGCACCTTCAGCTGGCCGATCTGCTCGGCGTCGAGGCGGAACTGCTGCTCGGCCTGGACGTTGACCTGGTAAGTGCGGCCAAAGCGGTTGAAGTCGTTGGTGTACAGCGAGCCCAGGTAGACCTGCAGGGTGTCGAAGATGTCATTGATTGCCACGCCGTGGGTCTTGGCCTTTTCCCGGTCGATGGCGGCATCGACCTGCGGCACGTTGACCTGGTAGCTGGTGAACAGGCCCGCCAGTTCCGGCACGTTGTGGCTCTTGGCGATGATGTTCTGGGTCTCTTTGTACAGCGCTTCGTAGCCCAGGTTGCCGCGGTCCTCGATCTGCAGGCGGAAGCCGCCGATGGTGCCCAGGCCTTGGACCGGCGGAGGCGGGAAGATCGCGATGTAGGCGTCCTGGATATCGGCGAACTGGGCGTTCAGGGCCGCCGCGATGGCCGCCGCCGACTGGCTCGGGTCCTTGCGCTCGTCGAACGGCTTGAGCGGGGTGAACACGATGCCGCTGTTCGGGCTGTTGGTGAAGCCGTTGATCGACAGGCCCGGGAAGGCCACCGAATCAGCCACGCCCGGTTGCTTGAGGGCGATCTCGCTCATCTTCTTGATCACCGCCTCGGTGCGGTCGAGGCTGGCGGCGTCAGGCAGCTGGGCGAAGGCCACCAGATACTGCTTGTCCTGGGCCGGGACGAAGCCGGTCGGGGTGGACGAGAAGCCCAGGTAGGTCAGGCCCATCAAACCGGCATAGACGAACAGGGCAATGCCGCTGGAGCGGATGACCCGGCGCACGCCGCCGACATAGCCATGGCTGGCGCGGTCGAAGAAGCGATTGAACGGGGCGAACAGCCAGCTGCCCAGCAGTTTTTCCAGGAACCGCGAGAAACGGTCCTTGGGCGCGTGGTGGTCCTTCAGCAGCACGGCGGCCAGGGCCGGCGACAGGGTCAGCGAGTTGAATGCCGAGATCACGGTGGAGATGGCGATGGTCAGGGCGAACTGCTTGTAGAACTGCCCGGTGAGGCCGGAGATGAACGCGGCGGGCACGAACACGGCGCACAGCACCAGGGCGGTGGCGATGATCGGGCCGGTCACTTCGCTCATGGCCTTCTGCGTGGCTTCCAGCGGTTTCAGGCCAAGGCCGATGTTACGCTCGACGTTCTCCACCACGACGATGGCGTCGTCCACCACGATACCGATGGCCAGTACCAGGCCGAACAACGACAGCGCGTTGAGCGAGAAGCCGAACAGGTGCATCACCGCGAAGGTGCCGATCAGCGAGACGGGCACGGCCATCAGCGGGATGATCGAGGCGCGCCAGGTCTGCAGGAACAGGATCACCACCAGCACGACCAGGATCAGGGCTTCGAACAGGGTGTGTACCACGGCTTCGATGGAGCCACGAACGAACACGGTCGGGTCATAGACGATGCTGTAGTCCATGCCTTCCGGGAACTCTTTCTTCAGTTCGGCCATCTTCGCCCGCACTTCGTCGGAGATCTCGATGGCGTTGGAGCCTGGGCGCTGGAAGATCGGGATGGCCACCGCCGGCTGGTTGTTCAGCAGCGAGCGCAGGGCGTACTGGCTGGAGCCGAGCTCGACCCGGGCGATGTCCTTCAGGCGGGTGATCTCGCCGTTGGCACCGGCACGGATGATGATGTTCTCGAACTCTTCCTCGTTGACCAGGCGGCCCTGGGTGTTGATCGACAGCTGGAAGCTGGTCGAACCCGGGGCGGGCGGGGCGCCCAGCTGGCCGGCGGCGACCTGGCGGTTCTGCTCGCGAATGGCGGCCACCACGTCGCTGGCGGTCAGGTTGCGCGAAGCGGTCTTGTTCGGGTCGAGCCACACCCGCAGCGAGTAGTCGCCCATGCCGAACAGCTGCACGTCACCGACGCCACCGAGGCGCGCCAGCTCATCCTTGATGTTGAGGATGGCGTAGTTGGACAGGTAGAGCATGTCGTAGCGGTTGTCCGGCGAGGTCAGGTGCACGACCATGGTCAGGTCGGGCGAGGCCTTGTCGACGGTGATGCCGATGCGCGTCACCTCTTCCGGCAGCTTGGGCTGGGTACGGGTCACGCGGTTCTGCACCTGCACCTGGGCGTTGTCCAGGTCGGTGCCCAGGGCGAAGGTGATGGTCAGGGTCAGCTTGCCGTCGGCGGTGGACTGCGAGGACATGTACAGCATGTTCTCGACACCGGTGATGGCCTGCTCCAAGGGCGCTGCGACGGTCTCGCCGATCACCTTGGGGTTGGCGCCGGGGAAGTTGGCGCGCACCACCACGGTGGGCGGCACCACTTCGGGGTATTCGCTGATCGGCAGCTGGAACAGCGAGATCGAGCCCGCGATCAGCAGCACCAGCGACAGCACCGCGGCGAAGATCGGCCGGGTAATGAAGAATTTCGAAAAGTTCATCGGTGTTGTCCCTTAACCGCGCGGCGCTTGGGCGCTGGCGACTTTGACATTGGCGCCGGCAACCTTCGGCGCCGGGTTGCTGGCCTCCAGGGCCTGGCGCTGCTGGGCGAGGGCGGCGAGGGTCTGCTCGCTGGCCATCGGCGTTTCCTCAGGGGTGACCGGCGAGCCCGGGCGCACGCGCTGCAGGCCCTTGACCACGATGCGGTCGTCCTTGGCCAGGCCGCTACGGACGATGCGCAGGCCTTCGAGCTTGGGTCCCAGTTCCACGGCGCGGTAGGCGGCCTTGTTGTCCTTGTCCATGACCAGCACGAACTTCTTGCCAAGGTCGGTGCCGACCGCTTCGTCGTTGATCAGCACGGCGTCGTACTGGGCGCTGCCGACCAGCTTCAGGCGCGCGTACAGGCCCGGGGTGAACTGGCCGTCGCGGTTGTCGAACACGGCGCGGCCACGGATGGTGCCGGTGCGCGGGTTGACCTGGTTGTCGACGAAGTTCATCTGGCCCAGGTGCGGGTTGCCGGTCTCGTTGGTCAGGCCCAGGTACACCGGGGTGCTCTGGCCGCGCTGGCCGTCGCGGGCGAGCTGGCTGTACTTGAGGTACACGCGCTCGTCGGCGTCGAAGTAGGCGTACACCTTGTCGGTGGAGACCACGCTGGTCAGCGGGGTGACGTCGGCGCTGACGATGTTGCCGGCGGTGAACTGGGCGCGGCTGACGCGGCCACTGATCGGCGCGGTAACGCGGGTGAAGCTCAGGTTCAGGCGGGCCAGGTCGAGCTGGGCCTGGATCGCGTCGACCCCGGCGCGGGCCTCGGCGGCGGCGCTGCTGCGCGACTCGGCCAGTTCCGCAGAAATCGCGTTGCTGTCGCGCAGGCGCTCGCCACGGCGGGCTTCGTTGGCGCTGCGGATGGCGGTGGCCTTGGCCTGTTGCAGCTGGGCTTCGAGGCGGCGCACTTCTGCCTGGAACGGGCGTGGGTCGATCTGGAACAGCAGGTCGCCTTTCTTGACCTGGGCGCCTTCGGTGAAGGCCACCTGGTCGATCTGGCCGGACACCCGTGGACGTACTTCGACGGTTTCCGGCGCTTCGAGGCGGCCGGTGAACTCGTCCCATTCGTTGATCGGCTGTTCGATCACCTTGGCTACGCTGACCTTGGGCGCGGCGGGAGCCTGCACGGCGTCGGGGGTGCGACCGCAAGCGCTGAGCACCACCACTGCCAGGGCAGCGAGGGGGAAGCGCAAGGGTTTGAGTGAGTGATCCATGGAGAACTCCGCCAATGTATTAGTAGTGGGCGGAGTGTGAGTGTCTTGCGCGTGGCGCACGAATCAAACGGAGCGAAGGTTATTATCACGCGCAATGATAGGTCGGGTGCCGTCATCGATCCGGACGCATGGTTTCAGGCCGGCATCACCCCGTGTAGGAGCGGCCTTGCGCCGCGAAAGGGCTGCGCAGCAGCCCCAGGATTTCAGCGTTGACGCATCAATTGCCGGGGCTGCTTAGCAGCCCTTTCGCGGCACAAGGCCGCTCCTACAGGGGGATGGTGTAATTCGGCAGTCAGCGTGGCCCGCCGGATGCCTTCTCACGCAACGCCTTGGCCACTTTCGCCTCGATCTCGTAGGCCGGCCCCTCCAGTGCCTGGTAATCCCGGGTATAGCGCCTGGCGAATTCCTCCACTCCCAGTTCCTGGTACTGCTGCACATGCTTGAGCTCATGGGCCCACAGCGCCACGTTGTCCTCGGCATCGGCGCTGCGACGGAAAATGATGGTGTCGATCAGGGTTACCGCGTTGACGTCCGGGTTCTGCAGCAATGCGTTGGCGGCGCTGATCTGCTGTTCATCGCCCACCCGGTAGCGCGCCGCGTCGAGCACGGCGAAATCGTACCAGGGCTCGAGCTGGGCGCGGATATGCAGGGGAATCGGCTGGCTGCCGCTGGCGGTGGCCTCATCGCGAGCCTGGCGTAGGGCGAATACCAGGCTGCCGCTGGCCATGCGCTCGACATCCTGCAGCACCTGGCCGCCCTGGTTGGGGTCGATGGGCGCGCAGAAACACACCACCAGGCATACCTGGTATTGCCCGACCGGGCAGCTGTCCTGGGCGAAGGCGGGCAGAGTCAACAGCAGTCCCAGCAGCGTACTAGCGAGCCTCATCGAAGACCCGTCCGACCAGTTTGCGGCTGGCGTCCAGCACCTGCGCCTGCACCGGCTCGCTGGCCAGCATACGGCCCACCACCAGTGCGCCGACGCACTGACTGAGCAAGGCCCAGGCCAGCTCGGAGTCGTCGAGGGTCTCGCTCCACGCCTGGTGCAGCTCCACCAGCCAGTGTTCGGCCTGTTCGCGCACCGGTCGCTCGGCGCGGGCGATCTCCACCCCCAGTGGCGGCAGTGGGCAGCCGCCCTCGGCATTGTGCAGGTGGGCCAGGCTCAGGTATTGCTCGAGCAGGCGCTTGAGCCGGGGCCGATCGGTGCCACGCTCGACCAGACGCGCCAACGGGCTGTTGGCCAGTTCGCGGCGGACGATCTCGCTGAACAGGTCGTCCTTGGACGGGAAATGGTTGTAGAAGGCGCCGCCGGTCAGGCCGATGGCCTTCATCAGCCCGGCCACGCCGGTGGCGGCGAAACCCCCGCGCTTGGCCAGGGCGCCGCTGCTGGCCAGCAGCTTTTCGCGGGTCTGTTGCTTGTGGTCGGTGCTGTAGCGCATGCGCGGAACCTCTTGGCGCGGGCTTGACGATAGGCTGATCGTAGCATAGCGTTCGTTTACTAAACGATCATTCATCAATGGAGCGGTCCATGGCAGAACAACAAAAGGTCGTGCTGGTGATCGGCGCGGGCGACGCCACCGGGGGCGAGATCGCCAAGCGTTTCGCCCGCGAGGGGTATGTCGCCTGCGTGACCCGGCGCCAGGTGGAAAAACTGCAGCCGCTGGTCGATGAGATCCGCGCCGCAGGTGGCCAGGCCCATGGCTTCGGGTCCGATGCGCGCAAGGAAGAAGACGTCGCCGAGCTGGTCGAGACCATCGAGCGGGATATCGGCCCGATCGACGCCTTTGTCTTCAATATCGGCGCCAATGTTCCGTGCAGCATCCTCGAGGAAACCCCGCGCAAGTACTTCAAGATCTGGGAAATGGCCTGCTTCGCCGGGTTTCTCACCGCCCAGGCGGTCGCCCGGCGCATGGTGACCCGCGAGCGCGGCACCATCCTCTTTACCGGCGCCACCGCCGGTACCCGCGGGGCGGCCGGTTTCGCCGCCTTCGCCGGGGCCAAGCATGGCCTGCGCGCCTTGGCCCAGAGCATGGCGCGGGAGCTTGGGCCGCGCAACATCCATGTCGCCCATGTGGTGGTCGACGGCGCCATCGACACCGCGTTCATCCGCGACAGCTTCCCCGAACGCTATGCGCTCAAGGACCAGGACGGCATCCTGGACCCTGCGCACATCGCCGACAGCTACTGGTTACTGCATGCCCAGCCACGGGATGCCTGGACCTTCGAACTTGACCTGCGCCCGTGGATGGAGCGCTGGTAAGTCCCACCCTCATACAAGGAACGAATCATGAGCAAGACCGTCGAGTTCTTCCTGGACCTGGGCAGCCCGGCCACTTACCTGGCCTCGACCCAGCTACCCGCCCTGTGCGCGCGTCACGGGGCGCGGTTGGTGTACAAGCCGATTCTGCTGGGCGGGGTGTTCCAGGCCACCGGCAACGCCTCGCCGGTCATGGTGCCGGCCAAGGGGCGCTATATGCGCATTGACCTCAAGCGCTACGCCGACCGCTATGGCGTGCCCCTGACCCTGCCGCCAGGGTTTCCGGTCAACACCCTGACCTTGATGCGCGGGCTGACTGGCGTCCAGTTGTTTGCCGAGGAACGTTTCGAAGCGCTGTTGAAGGTGCTGTTCGAAGGGCTGTTCGTGCACGGGCGCAATCTGGCAGACCCTGCGGTATTGGGTATGACCTTGGCCGCAGGAGGCTTCGAGGCCGAGATGTTCCAGGAGCTGGCCGTGCGACCCGAGGTCAAGGACGCCTTGCGCAAAGCTACCGAGGAGGCGGTCGAACGTGGCGTGTTCGGGGCGCCGACATTCTTCGTCGACGGGCAGATGTTCTTCGGCCAGGACCGGCTGGATTTCGTCGAGCAGGCTTTGGCCCGGCAGGCATGACGATCTGGCCATGCCACCCCCCTATAGGAGCGGCCTTGTGCCGCGAAAGGGGCGCGAAGCGGCCCCGGCGATCTTTGCGTCAACGCTGAAACCCTGGGGCCGCTTCGCGCCCCATTCGCGGCACAAGGCCGCTCCTACAGGGGATCAGACCAACTGTCGTTCTATTTGATCGCGTTCCCAGAGGCTCAGGTGATCCACCGGATTGGTGCCATAGCGGTGCCAGTCGTCCAGCGTGCCCTGGCGCCCATCCGGGCTCTGGCAGTGGCTGCAGTGGGCCAGTCCCTCGCTGTCCAGCACCAGGCTCAGGCGCCAGCCGTCGACTAGCACCTCGACCTGCCCGCCGGCCAGGCGGGCGACCGTTACCAGCGATCGGACGCCAAGGGCGGCGTCACGCAGGCACTGGTACGCCTCGCGGCTGGCGACGGTGGTCATGGGCGGATCAGAAGTTCGCCGGGGTATTGGCGCTGATGATCTCGGCCTCGTCGGGGCCGATGTTCTTGAAGGTGTGGGGCAGGGTGGTAGGGATGTAGTAACCATCGCCGGCGTTAAGCACGCTGACCTGGCCATCGACCCACAGCTCCATGGTGCCTCGGGTGACCAGGCCGCATTCCTCGCCTTCGGCGTGGACGATCGGCTCGCCGGAATCGGCGCCCGGCGCATACAGCTCGCGCAGCATGCGCATCTGCCGGCCTTCGACACTCGCACCGACCAGCAGCATGCGCAGGCCGTTACGGCCCAGGTCGGGCTGCTCGCCGCCACGGAAAACGTAACGTTCCTCGCGCACCGGCTCGTCGAAACTGAAGAACTCCGCCAGGGACATGGGGATCCCTTCGAGCAGTTTCTTGAGGGAACTGACCGAAGGGCTGACCCGGTTCTGCTCGATCTGCGAGATCGTCGAGTTGGTCAGCCCGCTGCGGCGGGCCAGTTCCCGTTGGGAGAGGTTGTTGCGTTCACGCACCAGTTTGAGTCGTGTCCCCGTGTCCATAGCCGCCTTGTTTGCAGAGGTGTCAAAAATAATGGGCGAGGCATTAAAACACACTCTGCAGGCTTGCGCGCTGTGCGTCTCAGTGACGCTGGTCGCTCGCTGCCGGCCACAGCCCCACCAACAACAGCAGGGCACCGACGGCAAGGAACGGCAGGCGCGGGTCGAGGGCATAGACCAGAGTGCCGGCCAGCGGCCCGATCACCGCGCCCATGCCCTGGGCGGCGCCGATCGAGCCGGCCGTGGCACCCTGTTCGCTGGCGTGCATGGCGTTGGCCGCCAGGGCGGAGAATGCCGGGAAGACGAAGCCCATGCCAAACGCAGCGACGAAGAATGCGCTCCACAGCCAGGGTGCGTGGGTTGCCAGCGCTGCGGCAGCGAAGCCGAGGCCGGAGATGCTGGCGCCGACACGGATCATTTTCGCCGGCGGCCACTCGAGCCTGCGCAGGAACACCTGCGCCAGCATCAGCGCCACGCCCACGCAGGTCAGGGCGATGCCCGCGGCCTGGGCGGCGTCGCCGGCCTCCAGGTGCAGGCGATCGAGGGCGAAGAAACCGACGGCGATCTGCGACACGGTGATGCTCAGCATGGCGCTGAAGGCCACCAGCAACGGGCGGCGCAGGCGTGGATCGGACAGGCGCACCGGATTGGGCGCATGAACGTGTGCCAGTGGCTGCGGCTTGAGCTTGAACAGCAGCACCACGAACGCCGTGGCCGGCAGCAGCGACATGGCATAGAACGGCAGGCTCAGGCTGTAGCGCGACAGCAGCGCGGCCAGTGCCGGGCCGACCACCAGGCCGACGGCATTGGCCGCGCCCAGCGAAGCCATGGCCCGCGCCCGGCGCTGGGGCTCGACATGGTCGGCAATCAGGGCATTGCCGCCCACCGGCAGCGCGGCATAGAAGGCGCCGATCAGGCCGCGGGCCAGCATCAGCCCGAAGAACGCCACGCTCGCGCCCGGCAGCCAGCGCAATGCGCCGTCGATGAACAGGCACAGCACCCAGTAGGCCAGGGTGAAGCCGCCGCTGCCCAGCAACAGTACGCGGCGCCGGCCATAGCGGTCGGCCAGGCGCCCCCAGGGCCGCGCCAGCAGCACCCAGACCACGCCGGCCACGGTCACCGCCGCGCCGGCCTGCCAGGTGGCCATGCCCAGCAGGCGGGCGATGGGGCCGATCAGGGCGACGAAGGCCATCATCGACATGGTGCAGGCCATGTTCACCAGCATCAGTGGACGCAGGTCCAGGGTGCTGGACGGGGTCAAGGCGGCAGGGTCCTTTGCAACGTTCATGGGGCAGTCCGGGGCAGTTCGACGAAATGAGCGCCAATGTTAGTAATAATTATTTACATGTGTCGACCCCGGCAATGCTCATTCACTGCGGCGCAGCGGGCCTGGCCACATGCTACGCAAGACGCCGTCGCGGCGCACCAGGGCATGCACCAACGCCGCCCCCAGGTGCAGCAGCACGGTGGCGAACAGCAGGTAGCCGGCCCAGCCGTGGGCCTGGCGCAGTATGGCGTACAACTGCAAGTCGTGGGGGGCGATGGCGGGCAGTTGCAGGGGCCGTGGATAGCCACCGGCCGAGAGCATTGCCCAGCCGAGCAGCGGCATGGCCAGCATCAGGCCGTACAGCAGCAGGTGCGAGGCGCCGGCGGCCAGCCGTTGCAGGCGCGGCAGGTCGCCGGGCAGCGCCGGGTGTGGCAGGGCCAGGCGCAAGGCGATACGCAGGATCACCAGCACCAGCAGGGCCAGGCCTGTGGCCTTGTGCAGCTCGACCAGCAGCGGATGCCGTGGCGACAGGTCGCCGACCATGTTCACGCCGATGAACAGCATGGCCAGGATCAGCGCGGCCATCAGCCAGTGCAGCAGGCGGGCCAGGGGGTGGAAGGCGGTGGCGGTCATGGGCGGGCTCCTTCGCTCAGCGCTTCGTGGCTGCGGCGGTTGAACGACACTGAATAGGCGGCCGAGCGGGCGGCGAGGATCGGGTCGGCGGACGGTTCGATGCCGTGGGGCAGGATCAGCGGGTCGAAGTTCAGGTCGCGGCAAGCGCCTTGCTCGGGGCCGTCGACCCGTTCCACGACCAGGGTGCCGGCGTCGATGCTGCGACGTTCGACGGGCCAGGGACGGGCAGGGTCGTCCACCGGGTCGCCGGGCTCGGCCAGGGTCAGGCGCAGGGTCCAGCGCAGCGGGCCCTGGGCCAGGCGTTGCTGCAGGTCGTGCTGGAGGAACTGCCGGTCATCGACCTGGGCGGGCAGGGCAGCGAACGTTGTCTGCGGCTCCAGGGCCCAGCGTACCGGGTGGGCGTTGCCCTGGGCATCGATCAGGCGAAAGGCATTGATGCTGTTGTAGGCGGTGCTGGCGAAGCTGTCGCTGGGCTTGTAGCTGGCCGCCCACTGGCGAAACGCCGCGCTTTCCGGGTGGCTGGCGAAAAACGCCTGCAGCTTCGCTGGGTCCGGCTTGCCGGTGGCCGGGTCGGGCGCCCCGGCCAGCACCTGCTGGTAGAACGCCTCGGGCGTGCTCACCGCCAGCACCGGCGGGTTGTTCATGCCGGTGCGCCAGACCTGGCCGTCGTCGCTGCTCAACTGGATGGCCAGGCTGCGTACCGGTATGGCGGTGTCCGGGGCGAAGGGGTTGGCGCCGCCGATGGCGAAACGACCGATCACCGGCACCTGGGCCTGGCTGAAGACGCGGGCGCTGGAGAGCGCCGCAGCCTGCCCGCTGGCCTGGAAGTAACCGCTGACGCACAGGCCTTTGGCATGGTTTTTCCGATAGCCGGGATAATGGCCGGCCTGGGCCTCGAAGGTGTCGATGATGCGCTGCGGGGTCAGCCCTGGCGCGCCGATCCAGCCGGCGGCATAGGCGAAGCCCGCTCCGAGGGCGGCGAGGGTGGCGCCGATGGCGGCCAGGCGCACGGCCTTGGCGGTGCCATGCAGGGGAGTGGTCATGGGGACGCTCCGGTCAGGTGGGATGAGCCGGTACGACGCAAGGGCGAACGATTTATTCCCGCCGGGGGAATAGATTTCGTGCCGGGCCGTCTGCCCATTACACTGACTGCCCATTGGGGCCCGGAACCCGACCATGCACGATCTGGACGACCAACAATGGCGCGAGCTGCTGCAACGCCTGCGCCGCTTCGCCCTGTGGCTGACCCGCGAGCCCGGCGGCGCCGACGACCTGGTCCAGGCCACGGTCGAGCGTGCCCTGAGCCGCCGTGGCCAGCAGCGCGACGCCGACAGCCTGCGGCCCTGGCTGTTCACCATCCTTTACCGGCTGTTCCTCGACGGCAAGCGCCGCGAGCGCCTGCACGCCCGCTGGCTGGCCTGGTTCGGTCGGGGCCAGGCCGAGGAACCGGCCGGTGGCGAGATCGAGAGCATCGTCCTGGCCCAGGCCGATCTGCGCGCCTTCGCCCGGCTGTCGGCGGAGCAACGCGCCCTGTTGCTGCTGGTCAGCGTCGAAGGCCTGAGCTACAAGGAGGCGGCCGACACCCTCGGCATTCCCATCGGCACGGTGATGTCGCGCCTGTCGCGTGCCCGTGCCGCCCTGCGTGAACTGACCGAGGGCAACCCCACGCCCCCGGCCCTGCGGAGACTCAAATGACGCGCCTGATCCCCACCGAGCACGAGTTGCACGCCTATGTCGACGAGCGCCTGGAGCCGGCTCGTCGGGCCGAGGTCGAGGCGTGGCTGGCGGTCAATCCCGAGGAGGCGGCGCGGATCGAGGCCTGGCGCGGCGATGCCCGGCGCCTGCGGGCGGCCCTGGCCGGCTTCGGCGAGCAGCCCAGCGATCCGGCGCTGGACCTGGCGCCCCTGCGCCGCCGCCTGCGCCAGCGTCGGCAATGGCGCCTGGCACAGGCGGCGGTATTGCTGCTGGCCATGGGCCTGGGCGGCCTGGGCGGCTGGCAGGCACGTGAGGCGACGCTGTTCGCCGGCATGTTGCCCATGGCCGATGCGGTGGAGGCCCACCGACTGTTCGCCGACGCAAGCACGCTGGATATCCAGGCCAGTGATCCGGCGCGGCTGCAGGCCTGGCTGGGACGTCACTTCAACCGTGTCGGCCAATTGCCGGACCTGTCTGGCTATGGTCTGCAGCCGGTGGGCGCACGCCTGCTGAGCAACGAGGCGGGGCCGGCGGCGCTGCTGGTGTTCCAGGACCGCCAAGGGCTGCGCATCAGCCTGTTCCTGCGCTCGCCCGGCGAACACTTCGAGCGCATGCCCAGCGGCCAGCGCACCGACGGCCAGTTGCAGGCCCGCTACTGGTCCCACGGCGACTACAACTTCGCCCTGGTCAGTGCGGTGGATGATGCCCGTGGCGAGCAGGTGCGCCGGGCGCTCGGCGTCAGCCTGTAGGCCAGTCACCTGTCCCGGGTATCGATGCTCACCACCACCGACATCCCCGGCCGCAGCTGCCTGGCCTCGGGCTGGTCGCCATCGACGGTGATCCGCACCGGGATGCGCTGGGCGATCTTGACGAAGTTGCCGGTGGCGTTGTCGGCCTGCAGCAGGGCGAATTCCGAGCCGGTGGCCGGGGAGATCTGCTGCACGTGGCCGCGCAGCTTCAGGTGGTTGAGCGCATCGACGGTGAAGGTGGCGGGTTGGCCGATGCGCACCTTGGCCATCTGCGTTTCCTTCAGGTTGGCGATCACCCACAAGGTGTCCGGCACCAGCGCCATCAACTGCGCGCCGGGATTGACGTAGGCGCCCAGCCGGGTGCCGATCTGCCCCAGTTGGCCGTCCCGCGGCGCCTTGACCCGGGTGTTGTCCAGGTCGATGCGGGCCAGCTCCACGGCGGCCCTGGCATTCTCCACCGAGGCCTGCAGCGCGGCACGGTTGACGATTACCGTCTCGCGGTCCTGGCGGGCGATTTCCAGCGCGGCCCTGGCCTGGGCCAGGCTGGCGACGGCGGCGGCATGGCTGGCGCGGCTCAGGTCCAGTTCGCGGCGCGACACCGAGCCGTCGCTGACCAGCGCCTGGTTGCGCTGCAGGTCGGCCTTGGCCTTGTCGGCCTGGGCCGCGGCGTCGCTGATCGCGGCCTGACGCTGGGCGATGCCGGCCTCGGCGCTGTTGCGCTGCTGCAGGTTGTTGGCCAGCGCCGCCTCCTGCTGTTTGAGCTGGGCGATGGACTGGGCCAGGCGCTGGGTGTAGATACGGTCATCCAGGCGCACCAGCAGGTCGCCCTGCTTGACGAACTGGAAGTCGTGCACCGGCACCTCGATGATATAGCCGCCCAGTTGTGGCCCGATAATTGTCACCTGGCCGCGCACCAGGGCGTTCTCGGTGCTCTCGATGGCGCTGCTGAACGGCGGCAGGCGCCAGGCGTACAGCACCAGCAGGATGCCGGCCAGGGCCACGGCGGCGAAGCTCAGCGACGACAGCAGGCGCACCCGCCGGCTGCGCGCCGGGCTGGTCGGTTCGCTGGGTGGTTGCGCGCCTTCCGGGGTTTCGGCGATGGCGGTGGTGGTGGTCGTTGGCGTCTCTTGGGTCATCGGCTCGGGGTACCGCTGGTGGAGTGGTTGTAGCGCAGGTACAGGCTGCGGATGAAGATCCAGATCATGGTCAGGATAGCGATGGCGCCGATCAGCATGAACACATCGTTGTAGGCCAGCACATTGGCCTCGCGGGTCGCAGCGTTGGCCAGCAGGCGCATGCCGGCCTCGTTGCGCAGCGCCGGGTCGGCGAACACCCCGGCGTAACCGGCGCCACCGCCCTGCACGCGGGCGCTGACCAAGGGTTCCAGGGCGCTCAGGCGATCCATCAGCTGGTTGGAGTGGAATTTCTCGCGCACGGTCTGGAAGGTGCCCAGCAGCGCCGAGCCGATCAGCCCGCCGAGGTTGTTGCAGATCCCGAACAGCACCGAGAAGCTCACCAGGTTGCGCGGGTTGGCGCGCACATGGCCGATGCCCAGCGCCATCGACGGGCCGACGAAGAACGTGCTGCCGAAGGCCAGGAGGAACTGGCTGAGGTACATCTGCGCCGGACGGGTCAGGTTGCTCGAGGTGCTGTCCATGAAGGCGCCGGTGGCCATGGCCGCCAGGGAGATGAACAACGGCAGCACCAGGTGCTGGGGGTTGATGGTCAGGGCGCTGGTGGCCAGGCCCGTGACCGCGCCCAGCAGCATCACTGCGTACAGCGCGCGCATCTGCTCGTTGCCCATGTTCAGTGCCTGGAGAAAACCCACGGCGCCGGTGGACTGCTCGGAGATCACCATGCGGATCAGGATCACGCACAGGGCCAGGCGGATGATCGCGCCGCTGCCCAGCCAGCGGGTCATCAGCAGCGGGTTGCTGCGGTTGTGCTCGATGGCCAGGCCCGAGAGGATCAGGGCGATGGAGCACGCCAGGGCGACGCCGATCCACGGCGCGTCGAGCCACCAGTCGATGCGCCCCAGCGACAGCGCCGCGCAGAGCAGGGCGGTGCCACTGGCCATCAGGGTGAAGGTGAGGAAATCCAGGGGCTCGAAGGTCTTGAAGCGATCGCCGGGGGGCAGTTTGAGCAGCAGCACGCAGCCCAGCGCGGCCAGGGCCAGGCCCAGCTCGAACAGGTACAGCCCCCGCCACTCGGCGATCTGCAGCAGGTCCTCGGAGAACACCCGGGCCAGCGGCACCGCCAGCTGCGAGGCGCCAAGGCCCAGGACCATCGCCTTGAGCCGCCACTGCGCGGGGAAGGCCTGGATCATGTAGTACAGGCCCAGCGAACTCAGCGCGGCGCCGACCATGCCATGGGCGGCGCGCACGGCGATGGCCGAGTTGAGGTCGTTGACGAACAGGTGGGCGAGGGTGACCAGGGCATAGAGCACCAGGAACACCTCGGTGAAGGCGCGCAGGCCGAACTCCTGGCGGAACTTCACCAGCAGCAGGTTCATCGACACGTTGGTCATCACGAAGGCCGCCGGCAGCCAGGCCATTTCGGCACTGGTGGCACCCAGCGCGCCCTGCAGGAACGGCAGGTTGGCGACCACCAGGGCGTTGCCCAGGCCGCCCGTGATGGCCACCAGCAGGCCGACCAGGCCGAAGGCCAGGCGCTTGGCCGGGGCGTGCAGCGGCGTCGAGGGCGAGCCGGGCAGGCTGGGCTTCTCATGGGGGAGCCACTGGCGGGGGGCGTACTTGTCCATCGGGTTGTCCGTTACCGCGGGTAATCCGACTCTACGTCAATGGCCGTTTGGATGAAATCATCGCTCAAACGCAGAGCGCCAGGCGCATGGCGCAGCGATTGCCCAGGCCATGGGCCAGCTCGCCGGCAAGGATGCCTTGCAGGCGCGCATCAAGCTGCGGCGCGGGGATGCGCTCGAAACCATAGCGGGCGTAGAACGGGGCATTCCAGGGGACATCGTCGAAGGTGGTCAGGGTCAGCCAGGCCAGGCCGTTCAGGCGCGCGGCTGTACGCGCCTGGTCCAGCAGGCCGCGACCCAGGCCCTGGCCCTGGGCTTCCTGGCGGACCGACAACTCATGGATGTGCAGGGCGTCGCCTGTGGTGCTGGCGCAGAGAAAACCCAGCGGCAGGTCCCGGCCATCCACGGCAACCCAGCTGCCGCCCTCGGTGACGAACGCCAGGTGCTCGGCCTCGTTCATCACATCGCTGTCGGCCAGCCAGGCCAGGTGCGGCAATTGCCGGAAAGCCTGGGCCGCAGAGCGTTCCAGGGTAGGGAGCAGGGGGATGTCGCTGACGCGGGTGGGGCGCACGTGCATGGTGGATCAGGACCTGTAGGAGATCGCCCAACCCATTGGGCTGCGCTGTTGCATAAAGAACTGTACCCCTGTGGGAGCGGGCTTGCCCGCGAAGCAGGCGTCGCGGTGCTGGGCACCGGCTTTGCCGGTGATCGCGGGGCTAGCCCGCTCCCACGCTGTTCCAATCTGCGCAGGAAGAGTGGAGTTTGCCAGATCGGCGTGTGAAGGTGTTGCATTGTAATTGTTATAACGTAACATTTATAGTCTTCCTTTCATCCAGGGCCTCCACCGTGATCCGCAGAAACCCCTCCGGCCATCTCCCGCAAATCGCCGAATCGGCCTATATCGATCACACCGCCATCATCTGCGGCAAGGTGATCATCCACGACAACGTGTTCGTCGGCCCCTATGCGGTGATCCGCGCCGACGAGGTGGACGGCAGCGGCGACATGCAGCCGATCGTCATCGGCGCCAACTCCAATATCCAGGACGGCGTGGTGATCCACTCCAAGTCCGGCGCGGCGGTGCGCATCGGCCAGTACAGCTCGATCGCCCACCGTTCCATCGTCCATGGTCCGTGCGAGGTCGGTGACCGGGTGTTCATCGGTTTCAACAGCGTGCTGTTCAACTGCAAGGTCGGCGACGGCAGCGTGGTGCGGCACAACTCGGTGGTCGATGGTCGCGACCTGCCACCGCGCTTTTATGTGCCGCCCACCGAGCACATCGGCCCGCACACCGACCTGGAGCGTTACCCGCCGGTCAGCGTGTCGGCCTCGGAGTTCTCCGAGGACGTGGCGCGCACCAACATCGACCTGGTCCAGGGCTACAAGGCCCTGCAGAACGAGTTCTGAACATGGACACATTGCTGGTGCGCAACGCACGGCTGGTCAATGAAGGGCGCGAGTTCGAAGGCGACCTGTTGGTGCGCCACGGGCGCATCGAGCGGATCGCCGGCAGCCTCGACAATGCCCGGGCGGCGCTGGAGATCGATGCCCGGGGTGCCTGGCTGCTGCCGGGGATGATCGACGACCAGGTGCATTTCCGCGAGCCGGGGGCGCCGCACAAGGGCAGCATCGCCAGCGAGTCGCGGGCGGCGGTGGCCGGGGGCATCACCAGCTACATGGACATGCCCAACACCAACCCGCCGACCCTGACCCTGGAGGCGCTGGCCGACAAGAAGCGACGGGCGGCGGCGAGTTCGCGGGCCAACTATGGCTTTCACTTCGGCGTGAGCCGCGACAACCTCGACACCATCGCCGCCCTCGACCCGCGCGAAGTGGCCGGGATCAAGGTGTTCATGGGGGCCTCCACCGGCGACATGCTGGTGGACGATCCGCAGGTGCTGGAAAAGCTCTTCGTCTATGCGCCGACCATCGTCCTGGCCCACTGCGAGCACACCCCGAGCATCCTCGAGAACGAGGGCTGGTGGCGCGCCCGCCACGGAGAGTTCATTCCCCCGGCCGCGCACCCGCTGATCCGCGACGCCGATGCCTGCTACCGCTCCTCGAGCCTGGCGGTGGAGTTGGCCCGGCGCTTCGGCACGCGCCTGCACGTGTTGCACCTGAGCACGGTGCGGGAACTGGCATTGTTCCAACCGGGCCCGGTGAGCGGCAAGCACATCACCGCCGAGGTGTGCCTGCACCACCTGCTGTTCGACGACAGTGACTACGCAAGCCTCGGCCACCTGATCAAGTGCAATCCGGCGATCAAGACCGGCACCGACCGCGATGCCCTGCGCAAGGCCCTGGCTCGCGATCGCATCGATGTGATCGGCACCGACCATGCGCCGCATACCCTGGAGGAAAAGCGCCGGGTGTATACCCGTGCGCCGTCGGGCCTGCCGCTGGTGCAGCATGCCTTGCCGGCGGCGTTGGAGCTGGTCTGCGAAGGGGTGCTGAGCATGGCCCAGGTGGTGAACAAGACCAGCCACGCAGTGGCCGAACTGTTCGCTATCCGCGAACGCGGTTTCCTGCGCGAGGGCTATTGGGCGGACTTCGCCATCGTCGAGCGCCTGGCCAGCCCACGGGCGGTGGCGGACGACCCGATCCTGGCGCATTGCGGCTGGACGCCGTTCCAGCAGCGCGCCTTCCACCATGTGGTGCGCAGCACGGTGGTGTCCGGGCAACTGGCCTGGCACCAGGGGCGGGTACGCGACCAATGCCAGGGCTTGCCCTTGATGTTCGACCGCTGAATCCCCCCAGATCGCCCATCCCTTCGGGCTGCTCTGTCGCGCACGGAACAGAAGAGCACGCATCACCAACGTGGGAGCGGGCTAGCCCCGCGATCACCGGCAAAGCCGGTGCCATACACCGCATCGCGGGGCAAGCCCGCTCCCACGCTGTTCAAGTCAGCAAGTTACGTTTTGTTCCATGAGGGCGGTCTCGCGCCCCCAGCATTCTGGAGTTACCCCCATGACTGAAGAGCAACTGCTGCAACAACCCGCCAGCGCCTACATGAACGAACCCCAGCGCCAGTTCTTCCGCAACCTGCTGCTGACCCAGCGCGGCGAGCTGCAGACGCGCATCGAGCAGGAGTTGCGCGCCCTGCGCGAACAGGAAGTGCACAGCGACCCCGCCGATATCGGCAGCGCCGAGGAAGAACGTCACTGGCAACTGCGCTCGCTGGAGCGGGAGAAGAAGCTGCTGGACAAGATCGACCAGGCGCTGGAGCGCCTGGCCCGGGGCGATTACGGCTGGTGCGAGGAAACCGGCGAGCCGATCGGCCTGCGCCGCCTGCTGCTGCGGCCCACCGCCACCCTGTGCGTCGAGGCCAAGGAGCGCCAGGAGCTGCGCGAGCGGCACGTACGTGACGATGTCTAGTCAGTGGCCAGGCCTTGGGCCTGCAACTGCCAGCGCACCGCGCTCACGCCTTTCTCCAGGCTCACCCGCCCGACCAGGCGCTCCAGCTGGGTCGGCGCCTGCGGCGTGCCGAGCAGCTCGGCGCGCACTTCCAGGCGTGCCGGATCGGCCAGGTCCTCGCTGTGCAGCGACTGCAGGCGCAGGCCCGGGTCGCTGAGGCTGTGCAGCATCAGGCTGCGCACCTGGATCTCGTCCTCGGCGCGGCAGACGATGCGCACCTCGTAGCGCTGCTCGACCTCGCTGGCCGGCACCACGTCCTGGCGGTCCAGGCGCTGGGCGAGGTCGCGCAGCAGGATGTTGGCGCACAGCACCACCAGGCTGCCCAGGGAGGCCTCCAGCAGCAAGCCGAGGCTGCACAGCACGCCGACCGCGGCGGTGCACCAGAGGGTAGCGGCGGTGTTCAGGCCGCGCACGTTGAAGCCGTCGCGCATGATCACGCCACCGCCGAGAAAGCCGATGCCCGACACCACATAGGCGGCGATGCGTGAGGCATCGGTGGGTGCCATGCCCGGCACGGCCTGGGTCATCAGCACGAACAGGCAGGCGCCGGTGCTGACCAGGGCGTTGGTGCGCAGGCCCGTCAGGCGCTGGCGCAGTTGACGTTCGGCACCGATCAGGGCACCGAGCAGCAGGGCCACGCTGACGCGCAGCAGAAAGATTTTCCAATCCATAGCGAACTCCGTTCCGCGGGCGATGGCCCGCACGAGCACCGACCGCAGACGGCGCGAATGAAAGCGAGGAATGCGCAGGACCACGCGCCATGCCAGGTGGCAGGGCAGGAAAGGAAGGAGGAATGTTCAGCCCCGCAGGGCCGAAGGGAACCACCGTCTACCGTGTGCGGCGAGACAGTGGCAGGAACGCTGCCGGACTAGCTCGCCGTGTGGGCCTGTCGCAATCGACTGGGGCTACTGTCCAATGCAGTGGACTCCTGTGTGGGGGATGCTTGAGTGCGCGGCGGACCATACGCCTCGACCCGCGCAGGGTCAAGGCGTGAATCATGACAATTGCGTTACGCCAGGCGCTGGCAGACGTAGGCCTGGGTCCGGTAGGGGAAGGCGATGCGCTCGCGGCCCTTGAGGTCCGGGTGGTTGTCGATCAGCTCCTGCAACCGGGCCATGACCCTGTCCTGTTCGGCCTGGGGCAGGGCGGCGATGAAGCTGACCGAGCGCAGGCGTTCGAGGATCACCGTCTGCGGGCTGCCTTGATGGACGTGGGGCAGGGTGGTCAGTTGCGGCGCGCTGAAGCGGCTGCCCGCGAAGGCGTCGCGCCAGCGACCGGTGTGAAAGCGTGGGGTGTCGCCCTCGTAGGGGGTGATGATCTCGGTGATCCGCGCCACCCAGTCCACCGCTTCGTCACGCACGTTCCAGATCAGCCCCAGGCGGCCGCCCGGCGCCAGCACCCGGTGCATTTCGCGCAGGGCAGCGGCGTCGGCGAACCAGTGGAAGGCCTGGGCGCAGACCAGCACCTGCTGGCTGGCGTCGGCCAGCGGGATGTGCTGGGCGGTGCCTTCGAGCACCGGGACCTCGGGCAGCCGCTCGCTGAATCGCTCGCGCATGGCGGCCACCGGCTCCACCGCCGTCAGGCGCGGCGCCAACGCGGCGAGCAGGCGGGTGAACTTGCCGGTGCCAGCGCCCAGGTCGAGGACCGGGGTGCCGGCGCCGATGCCCAGGGTGTCGCGCAGCCAGCCCTGCAAGGCGCTGGGATAGTCGGGCCGGCCCTGCTCGTAGTTGCTCGACTGGCGGGTGTAGCCGGTGCTGGCTGAGACGTGTACATCCTTCATGGAAAATCCCTCCGAATGACCTGGCGGCAATGGTACCCTTGCGCCTTTCGTTGCCAACCCCCCGGACCGATCCATGTTGTTCAATCTCGCCGTGCTGTTCGGCACCCTGGTGGCCATGGAGGGCGTCGGCACGCTGGCCCACAAGTATGTCATGCACGGCTGGGGCTGGTGGCTGCACCGCTCGCACCATGAGCCGCAGCTGGGCATGCTGGAGACCAACGACCTCTACCTGCTGGCCCTGGGCCTGATCGCCACGGCGCTGGTGGCCCTGGGCAAGGCCGGGCATGCACCGTTGCAATGGGTTGGCGCTGGGGTAGCGGGGTATGGCGTAGCCTATGTGCTGGCCCACGATGGCTTTTTCCACCGGCACTGGCCGCGAGCACCGAAACCGGTCAACCGCTACCTCAGGCGCCTGTATCGGGCGCATCGCCTGCACCATGCGGTGAAGGGGCGCCAGGGCAGCGTTTCGTTCGGCTTCTTCTACGCGCCGCCCTTGCGGGTGTTGAAGCAACAGCTGAAGCGGCGGCGGGGCTGAGCTTCACGCCTCTCCCCGACCTTCAGGCGCCGCCGGCCTACCAGGCCAGCGGATGCTCGAATCCCTTCCAGCACAACCAGCGCCTCACCTCGCCATGCGCCCCGGTGCCGATCTGCCATTGCGGCCTGCCGCTGTCCAGGGCGATCAGTGAAATGAAACCGGCATGGCTGGCCACCGCCAGGGTGCGGCCATCGGCGCTGATGTCCATGGCGCTGATGGTCGAGCCGAGGTAGTGCTGCCAGTGCTCGCTGCCGTCCTCGCCGAAGGCGCGCAGGTAGCCATGGGCGTCGCCGACGATGTACTCGCTTTCACGGGCCACGCCGGCGTAGATCCGTGCGCCGTCCTGCAACAGCGGCGTGCGCGGGTCCTCGCTGTAGAAACCGGTATCCAGCCCCGGCAGGTCGGCCACCCGCACGCCGACGGTGCCGCCCCGGTAGAAGTGGCAGGCGTTGAGGATCAGCTGGTCGCCACGCCGGTTGAACAGGGCGAAGTGCGGGTATTCGCTGGCCGGGCCCACTTCGGCGATGGGCTTGAACTGCTCGTCGAGCACCAGGTGTCGGCCGCATTGCTCGCCCAGGGCGATCAGCCGGCCATCCGGTGACAGCGCGGCATGCTCCATGGCCAGGCCCAGGACGATGTCGTCCGGATCGGTGCCCTGGCGCAGTTCATCGAGAATGTCCGCCTGCCGCGGCAACAGGCGCGTGGCACCGCTGGCGGCGAGCACGAAGATGCCGTCGCTGCTGACCAGCAGGACCCGCTGGCCATCGGGGAAGGGCAGCAGCGCGGTGGGTATCGGCGGCAGGTCGAGGGGGTCGAACGGGTAGCCGGCGGGCAACCCTTCCAGGCCATGGGGCCAGGCCAGCCTGGCCACCTGCGGGCCGCCCCAGCCATCGGTCACGCGCACCCCTTCGGCATTGGCCAGGGCGTAGTAGCGCCGTTGCGGGCAGCGGCCGAAATGCTCGACGCCGATCACCGGGGTGACGCCCTGGTCGTCGATGCGCAGCACCTGCCCCCGGTCGAACGGCATGCCGATGCGCGCCAGCAGGCTGCCGTCGTCGAGCAGCAGCAGGCTGCCGATGCCCTGGGCCTGTTCCTCGAACAAGGGCACCAGTGGCAGGTGCGCCGGCGGCCAGGCCTCGCGGAACAGCTGGCGCTGTGCCGGGTCGACGCCGGGCTGGTTGATGGCCCGCAGCGCCGCCAGCCAGGCGTCGAGCAGGTGTTCGGTGGCCGCTGCCTGCGGCTCTTCCAGATCGTCCCAGCCTTGCGCACGGCCCTGCGCGACATAGCGGTTGATGGCCTCGGCGTAGGCGATGACCGCCTCGCGCCACTGCTGCTGGGGGTGCTGCTTGTCCATGGGCGGATCGAACTCCTTGTTCCGCAGGGGGGGTGGCGATGCCACAAAAGGGTGCATGGTACTCCGTCCGCACCCGAGGTTGTGAGGGCCGGGCTTGATGCGTACCATGCTGGGCATCCTTCCAATAATCAAACGTGCGTCACCGGCCTGGCACCTGGGCGGGCGGTGTGCGTCCTGTTGCCTTGCCCGCGGAGAAAAACCTCTTCACATGAATGGACCCGTACCTACCTCCATGCCTCCCGCAGCCGGCAATGGCAATTGGCTGAGCGTCATCGCCCTGGCCCTGGCGGCGTTCATCTTCAACACCACCGAGTTCGTCCCGGTGGCGCTGCTCAGCGATATTGGCCGCAGCTTCGAGATGACCACCGCGCAGGTCGGCCTGATGCTGACCATCTATGCCTGGGTGGTGGCGCTGGCGTCGCTGCCGATGATGCTGATGACCCGCAATATCGAGCGGCGGCGCCTGCTGCTGATCGTGTTCCTGGTGTTCATCGCCAGCCACCTGTTGTCGTGGTTGTCGCAGAGCTTCGCCATGCTGCTGGTCAGCCGTATCGGCATCGCCCTGGCCCACGCGGTGTTCTGGGCCATTACTGCGTCGCTGGCGGTGCGCGTGGCGCCGCCCGGCCAGCAGGCCAAGGCGCTGGGCCTTTTGGCCACCGGCACCACCCTGGCGATGGTCATGGGCATCCCGCTGGGGCGGGTGGTGGGCGAGGCGCTGGGCTGGCGCATTACCTTCCTGTGCATTGCCGGGGTGGCGCTGGCGACCATGCTGTGCCTGATGAAGTCGCTGCCGCTACTGCCGAGCCAGAACTCCGGCTCGCTGCGCAGCTTGCCTATCCTGTTCAAGCGCCCGGCGCTGGTGATCACCTACGTGCTGGTGACGCTGGTGATCACCGCGCAGTTCACCGCCTACAGCTACATCGAGCCGTTCGCCCTGCACGTGGCGCAGATCAGTGGTGAACACACCACGTTGCTGTTGTTGCTGTACGGTGGTGCCGGCGTGTTCGGCTCGGTGCTGTTCAGCCGCTACAGCGAGCGCTTCCCCCATGGCTTTCTGGTGGGCGCCATCGGCGCGCTTGCCGCGTGCCTGCTGTTGCTGTTGCCGCTGTCGGGCAATTTCCAGGTGTTCGCCGCCCTGAACATGGTCTGGGGCGTGGCGATCCTGAGCTTCAGCCTGGCCCTGCAGTCCAAGACCCTCAAGCTCGCCTCGGACGCCACCGACGTGGCCATGGCGTTGTTCTCGGGGATCTACAACATCGGCATCGGCGGCGGCGCGCTGCTGGGCAGCATCGTCAGCAGCCAGCTGGGCGTGGCGCATATCGGCCTGGTCGGTGGCGGCGTCGCCGTCGTTGGCCTGGTGCTGGCGCTGGCCAGCATCCAGCGCTTTCGCGAGGCCCTGACGCGAGTTCCCGGCCAGGCCTGAACCGCGACCTCTGTAGGAGCGGCTTTAGCCGCGATCACCCGCGAAGCGGGTGCCAGGCTCCGCGTTGCCTGCATCGCGGCTAAAGCCGCTCCTACAGAAAAAACCCGCTTCCCGGCACCTCCACCCCTGGGAATCTCTCCCGACTGATCCGCATCAATCCCCCTGGCAACCAGCGCCCCTGTAATAGGGGCGCTTGTGCATCGGCAAGGCTGCCACTAATATCCAAGCGTTTTCTTGTGTAATTGCCTGTTCCCCCTGGCCAGGCCATCAATACGGACGTTGATATGGATTTGCACACCTCCCTGTGGCTGTTCCAGGCCATCCAGGCCGTGGGCCTGGCGTTATGGCTGAGCATCGCGGTATTGAACAACCTGCAGGCTTTCGCCAGTTCCGTCGGCGCCATCGGCGCCACCCTGGCCATGGCGCCGCTGCGCCAACCGCCGGCCATCGACTTCCCCCTGCTGCGCCGGGCCTGCCAGTCGGCCGGCCTGGCCCGCGCCGCGCTGCTGGTGATCCTGCTGCTGCAGATCGTCGCCAGCCTGGCGGCCTGGGTCGGCTGCTACGGGCTGATCATCGCCCAGGATCCGCTCATGGCCCGCGCCTGGCTGAACCTGGCGCTCGCCGCGTTCCTAGCCTTCACCTTCGCCATGCTGCTCGGTGGCCTGTGGTTCGGCTACTGGATTCGCCAGGAAGGCCTGCAGCTCACCCATCTGGTGCTGGTGCTGTGGGCGATCCTGGCGTTCTTCCTGTTCAACCTGAACTGGGCCTGAGGCGAGGACGCGCGATGAATAGCAAGACGATACTTGGCAGCGCCCTGGTACTGGCGCTGGTCACCGCCGGCGGTCTGGCCTGGCGCCACACCGGCCAGGCCCAGGCCACGGCGACACCGGCGCGGCACCTGGTCAAGGTGGCCCTGGCCACGGTGCAGAAAGCACCGCAAAAACGCGCCTTCGCCGGCGTCGGCGAGCTGGAGGCGGTACACCAGGTGCTGGTCTCGGCCGAAATCGGCGGACGGGTGACGGCGATCAACTTCACATCCGGCCAGCAGGTGCGCAAGGGCGATGTGCTGGTCACCCTCAACGATGCCCCGGAGCAGGCCGAGCGCCTGCGCCTGAAGGCCCAGCTGGACAATGCGCGGACCAACCACCGGCGGGTCAAGGACCTGCTGCGCGAGAACGCTGCCACCCAGGAACAGCTGGACAATGCCCTGGCGGCCCGCGACATGGCCCAGGGCGAGCTGGCCCGCACCGAGGCGGTGATCGCCCAGAAGGCGGTGCGCGCACCGTTCGACGGGCGCCTGGGCATCCGCCGGGTGAACCAGGGGCAGTACCTCAATGTCGGCGATCCGGTGGTCAGCCTGATCGACACTCGCAGCCTGTATGTCAACTTCTCCCTCGAAGAGCAGTTGAGCGCCCAGCTGCGCCCCGGCCAGCCGGTCGAGGTGCGCCTGGACGCCTTCCCCGACACACCGTTCACCGCCCATATCACGGCCATCGACCCGCTGATCGGACGGTCGCGCACGGTGCAGGTCCAGGCCACCCTGGCCAAACCTGATGCGCGCCTTGCGGCCGGCATGTACGCCAGCGTGCAGGTGGCCAGCCCCGATGACGGCCAGGTGCTGACCGTGCCGGAAACCGCGGTGGCCTACACCGCCTATGGCGACACGGTGTTCGTCGCCCGCCGCGATGACGCCGCCGATGCCCTGGTGGTGCAGCGGGTGGCGGTGCGCACCGGCGAGCGCCAGGCCGGCCGTGTGGTGATCGAGCAGGGTCTGAACGAGGACGACCAGGTGGTGGTATCCGGGCAGTTGCGCCTGAGCGACGGTACCGCCGTGCAAGCCACCGAAGACACCCTGCAGGCCCCGGCCAGCGGCGCCTGACCCCAGCGAGAACATGCCATGACATTCACCGACCTGTTCGTGCGCCGGCCTGTGCTGGCGCTGGTGGTCAGCACCCTGATCCTGTTGCTTGGGCTGCTGTCGCTGCTGCAGTTGCCGATCCGCCAGTACCCGCTGCTGGAAAGCTCGACCATCACCGTGACCACTGAATACCCCGGCGCCCCGGCCGAGCTGATGCAGGGCTTCGTCACCCAGCCGATCGCCCAGGCGGTGTCGTCGGTGGAAGGCATCGACTACCTGTCGTCCTCCTCGGTCCAGGGCCGCAGCCTGGTGACCGTGCGCATGGAGCTCAACCGCGACTCGACCCAGGCGCTGACCGAGGTGATGGCCAAGGTCAACCAGGTGCGTTACCGCCTGCCGGAGCGCGCCTACGATCCGGTGATCGAGCGCTCGGCCGGCGAGTCGACGGCGGTGGCCTATATCGGCTTCGCCAGCCCGAGCCTGCCGATCCCGGCCATGACCGACTACCTCACGCGGGTGGTCGAGCCGTTGCTCAGCACCATCGAGGGCGTGGCCAAGGTCCAGGTGTTCGGCGGCCAGACCCTGTCGATGCGCCTGTGGATCGACCCGGCGCGCCTGGCCGCCCGGGGCCTGACCGCCGCCGACGTGGCCGAGGCGGTACGGCGCAACAACTATCAGGCGGCGCCCGGCAAGGTGAAGGGCCAATATGTGATTGCCAATATCCGCGTCGACACCGACCTGACCTCGGTCGGCGACTTCCGTGAGCTGGTGATCCGCAACGACGGCAATGGCCTGGTGCGCATCCGTGACATCGGCACCGTCGAGCTCGGCGCCGCCTCGGCCGAGACCAGCGCCAGCATGGACGGCGTACCGGCGGTGCACCTGGGCCTGTTCGCCACCCCGGGCGGCAACCCGCTG
Organism: Pseudomonas sp. NMI760_13; assembly: GCF_021283245.1. Classification (NCBI taxonomy): domain Bacteria; kingdom Pseudomonadati; phylum Pseudomonadota; class Gammaproteobacteria; order Pseudomonadales; family Pseudomonadaceae; genus Pseudomonas; species Pseudomonas sp. NMI760_13. The sequence goes on along the minus strand of NZ_JAJSRC010000013.1, from coordinate 75,414 downwards.
GTGATCGTCGAGGGCATCCGCCAGCTGTTGCCGCAGATTCGCCAGACCCTGCCGCCGGACGTCAAGGCCGAGCTTGCCTTCGAGACGGCGCGCTTCATCCAGGCCTCCATCGACGAGGTCACCAAGACCTTGCTCGAAGCCCTGGCGATCGTGGTGGTGGTCATCTACCTGTGCCTGGGTTCGCTGCGCACGGTGCTGATCCCGGTGGTGACCATTCCCCTGTCGATGCTTGGCGCGGCGGCGCTGATGCTGGTGTTCGGCTTCAGCATCAACCTGCTCACCCTGCTGGCCATGGTGCTGGCCGTGGGGCTGGTGGTGGACGATGCCATCGTCGTGGTGGAGAACGTCCACCGCCATATCGAGGAGGGGCGCACGCCGGTGGCGGCGGCGTTGATCGGAGCCCGCGAGGTGGCCGGGCCGGTGATCGCCATGACCATCACCCTGGCAGCGGTGTACGCGCCGATCGGCATGATGGGCGGGCTGACCGGCGCGCTGTTCCGCGAGTTCGCCCTGACCCTGGCCGGCGCGGTGGTGGTCTCCGGCGTGGTGGCCCTGACCCTGTCGCCGGTGATGAGCTCGTTCCTGCTCGATGCGCGCCAGTCCGAAGGGCGCATGGCCCATACCGCCAACCGCTTCTTCGATTGGCTGGCCGAGCGCTATGCCCACGTACTGGGATTCTCGCTGAAGCACCGCTGGATCAGCGTCGGCTTCGCCTTACTGGTGCTGGTCAGCCTGCCGCTGCTGTACAGCCTGCCGCAGCGCGAGCTGGCGCCGACCGAGGACCAGGCCGGGCTGCTCACCGCGATCAAGGCGCCGCAGCATGCCAACCTGGCCTATGTCGAACGTTTTGCCGACAAGCTCGACGCGGTCTACCGCACCCTGCCGGAGACCGTCAGCACCTGGATCATCAACGGCAGCGACGGCATCGCCTCGGGCATCGGCGGCATCAACCTGCAACCGTGGGACGAGCGCGCGCGCAACGCCTCGCAGATCCAGCTCGACCTGCAGGCGGCGGTCAACGATGTCGAGGGCACCAGCATCTTCGCCTTCCAGCTGCCGGCGCTGCCGGGCTCCACCGGTGGACTGCCGGTGCAGATGGTGTTGCGCAGCTCCCAGGACTACCGGGTGCTGTTCGACACCATGGAGCAGGTCAAGGCCAAGGCCCGGCAGAGCGGCCTGTTCGCCGTGGTCGACAGCGACCTGGACTACAACAACCCGGTGGTGCAGGTGCGGGTCGACCGGGCCAAGGCCAACAGCATGGGTATCCGCATGCAGGACATCGGCGAGTCGCTGGCGGTGCTGGTGGGGGAGAACTACCTCAACCGTTTCGGCCTCGACGGCCGTTCCTACGACGTCATCGCCCAGAGCCCGCGTGACCAGCGCCTGACCCCGCAGGCCCTGACCCGACAGTACGTGCGCAGCGAGGAGGGCCGGCTGGTGCCGCTGTCCACCGTGGTGCAGGTCAGCGAGCAGGTCGAGCCCAACCGCCTGACCCAGTTCAACCAGCAGAACGCGGCGACCTTCCAGGGCATCCCGGCGGCCGGGGTCACCCTGGGCGACACCGTGGCCTTCCTTGAACAGGTCGCGGCTGAATTGCCTGTTGGCTTCAGCATCGACTGGCAGTCCGACGCCCGCCAGTACCAGCAGGAGGGCAACGCCCTGATGCTGGCCTTCCTCGCCGCCGTGGTGGTGATCTACCTGGTGCTGGCGGCGCAGTACGAGAGCCTGGTCGATCCGCTGATCATCCTGATCACCGTGCCGCTGTCGATCAGCGGCGCGCTGCTGCCCCTGGCGCTGGGGGTGGCCACGGTGAACATCTACACGCAGATCGGCCTGGTGACGCTGATCGGGCTGATCAGCAAGCATGGCATCCTCATGGTCGAGTTCGCCAACACCCTGCAGGCCGAGCAGCACCTGGACCGGCGCACGGCGATCGGCAAGGCGGCGCAGATCCGCCTGCGGCCGATCCTGATGACCACGGCGGCCATGGTGGTGGGGCTGATCCCGCTGCTGTTCGCCTCGGGCGCCGGCGCCGCCAGCCGGTTCGGGCTGGGCGTGGTGATCGTCACCGGGATGCTGGTGGGGACCTTGTTCACCCTGTTCGTGCTGCCGACCATCTACAGCCTGCTGGCCCGTGACCATGCCAGCACCGCGCGTTCGGCGCGGGCGCGGTCGTTGGCCGAAACCCTGGAGGGCCAGCCATGAAGCCTGTATTCGTCGTTTCCCTGATGGCCCTGGCCTTGACTGCGTGCAGCGTCGGCCCCGACTACCAGAAGGCCGAGGTACCGGCCACTGGCGTGCACAGCCCGCAGCGCGCGGCCTTCGCCGCCCGTGGCGAGTTGCCGGCGCAGTGGTGGCGGTTCTTCGACGACCCGCAGTTGGTGCGCCTGGTCGACCAGGCCCTGGCCAACAACCACGACATCCGCCAGGCCCACGCCAACCTGCTGGCGGCGCGGGCGCTGTTCGACGACCGCAGCCTCGACCGCTATCCCTGGGTCACTGCCCGCGCCGGCTACAACCAGAGCCTGGAGCAGCAGCAACCGGCCGATGGCAGCGACCCGCGACGCATGCGCACCGAGCAGTACCGCGCCGGTTTCGACGTGCAGTGGGAGATCGACCTGTTCGGTCGCCTGCAGCGCCTGACCGACGCCGCCGAGGCTCGCGCCGACGCGGCGGCGGCGGACCTGCGCCAGGCGCGGCTGAGTATCGCCGCGGAGGTGGCCCGCAACTACTACCTCCAGCTTGGGCTCAAACGCAGCCTGACCGTGGCCGAGGACCAGGTCGAGGCCTGGCGCGAGACCCTGCAGCTGACCAGTGCCCAGGTGCGCGCCGGCAGTGGCCAGTACGAAGACCAGCAGAACGCCCACGCCAACCTGTTGCTCAGCGAGGCGGCAGTGCCGCCGTTGCAGGCGGCGATCCAGCAGGCCAGCTACCGCCTCGACGTGCTGACCGGACAGGTGCCGGGCAACCAGGAGCAGGGCGCCGCGCCGTTCCTGCCGCCGTTGGCGCGCCAGTTGCCGCTGGGCGATGTCGACGTATTGATCGGCCAGCGCCCCGATGTTGTCGGCGCCGAGCGTGAGCTGGCAGCCAGCACCGAGGACGTCGGCGCGGCCACCGCCGAGCTGTACCCGCGCCTGGACCTGGGCGGCTTCATCGGCTTCTTCGCCCTGCGCAGCGGCGACCTGGGCAGTGCCGCCCGTGCCTACGAGCTGGCGCCGGTGGTGACCTGGCCGGCGCTGCGCCTGGGCAACGCCCGAGCCCGCCTGCGGGTGCGCGAGGCGCTGGCCGAGGGCAGCCAGGCACGCTACCAGCAGGCCGTGCTGCTGGCCCGCGAAGAGGTGGAAAACGCGGTGACGCAACTGGTGCGCAACCAGGCACGGCTGCAAAGCCTGGTGGCCTCCGCCGGCCACGGCAGCGAGGCCATCGACATTGCCAACAAGCGCTACCGGCGCGGCGCGGGGACCTACCTGGCGGTGCTGGAGAACCAGCGTGCGCTGTTCTCGATCAAGCGCGAGGTGGCCGAAGCGGAGACGGCCTCGTACCTGGATGCGATTGCGCTGTACAAGGCGTTGGGGTGGGGGAGTGCGGCCCAGTAGCACCTGTCGGTCATTCATGTCGTACTAACAGGGCTGGCAACCATGGCCTGTCAGGCATGGCCACGTTGCAACAGATGTAGGAGCGGATTCATCCGCGATGCGCCGCGCGGGCGGCGCTCGATCTTGAGCGCCGCGCAATGCTATCGTCGAGCGCCCCTAATTTTCCCCAAGCGTCCTTCGTTTTCATGGAAGCCGCCCTGCGCCCGGCGCGTTCGGCACTCATCATTCAAGGAGACAGGCAATGACTTCCGTTTTCGACCGCGACGATATCCAGTTCCAGGTAGTGGTCAACCACGAAGAGCAGTATTCCATCTGGCCCGACTACAAGGCGATCCCCAACGGCTGGCGCGCGGTGGGCAAGAGCGGCCTGAAGAAGGACTGCCTGGCCTACATCGATGAAGTCTGGACCGACATGCGCCCACTGAGCCTGCGCCAGAAGATGGCCGAAGCCGCGGCGCAGTAAGCCGGTGTCGAGCCTGAACCTGCTGTGCCTGCCATACTCCGGCGCCAGCGCCATGGTCTACAGCCGCTGGCGACGCAAGTTGCCGGCCTGGCTGCAGGTGCGCCCGGTGGAACTGCCCGGTCGCGGCGCACGCATGGGCGATGACCTGCACACCGACCTGCGCGGCCTGGCCCGGCAGCTGGCCCATGAGCAGCGCGCCGCCACCCAGGCACCCTACGCCCTGCTCGGGCACAGCCTGGGGGCGCTGGTCGCCTTCGAGTTGGCCCACGAGCTACGGGCGCTGGGCTGTCCACCGCCGCTGGCGTTGTTCGCCAGTGGCACCGCGGCGCCGACCCGCCGCGAGGACTACGCCGGCGGCAAGTGGACCGAACCCCGTGGCGACGCCGAGCTGATCGCCGAACTGCGCAAGCTGGGCGGCACCCCCGAGGAAGTACTGGCCAACCAGGAGCTGATGAGCCTGACCCTGCCGATCGTGCAGGCGGACTTCCTGCTCTGCGGCCGCTACGCCTACCAGCAGCGCCAGCCGTTGCAATGCCCGCTGCACGTACTTGCCGGCGAGGATGACCGCGCCAGTGACGAACAGTTGCAGGCCTGGGGGCGGGAGACCGTGGGTGCGCATTCGCTGGCGAAATTCCCCGGCGGGCATTTCTTCATCCACGAGCATGAAGACCAGGTGCTCGATGTGCTCTGTCGGACCCTGGAGCCGCTGCGGCTCTGTGCCTGAGCGGCGGTTGCCGTCGCGTTGTAGCGCCGCTTCAAACGTGGCTTAGCTGTTTTCCCTGCGTTGGGTTGGTCGCTGGTTCTCCGGCGACCAGGCCTGATATTTTTGCCAGTTGCAGGCCTGTTGTGTTGCACGCAGAGTCATACGGATAGACAACTCGTTCAGGAGTTTTCATGCCGGACTCGACCATCACCTCGAATATTGCATTGCTGGCAACCGACCGGCATGGCTCGGTATTGCGTCAGCATGCAGTACAGGCCAGCCCCCCGACGCCCTACACAGCATTCGGGTTCCGGCCTATTGCCAATGAACTGCCCTCGGTGCTTGGGTTCAATGGCCAACTGCAAGATCTGAAGACCGGAATGTATCTGCTTGGTAATGGCTACCGGGTGTACAGCCCGATGTTGATGCGTTTCTTGTCACCAGACAGCCTGAGTCCCTTTGGCGAGGGGGGGCCAAACGCTTACGTTTATTGCAGCGGAGATCCAGTGAACGCTGTCGATCCATCAGGGCACACGCGTACCTACAAGATAAAGATAAAGATCAAGATCGACCGTACCAGCGGCCCAGTTCCCGGCGGAGAGTATGTCCCTAGCCGACAACAGGCCTCAAACCGCACTGGAGATACCGTGAGTCTCGTGCATGAAGCGCAATCCTACGAGGCTACGTCGCACGTGGAAAACCTTTATGTGTTCGAGTCCGGTGACGGTAAACCCATCTATGTCCTCGCGTTTCACGTAAAGGAAATGCAGGAAATAGCTGGTCGTTGGGAAGCGATAGCTAGGGAGGGGACTGATAGCGAAGGCGCTTTGGATGCCTTGACCAGCCGGACTAAGGAAATAGCAAAGATGGGTGCAAGCCTATATAAACAAGCGGCTGATCGCGAAAATAGAAACGTGAATTTTGTGCAGGATAACAATCCGCTGGTCAGGGAAAGCTGAGGTCTACATCTAATATCAGCGAAGGGAGTCATTCACGGTGCGCAGCGCGGGCAACGCTTCGTCTCACCGCTTTCTATCACTTTCCGCAAGTATCCAAGCCTCGATTCAGGCACGGCCCTATGTATGCGGAACAGCCTTGACCATCCCCGCATACTGCGCCTTCAAATGCCCCTGCTCATCCAGCAAATACGCATCCATCACCTCCCGCACCACCGGCCCCGCCACCCGACCACCGGCCTCGCCGTTCTCGATCATCACCGCCACCACCATCGCCGGGTGCTCGGCCGGTGCGAAGCCGACGAACAGGGCGTTGTCGCGGTGGCGCTCGAGGGTCTTGTTGCGGTTGTAGCGTTCGCCCTGCTTGATCGCCACCACCTGCGCCGTGCCGCTCTTGCCGGCGATGCGGTACTGCGCGCCGGCGGCGGCGGCGCGGGCGATGCCGCGCGGGTCGTGCATGACCATCTGCATGCCCTGGCTGACCTGGTCCCAGGCGTGCCGGTCGTGCAGCACGATATCCGGCATCGGGTTGGGGTCGACCGGCGCCTGGCCGCCGATGGTCAGAGCCAGGTGCGGGCGGTGCCAGGCGCCCTTGCTGGCCAAGAGGCTGGTGGCCTGGGCCAGTTGCAGCGGCGTGACCTGCATGTAGCCCTGGCCGATGCCGAGGATCAGCGTCTCGCCGGGGAACCAGGCCTGGCGCCGGGTAGCGCGCTTCCAGGCCTGTGACGGCATCAGCCCGGGGGCTTCCTCGAACATGTCCAGCGAGACCTTCTGGCCCAGGCCGAACTCGGCCATGTAGTCGTGCAGGCGGTCGATGCCCAGCTTGTGCGCCAGGTCGTAGAAGTAGGTGTCGTTGGAGCGCATGATCGCCGTGTACATGTCCACCCAGCCATCGCCCGTGCGGTTCCAGTTGCGGTACTTGTGGTCGTAGTTGGGCAACTCGTAGTAGCCGGGGTCGAAGACCCGGCTGGCGGGGTTGATCACGCCGCTGTCGAGGCCGGCGATGGCCACCTCGGGCTTGACCGTCGAGCCGGGGGCGTACAGCCCGCGCAGCACGCGGTTGAACAGCGGCCGGTCGATGGAATCGCGCAGGGCGGCGTACTGCCTGTAGCTGATGCCCTTGACGAACAGGTTGGGGTCGAAGGCCGGGTTGCTGACCATGGCCAGCACATCGCCGTTGGCCGGGTCGAGCACCACCACCGCGCCGCGCCGGTCGCCCAGGGCTTTCTCGGCGGCCTGCTGCAGATGGGCGTCGAGGCTCAGCACGATGTCCTTGCCCGGCACCGGGTCGTGGTGGTTGAGCACGCGCATCACCCGGCCCTGGGCATTGGTCTCGACTTCCTCGTAACCCACCTGGCCGTGGAGTTCGTTCTCGTAGAATCGTTCGATACCGGTCTTGCCGATCGACTGGGTGCCGCGGTAGGCGGTGCTGTCGAGGGCCTTGGCTTCCTTTTCGTTGATGCGCCCGACGTAGCCCACCGAATGGGCGAAGTGCTCGGCCAGCGGGTATTCGCGGATGAACTGCGGCTCGACCTCCAGCCCCGGCAGGCGGAACTGGTTGACCGCGATCAGGGCGATCTGCTCTTCGCTCAGGCCCACCAGCAGGGTCACCGGCTCGAACGGCTTGCGTCCGCGGCGCAGGTCCTTGTCGAACTGCTGGCGGTCGTCCTCGGACAGCGTGAGGATCTGCGCCAGGCTGTCGAGCACCCGCGCCGGGTCGCCAGCCCGCTCGCGGGTCATGGTCAGGTTGAAGCTGGGCTTGTTGTCGGCCAGCACCACGCCGTTGCGGTCATAGATCAGGCCGCGTTCCGGTGGAATCGGCAGCACGTGCACGCGGTTGTTCTCCGACACCGCGCTCTGCTGGTCGTGCTGCAGCACCTGGAGCGCATAGAGCCGACCCACCAGCACCGCCACCAGGCTCATCACCAGCAGGGCGCAGGCCAGCAACCGGCGGTTGACCAGGTGCTTTTCCGTTTCGTGGTCCTTGAGGGGAATGGGCTGGGGCATGGGCTTCGTGGTGTCACGCAATGGGGTCGCGATGCTACGCGGGCGGGCAGGGGGGCTCAAGGCGAGCCCAGCCGCGCAGCCACCACGCAACGCCGCTCGGCCCCGCTTCCAGGGGGTTGGCGGCATATATGAAGTTTCCTTCATGGAACGCTGGGAACGATCGGATTTGTGCCGAAGGGATGGGATTTGTCAGAATACGCGACAATTAATCATTATCATTCGCAAGGTAATCCATGCAGTCGGCTCTTGCTTCCCATGCCCCGGTGCGCATCCTCGCCATCGAGGACAGCGACGGCAACCCGCTGTCGGTGGTGCCGGAGTACACCGTCAACACCATGCTCGACTGGCAGGTGACCGAGGCCCTGTCGCTGAGCCTGACCGGCACCTACTACGGCAAGCAGGAGCCGCGGCGGTTCAACCCGACCCGCGAGGTCAGCGTTACGGCTCAGAACGAGCTGAAGACCCTTGATCCGTACCATGTCTGGGGCATCGGTGGCACTTACGCGCTGAACAAGAACCTGTCGTTCGGCGCCGGTATCAGCAACCTGTTCGACAAGCGCGTTTACCGCGAAGGGGCGGGGACCCGCGCCGGCGCCGCCACCTACAACGAGCCGGGGCGCGCGTTCTATGCGTCGGTGACCACCTCGTTCTGATGACAAGCGGGGCTGCTGCGCAGCCCTTTCGCGGCACAAGGCCGCTCCTACAGAGGGACGTGATCTTCTGTAGGAGCGGCCTTGTGCCGCGAAAGGGGCGCAACGCGCCCCCAAGGATTGCAAACCGTGAACCTCTCCTGGCCCATGCTCTCGCGCATCGTCGCCGCCGTGCTGTTGGCGCTGATCGGCTTCTGGCCGCAACTGCCGCAGCGCCTGGGATGAAGCAGAAAACCATCACCCAATCCCTTTCATGGCTGCACACCTGTTGCGGTTTGCTGTTCGCCAACTTTCTCATCGGCACCCCGGTCGCTGCGGCCTGGTGTGACGTGGCTATTCGTGGTGCGGTTCGCCCAGGAAGGTCAATGAGCTGAACAGGCTCTGTTGCGCCACGGGGGAACCTTCGGGCAAAGGCTGCGTGGCTTGGGCGGCAATGATGTTCAGGCCCTCGTTGCGCACCTTGATCAGCGCCCGGCCGTCAGCGCCGGTCGTGGCGCTGACCTGATCAGGCGCGCCCCGGTAGTCGCCCTGCAGGGGAATGCCCGGCGCGGGCTTGCCGTCGATCAGGACCTGTACTTCCAGCAGGTTGCCGGGCCCCACCTTGAGCGGGTCGCTCAGCGGCACGATGGCCAGGCGCAGCATGTCCAGCTTGGGCAAACGGGTGCTGCCCTGGTAGATGGCCAGGCTGTACTTGAAGCTGTGAGTCGAGGCGATGGCATCCTTGACCTGGGTGCGGTCCTGGTTGACCCATTGTTTGTCCGGGCGCTGTGACCACGGTCCGTTGTCCAGCACCACGGCCAGTGCCGCGGGCGGGGAGAGCGGTTGCAGGCGAGCATGGTCGGCCAGGCGCTCAACGCTGACCGGAATCATCTTGCCGGCGCTGTCGAACGCCCAGGCGCGCTTGATCTTCTCGGCCTTGTAGGCGTCATCCTCGGCGCCATGGCCGTATACCGCCTCGATATTGCCGCGTCGCTGCTCGGTCCACAGGCCGTGGGCGCCGGCGTCGGCGCTGATGGTCATGGCCAGCAGGGCGGCCAGTTTCAGTGATGGATGCATGACAGTCCCTTGAATCAGAGGTTTAGAGGTTCAGGGTCAGGCTTACGCTGACGTTGCGCGGATCGCCCGGCAGCACCCACGAACTGTTGTACGAGCGTTCGTAGTACTTGCGATCAAACAGGTTGTTGAGGTTCAGCCCCACGGTGACCTGTTCGCTGGCCTTGTAGTGCGCCAGCAGGTCGACCGTGCTGTAGGCGTCCAGGGTGAAGTGGCTGCCGGCCTGGCCGGAGCGCTCGCCGACATAGTTGAACGCCGCGCCGATGTCCGAGCCGCGCAGGGCGCCGTCCTGGAACTCGTACACGCCCATCACGCTGCCACTGTTGCGGGCAATGCCCAGCAAGTCGCTGCCCTTGGGCAGGGCCGCGTCGCCCTTGGTGACCTCGGCATCGATGTAGGCGTAGGCACCGATCACCCGCACCGCGTCGGTCAGTTGGCCGCTGAACTGCAGGTCCAGCCCCTGGCTGCGCGCTTCGCCCGCCGCCACGCTTTCGCCGAGTGCGTCGGTGGTGATGACGTTTTCCTTGTCGATATGGAACAGCGCGATGGTCGCGCCCAGGCGGTTGTCGAGCAGGTCGAGCTTCAGCCCGGTCTCGTAACCGATGCCTTTTTCAGGCTTGTAGACTTGGCCCTGTGTTCCGATGGTATTGGGCTTGAACGAGGTCGAGGCGTTGGCGAACACGCCCACTTGCGGGGTCAGTTGGTACAGCAGCCCTATGCGCGGCGTGGCGACATCCTTCGCCTGGCTGTTGCTGACCCCGGTGGAGCGGTTCTGCGCAGTCTGTTCAATGCGCTCCAGACGCACACCGAGCAGGCCGCGCAGGCGCTCGGTGAAGGCGATCTGGTCCTGCAGGTTGAGGGCATGGCTTTCGGTGCGTTCGAAGAAGTCGTTGGCCCGTGTAAGCGCCGGCTTGGGCTTGCCGTACACCGGGTTGTAGATGTCCAGGCCATAGCCTGCCGAGGTCGCGCTTTGCGGGTATTTCTGGCTGTTGCGGTAGTTTTCGTATTCAAGCCCGATCAGGCTCTGGTGCTGCCAGCCGAGCAGCTGGAACTGGCCGTGCAGCTCGGCCTGGGTGATGTTGTCGTTCCACTCGAAGTCACGCTCGCGGTAGAAGCGGGTGAGGGTGTTGCCGACCAGGGCCTGGGGCTCGGAGCTGTTGCCCTTGAGCGTGCCCTGGGTGTAGTGGTTGGCCAGGCGCAGCTTCCAGTCGTCGTTGAGAAAGTGCTCCAGCGCCAGGTCGAGGGTCTGGTTGTCGTTGCGGATCTTGCCGTCGTTGGGTTCGCCCATGAAGGCCGAGCGCGGCACCGAACCCATCTGGCCGTTGACCGCCGGAATGCCCCGATCAAACACCGATTCGGTGCGCGAGAACTCGGCATCGAGCATCACCCGGGTGTCCGGCGACAGCTGCCAGCTCAGCGACGGGCTGACGATGCGTCGTTCACTGTTCACGTGATCGCGGAAACTGCCGTTGTCCTCGACCGCCAGGTTGATCCGGCCCAGCAGGTTGCCTTCGCTGTCCAGGGGCGCGTTGGCATCCAGGGCGGTGCGGTAGCGGTCCCAGCTGCCCGCGCTCAGGCTGAGGGTGCTGAAGGTCTCGGCCTGGGGGCGCTTGCTGACGATATTGACCAGCCCGCCAGGGTCGCCACGGCCATAGAGGCTGGCGGCCGGGCCCTTGAGCACTTCGATGCGCTCGATGCTGGAGGTGTCCGGGGAACTGTAGCTGCCGCGGTTGATGGCAAAGCCGTTCTTGTACAGCTCGCCGGTGGTGAAGCCGCGCACGCTGTAGTTGAGGAAGGTCAGGCCGCCGAAGTTGTTCTGCCGCGACACGCCGCCGGCGAAATCCAGGGCGCGGTCGATGCGGGTGGTGTTGAGGTCCTTGATCACCTGGGCGGGCACCACCTGGATGCTCTGCGGGGTGTCGCGGATATCGCTGTCGGTGCGGGTGGCGGTGGCCGAGCGGGTGGCGCGATAGCCTTGCACCGGGCCGTCGGCACGCTCTTCGAGGTAGGCGTCGGTGATCGAGGTTTCCTCCAGCAGCAGGGGTTGGGCTGCCGAGAGGGGTTGGCCGAACAGGCCCAGGGTGAGGCCGGCCAGAAGCGGTGCGCGAGGGTTCACGAGGGATCTCCAATTAATATGTAATAACGTAACATTTAAGATTGCTCTGACGCCATAGGGAGCTGTGGTTTACGGCGTGATTGTCAGATGGGAATGATTCGCGTTATTGTAATGTTATTACGTAACTGGAGGTTCCCATGCAAGTACTGTCCTCACTCAAGCAGGCCAAGCGCCGTCATCGTGATTGCCAGGTGGTCAAGCGTCGTGGCCGGATCTATGTGATCTGCAAGTCCAATCCGCGGTTCAAGGCCAGGCAGGGCGGGGTGAAGAAGAAGCGGGGGTAGCACGCTGTCCTGGTCGAATCGAAGAATTACGTTTGGCTCCATGAGAGATCGTCCAGCCCTGTTATTTCTGTGGGAGCGGGTTTATCGGACCGCCGCACCGCCGCGAACACCGGCGGAGCCGGTGCCATTCACCGCGCTGGATTCTTCGCGGGTAAACCCGCTCCCACAGAGTCAAGCTAAACCAATGGGTTACATGTCGTCCCATAGGAGCCCACCAGAAAGTGACGCACCTGATGCCATACCTTGGACGCAGAGGCTACCGGAGCGTCCTGCGCAAACGCCGCCAACCCAGCACCACACCACTGAGGGCAATCACCAGTCCACCGCTACTCAGGACGATGATCAGCCCTTCCCGCAACAGCGGCCGCGCCAGCAGCGGTTGCCAGTCCCAGCTGTGCAACAGGTTGAACAACCAGCGGCCGGTGCGTTGCGCCCGGTCGTGGCTGGTCACCAGCATGCCGCTGGCCGGGTCCATGTAGGCCCAGGTGCCGGCCGGGTCGTCGAAGCGCAGGCGCAGCACAGGTAACGGCCTGGACTGGAAACCGTACATGCTCTGCGGATCGCGGGCGAAGTAGTGGAAGTCGTAGGCGGTCTGCCAGTCGTCTTGCACCGCAATGCCCGGGGCCATGACCTGCGCGGCCGTCAGCAGACGTTGCCGGGCAAACGCCCGGGCCGGTGGCGCGCCGGCTTCAAGGATGCGGCTGTCGCCGTTGGCGTTGCGTGCCACCAGGTAGGTGACGTCGGCCAGGCGCTGCCACTGCAACTCGACGGCATTGAAGCCTGCCTCATCGCGCAACCGCGCCAACGCGGTGGCGATCGGCAGCTTGAGGTCGGCGGCGCGCAGCGGGCCGGGTTGCAGGGCGATCTGCGAACGGCTGTCGGTCAGGCCCCAGGGGCGCATCGACATCAGGCCACTGAACACCCACAACACCAGCACGCCGCCGAACAGCAGCCCGCCGATGTGGTGCCAGCGCAGCCAGCCGCTCGGGTAAGGGCTGCACGAGCCGCTGCGATAGCGCTTGCGCAAGCGTAGGCGCAGGATGCCCACCGCGATGCCCAGGACCGCCATCAGCGTGCCGAGCACGGACAGGCCGATCACCAGCGTGCGCCAGCCGTTGTCGAAGCCGAACCCGCCGCGCAAGGGATAGAGCCAGTGCAGCCAGGCACCGACCCAGTTCCAGGCGCGCTCCTGCGCGGTGGCGTCGCGGACCACTTCACCGCTGCGCCCGGACAGGTACAGCCAGGTGCCGGCGGCATCGTCCACCCGCACCCGGTGCAAGGGCCGGTCACCGTCCAGTGCCCGGGAGTGGGTCCACATGTCCTCGTCCACCGTGCCCTGGTAGGCCAGTGCCGCGTCACCGGCGTACTGCCGGGCATTGGCCAGGGCCCAGGCGGCATCGGCCTGAGCCAGGGACGCGCCGCTGGCGGCATCGAGGGTGACGCGGCGCCCGTCGGCCAGCTCCAGCAGGTAGTGCGCCCGCCCGCCCAGGCTGGTCAGGTGCAGTGCCTTCAACGGCTGCTGCGCCCACTGCGCCGGCAACTCGGCGCAGCAACCCGCCGGCAGTGCCGGCAGGTGGGCCAGGCGCTCGGCCGGGGTCAACTTGGGGTAGCCGACATACAGCATGACCACCCCGGAGACGAACCACAGCGCCATGAACAGGCAGGCGACGATACCCAGCCAGCGGTGCCACAGGTACAGCTGGCGTTTCAGGCCCATCAGTAGCGCCACTGCACAGCGACTTCCAGGCTGCGCGGCTCACCCAGGTAGTACTGGGTGTTGGTCTGGTGGATGAAGCGGGCGTAGACCTCGTCGGTGAGGTTGCGCAGCCGCGCGCTGAGCTGCACGTGCTGGTCCAGGTCGTGGGTCATCGACAGCCCGTAGACGGTGTACGACGGCACCCAGGCGGTGTTGGCGGTATTGGCGTACACCGACGACACATAGCGGGCGTCGGCGCCGACCTGCCAACCCGGCGCCAGGTCGTAGGTCAGCCACAGGTTGGCGACCCGGTCGGGGATGTTCACCGGGTTCTTGCCCTTGCGCGAGTACACCACGCCGCCGATGGTCTCGTTGAACTCGTCGTACTCGGCGTTGACCCAGCTGAAGTTGCCCGCCGCCAGCAGCTTGGGCGTGACCTTGAACGAGGCCGCCAGCTCGATGCCGGTGGACGTCTGCTGGCCCGCCTGCTCGGTGGTGTTGGGCACGGTCGAGGAGGGCACCGAGATGTTCTTGCGCACGATGCGATAGGCCGCTGCAGTGGCCGAGCCGCGCCCATCGAGGAAGTCGAACTTGCTGCCCACTTCCACCTGGCGGCCGGTGCTCAGGTCGAAGTCGCCGACCTGGCTGAGCGAGGCGCCGGTGAGCGAGCCTCCCGGCGGCTCGGCCGAGGTGCTGTACTGGGTGTACAGGCTGACATTGGGCGTCAGCTCGTAGACCAGGCCCAGGCGGCCGGTGAAGGCGTCCCAGCGCCGGTCCAGCTTGGCCCGGGTCACGTGGTCGACCACGTCGAAGTCGATATGGTCGTAGCGCAGCGCGGTGATCAGCGACAGCTGGTCGGTCAGGCGGGTGCGGTTTTCGACGAAGCCCGCGGTGGTGTCGGTGTTGGTGCTGCGGCCTTTGGCCCGCGGCGCGTCCATGCCGGGGATGTCGAGGAAGTGATCAGGTTGGAAGCCGTTCGGGTCGATGCGGTCGAAGGCACCCTTGGACAGCGGGTAGTTGGTCTGTTGGTTGCGGTTGTAGTCCACGCCGAACGCCCAGTCGCTGGCCAGGCCGAACAGCTGGCCCTGGTGGGTCAGCTCGACGCGGTTGCCGTTGACCTCCTGGTCGTGGCGCTGGCGGTAGCCGCCGGAGCGGTCGATGGCGGTGTTGCCGGCGTTGTAGCGGTACACCTCGAGGTTGCGGTAATCGCGCTGGCCGTTGTAGTGGTAGAAGGTGTTGCGCAGCTGGTTGCTGTCATCGATGCGGTAGTCGGTGATCGAGCGCAGCCAGCGCGTGCGCTGCTCGTAGCGGCCGTCCTCGACGTTGTAGTTGTTGAAGCGATTGTGCTTGTCGATATGCAGGGTGCCGACCGCCGGCTGCAGCACCGGCGAGCCCCAGTACGGGCTGTCCTCTTTTTCTTCCAGGTACTCGATGGCCAGGGTGTGCGACAACTGGTCGTTGATGTCGCTGAGCAGCGAGAAGGCCAGGTTGCCGGCCCCGTTCTCCTGGCGGTCGATGTAGCCATTGGTGCTGGTGCGGCTGTAGTCGAGCCGGGCGTAGTGGCGTCGGCCGTCGCCGCTGTTGAGCGCCTTGTTGAAGCCGACCGAGGTCTCCATCGTGTCGTAGCGGCCATAGCTGACGCGGCCTTCGAAGATGTCTTCGTCGCGGTTGGCCAGCTTGGTGATCATGTTCAGGCTGCCACCGACGGCGCCGCTGCCGTTGAGGAACGACGAGGGGCCGCCGAGCAGTTCGACACGGTCGTAGATCCACGCCCCGACCGGTCGCCCGGCAGCGCCGTACTGCAGGTTGATGCCATTGAACAGCTGGCTGACCTGGGCACCGTTGAAGCCGCGGTACGACACGTAGCCGCCCCAGCCGGGCGGTGCCGAAGCGTTGACCCCGGGCAGGGCGTTGGCGGCGTCCTGGAAGTTGCGCGCGCCGATGCGTTCCATGGTCTTGCGGTCGGCGACGCTGACCGAGGCGGGGTTTTCGCGGGCGCTGAGGTTCAGCCGCGAGCCACTTTCGATAGGGCGGTCAAGGTCGAGGCCGGTGGCCTCCTTGGGTTGGTCGGCGGTGGCCGTGACGTTGCTGGCGGGCAGGGTCAGGGTGTCATCCTGCGCCCAGGCGCAGGTTGCGCTGCCAACGAGCAGCGCCAAAGTGGTCATGCGAAACATGCAAGGCTTCCTGGCTGAAATCGGTTAGCGCACGCCCGCTGCCGATCAGGCAGCGCAGGGCGTGGCGATGTCAGAACGCGAGAAGCGAAGCAGGAGAGGCGCGCGGATTGACCAGTGGCCAGCGCTGCTTGGGCAGGGGTGGCGCGGGTTGCCTGGGTAAGGGTTTGCTCGACTCCCCGGCGAGCAAGGCCAGCAGGCCGAAGAACACGGCCAGCAGGGTGGCGCTGAACAGGCTGGCGATCACGCAGTCGCCGCCGGCGGGCAGCACCGGGTCGCTGATGTCCTGGTCGCCCTTGAACACGCCGCTGCTGTCGGCCGCGCACCAGGCGGCGTCATCCAGGCCGGCCAGGCGCAAGCCCGCCATCTGGCCATGGCCCATGGCGCACAGCAACGAGCCGAACAGGATGCTGAAATACAGCACCCAGGCGACTTGCGATCGTGTGTGGCGGGCCAGCTTCATCGGCAAAGCTCGAAGGGAATGAGAATAGGTTCGGCGTGCGGATTCTACAGCGTTTGAAACATCTGCCTAGAGTGCTCGGCCGATAAAAAACATTCGAATCGATTCACCTGGCTGGCTTGACGCCTCTCGGCCCCAGGTGTTCAGATGCCGACCGATTTCAGGTGTCCCATGCCGCCGCGCATGGGGTGAAACGGGAAACCGGTACGCGCTTCGCGCCAGTCCGGTGCTGCCCCCGCAACGGTATGCAAGTGATGCCTTCGACAGACCACTGTGGCTAATGCGCCATGGGAAGGTGAAGGTGTCTTGTCTTGCGAGCCCGGAGACCGGCCTGGAATGTGGTAGGCAAACTCCTGCGGTGGGCGGGCATGGGCCGGTATTGGCTGTGCGCGATCCCTGCTCCTGCGTGCTTCTGCGAAAGTCACTTTCGAGAAGAGCATGATTGCTGTGATTCACTCCCGACGTTTCTCCCCCAAGGCCCGGACCCTGCTTCTGGGCTGCCTGGCCAGCCCCCTGGCACTGGCCGAAAACACCCCTCTGATCCTCGACCAGCAGATCGTCGCCGCGCCCTCGGTGGAGTCGACTACGGTCGCCGCCATGGCCCAGTACGGCAGCAAGGTCGAGATCGTCAGCCGCGAGCAGATCGAGCGCGCCGGCCCCGGCGCCGACATCACCCGGGTGATGCAGATGTTCATCCCCGGCTTCTACGTCGCGCCGAAGAACGGCCCGTTCGACTACGGCACCTACTCGCTGCTGGGCGGGCGCAACGACGACACCTTGATCCTGCTCGACGGCGTGCGCCTGAACAACCGCCTGTACGGTGGCCTGTACCTGGACACCCTGCCGGCCAACGCGGTGGAGCGCATCGAGGTGCTCAAGGGCGGCCAGAGCCTGTTGTTCGGCACCCAGGCGGTGGCGGGGGTGATCAATATCGTCACCCGCAGCCCGCAGCGCCGCGAGGCTTCGGGGGAGGTCAACCTGGGCCTGGACAGCTTCGCCGGCAACAGCAAGGACGCCCGCGTCGAGCGGATCTTCAGCAATGGTTTCGGCGACCTGGGGCTGCTGGCCTATGTCAGCCACAATGTCTCCGACGGCTACCAGCCGTTTCGCAATCGCGACTACAGCGGCAACGTCAGCGACAAGAAACGCGGCTACGAGGTGACCACCTTCGGTGGCAAGGCGATCCAGGCCTTCGGTGACGATGCGCGGCTGGAGCTGTTCTACCAATACACCGACGCCAACCTCGATTTTGCCCGGCCGGTGAACAACTACAAGACCACCAACGACCGCGTGCAGCAGATCGCCACCGCCACCTTCGAGCAGCGCCTCAACGAGCGCCTGAGCTACTTCGTCAAGGGCCATGTCAACGACTGGGACACCCGCTACACCCGCATCAACAACCGCGCCGACGGCAGCCGCAACGTGGTCAACCACAACGACTACTGGGGCTTCACCGACTGGGGTGTGCAGGCCGAGGGCAAGGCCGAGCTCGACGGCGGCCATGTGCTGGTGTTCGGTTCCGACAACCAGTGGTTCAAGGGCCAGGACGACGTGCTGGTGATCGACGACAACAAGGCCCAGGCCAATGCGCTGTATGCCCAGCTGCGACCGAGGATCGAGGCCCTGCCGAACTGGCACCCGAGCCTCGGCGTGCGCCACGAAGCCATGAGCGGCGGCGACAGCGCCACCGTCGGCATGCTCACCTCGCTGTACGACCTGAACGACAACTGGCAGCTGCGCGGCCAGTACGGCAGCGCCTACAAGCTGCCCAACGCCGAGCAGCTGTTCGTCAACGAGCCTGGCGACGAGATCGGCAACCGCGACCTCAAGCCCGAGAAGAGCCGCAATGCCGAGCTTGGCCTGGACTACCACGGCCTGCTGCTGGCGCGTGAGTTCAGCGCCAGCGTCACCGTGTTCCGGCGCAAGATCACCGACCTGATCACCCTGGACGGCAGCCAGTGGGTGAATGGCCAGGGGCAGGTGCAGATGCGTGGTTTCGAGGCCGATGCACGTATCCAGCTCGACGACCAATGGAGCCTGCAGGCCGACATGACCCGTAACCTCACCGAGTCGCGCACCGGGGCGACGATCAACGACGTGCCGAGTTTCTTCGCCCGCTCGCGGCTCGGCTACGAATCGGCAGACCGCAGGTGGGGTGCCGGAGGGGCCATTCGCTACATTCGCGACGTGGTCAGCTCCAAGGGCGTCGACTATGGCCATTACTCGGTGGTCGATGCCGATGCCTATCGCTACCTGGATGGCGCCCGCCAGCACCGGCTGAGCCTGCTGGTGGAGAACCTGTTCGACCGCGACTATGTCACCAGCCGGGCGAGCAATGTCGACAACCTCGGGCGGCCGTTCACCAGCGAACTGCGGTACACCTACACCTTCTGAGGGGCGTGAGCATGGACTATCAGCGTGTGCTGTTCGTGGGCCCCGGTCTGGCGAGTGGCTCGGTGGCCGAGGCGTTCGGCGCCGAGGTTCGCGACCTGCGTGGCCGCGAGGCGGACCGGGATATCGTCGATACCCTGGAGGGCTTCGACGGGTTGTGGGTGGTTATCCGCGAGGCCCTTGACCTGGGCATTGAGCGCTTGCTGGTAGTGGACCTGGAACCCACCTCGGACAGCGCCTACCTCGACTGGCTGCGCGATGAACTGGGGCGCCTGGCGCAAGGTCGCGACGGCATCTGGGTCACGGCCCAGGCCCTGGGTCGGCGCGGGCTGGATGCTCGGGCGGCGTGTGCCAGCATCGGCGAGCATGCCCGTCACCTGCCATGCGACCAGGTAAACGCGGTGGCCAGCGACCCGGACTGGTCGCGGGTACCCGAGCATGCCCGCCAGGTGTTCCTGTGCACCGGCCCACGCTGCGTGCGGCGCGGTGCCTTGCCATTGTGGAAACGCCTGCGCCGCCAGTTGCTGGAGCGTGACCTGATCGAGACGCCGGGCGGCGTGCTGCTGACTCGCACCGGGTGCCAGTTCCCCTGCAACCTGGGGCCAGTGCTGACGGTGCACCCGGACGGCTGCTGGTATCGGATACGTGATGATCGGGAGGTGGAGGAATTGGTGGAAACGCATCTAGAGGGCGGAAGGATCGCCGAAAGATTGCTGATCAAGGGAGGGACATGCAATGCGTAAAGCCTGGTTGCTGTCGCTGGCCCTGTGCTGTGGCACACCGGCCCTGGCCGAGCGCTTTCGCAACTGCGGGCAGGACTGGCAACGGCCTGCGGCGACGCCTGCGCGTATCGTCGCCCTCAACCAGCACGCGGCCGACCTGCTGCTCGCCCTCGGTGCGGGGCCGTCGATGGTCGGGGTGGCCTACCTGGATGACAACGGCGTCGCCTACAAGCAGGGTCGCTACCAGGGCGTGCCGGTGATCGCCCGGGAGTATCCGGCCAGCGAGGTGCTGTACGCGCAAAGGCCGGACCTGGTGGTCGGTGGATTCGCCACGGCCTTCGGCGATGGGGTCAGCTCGCGAACCCGGCTGGCCGGCAACGGGATCGCCACCTACCTGCTCGAGTCGGCCTGTGCCGGCCATTCCCTGGACTACTACGCCCATGTCCGGCGTGACCTGACCCTCCTTGGCGAAATGCTCGGCAGGCAGGCGAGAGCGCAGGCGTTGATCGAGGCGATGGAGGCGGACCTGGCGCGGGCCAGGGCGATCGCGCCTGTCGGCAAGCCGCTGTCGGTGTTCTACCTCGACAGTGAAGTCCGGGGGCTGGACAGCGAAGGTGGGCGGGGTTTCGTCACGCGGTTGCTGGCCGCTGCCGGGGCGCGCAATGTGCTCGCCGGGCTCGACCAGTACCGCGTGACGGTCAACCGCGAGGCGCTGCTGAGCAGCGACCCCGATGTGATCCTGCTGGCCGACGCCCTGTGGTCGCCGGCCAGCCGCAAGCGTCAGCTGCTGACCCGCGACCCAGTGCTCTCGAGCCTGCGGGCGGTGCGCGAGAACCGCATGATCGATATCCCGTTCACCGAGCTGGTACCCACGCCGGCCAGCGGGCGGGTGGCCCTGGAGCTGGCGCGGCGGCTCAGGGAAGTGGCCGTCCCATAGCTGGCCAGCCCTGATCGCGAAGCTTGGCGTGGGAGCGGGCCTGCCCCGCGATGGGCTGGGTGCTACTCGCCGATGACCAGCTGACGCGCCAGCTGGTTGTGACGCTCCAGTACCCGCGGCAGGTCGACGGTGGTGATGCGCCCACCCTGAACCACCACACGCCCGTTGATCACGCTGGTGTCGACATGGGTCGGGGTGCAGAACACCAGCGCCGCCAGCGGGTCGTGCAGGGCGCCGGCATAGGCCACATGGCCAAGGTCGAAGGCGACGAAGTCGGCGACCATGCCCGGGGCGAGGGCGCCGATATCGTTGCGGTTGAGCACCTTGGCGCCGCCCAGGGTGGCAATCTCCAGCGCCTCGCGGGCAGTCATCGCATCCGGCCCGAAGCCGACCCGTTGCAGCAACAGCGCCTGGCGCACCTCGCCGATCATGCTGGCGCCGTCGTTGGACGCCGAACCATCGACCCCCAGGCCCACCGGCACGCCGTGGTCGCGCATCTTGCGGATCGGCGCGATGCCTGAGGCCAGGCGCATGTTCGAGCACGGGCAGTGGGCGACCCCGGTGCCGGTGCGGGCGAACAGCTCGATGCCGTGCTGGTCGAGCTGCACGCAGTGGGCGTGCCAGACGTCGTGGCCGACCCAGCCCAGGTCCTCGGCGTACTCGGCCGGGGTCATGCCGAACTTCTCGCGGCTGTAGGCGATATCGTTGACGTTCTCGGCCAGGTGGGTGTGCAGCGACACGCCATACTGGCGGGCCAGAACCGCCGCCTCGCGCATCAGGTCGCGGCTGACCGAGAACGGCGAGCAGGGCGCCACCACCACGCGCAGCATCGAGCCGTGGCTGGCATCGTGGTAGTCCTCGATCAAGCGCTGTGACTCCTTGAGGATGTCGCTTTCCTTCTCCACCACCGAGTCCGGCGGCAGGCCGCCCTGGCTGCGGCCGACGCTCATGCTGCCGCGCGCGGCGTGGAAGCGCATGCCGATCTCCTCGGCGGCGTGGATGCTGTCGTCGAGCTTGCAGCCGTTGGGGTAGATGTACAGGTGGTCGCTGGAGGTGGTGCAGCCCGAGAGGATCAGCTCGGCCATGGCCGTCTGGGTCGATACCGAGATCATCTCCGGGGTCAGCCGCGCCCAGATCGGGTAGAGGTTGGTCAGCCAGTTGAACAGTTCGCCGTCCTGGGCCGCCGGCACCACGCGGGTGAGGCTCTGGTACATGTGGTGGTGGGTGTTGACCAGGCCCGGGATGACCACCTTGCCGGTCATGTCGAGGATCACGTCGGCGTGTTGCGGCAGGGTATCGCTGGGGCCGACCTGCCTGATCACATTGTCTTCGATATAGAGGCCGCCGCGTTTGATCTCGCGGCGTTCGCCGTCCATGGTCACCAGCAGTTCGGCGTTCTTGACCAGTAGTGTCTTGGGCATGGGTGTCCCTCCCGCTTGGGGTGTGTTTTCTGATTGTAGGGAAGCGTCAGGCGCCGTGGCGAAGCCCGGCGTCGAAGGCTGGAGCAGAACCGCGCACGCGCAGGATCGGCCCTGGCGAGGGCGTATCGGGCGTGTGGGTCGATGGCAGCAGGGCGGATGCGGCGTTCAGGACGCACGGCATTCGAGAAGGGGGCCCGGGGAGGTTGGGCGATAGCGGATGTCGCATGGCTTGAGCCTGTCGCAATACGCAACGGCGATGACCGTTGTCGTAGGCGTGAGGCAGTGTAAACAGAATTTCTTTTTTTTGTATACGAGTTTTTTGCCGCAATTCTGACGACTGCGGGACGGGCCACTCTCATGGAACAAACTTGATTTAGCTTGACCCTGTGGGAGCGGGTTTATCGGACCGCCGCACCGCCGTGAAGAATCCAGCGCGGTGTATGGCACCGGCTGCGCCGGTGTTTGCGGGCAAGCCCGCTCCCACGGGGATCGCGCCAGATTCTAAAAATTGAGCAAGACAGTTGCTCCCACAATGATTCAGGGCATGATTGATGTCGTTGCGCCAGCATGCGACTGTCTCGCTACCAGCCACTGTCACAGGCCGGCAGGTTCGCGCGGGCTGATTACACTGTGGAAATCGCCACACGGGGAGTACCTGGGATGGGCTGCGCGTTGATGGGGCATGCGGCAAGGCTGGCGTCTGCACGGGGCAGGCGTTCATGAACAACCGTGGCCGGAGTATCTCCCTGCAATGGCTGGTGGCGCTGGCGATCATGCTGGGCATGCTGGCGCTGGGCGCGGCCCTGGCCTGGCAGGGCTACCTGGGGGTGCGCCAGACCCTGGTGGCCGCCGCCGGCGATGCCGCCCAGCAGATCGGCCGGACCATCGACGAGCGCGCCCGACGCCTGGTCGATCCGGTGCAGAGCAGCATCCGCCTGCTGGCCTTCGATACCGCTGCGGGCACAATGGCGCAGCACCTGGAGCGCCTGCCGCAACTGGTCGAGAGCCTGCGCGCCAACCGCATGCTCAGCGCCGCCTACCTCGGCTACCCCAATGGCGAGTTCCTGCTGGTCCGCCGCCTGCGCGACCCACAGTTGCTGCAGCGCTTCGCGGCACCGGCAGGCACGATGTTCCTGGTACAGACCGTCAGCCTGGGCGAAGACGGTGCGTTGCATGGCGAATGGCGTTTCTACGACCAGGCGATGACCCTGCTGCTGCACCAGCCCAAGCCGGACTACCGCTACGATCCGCGTCAGCGCCCCTGGTTCGTCGAAGCCTCTGCGCAAGCCACCACCGTGCTTACCCGCCCTTATGTGTTCTTCACCACCCGCGAGATCGGCCTGACCATGGCCCAGCGTAGCGTCGATGGCGCGGCGGTGATCGGCATGGACGTCTCGGTCACCGACCTGGCCAGCGAGAGCCGCGACCTGCGCATGACGGCTGGCACCGAGATCGCCGTGGTCGATGACCAGGGCAGCGTGGTGGCCTATCCGGACCTGCAGCGGGTCATCGTCCGCGAAGGCGAGGGCGTGCGCCTGTCGCGCATCGATGAACTGGGCATTGCCAGCCTCGCACGGATCCATGCTGATACCCTCCAGGGTACCCGGCCACAGCCGTATCAGGTTGAAGGGCAGACCTGGTATGGCATGCGCGTGCCGCTGACCACCGTGGCCGGGCAGGACCTGCAGGTGCTGATTGCCGTGCCGGCCCACGAGCTGCTGGCCGGCGCGCGCCAGGTGTTGTTCGAGCAACTGCTCTGGGCCGGCGCGCTGGCGGCGGTGTTGCTGTTGCTCGGTGGCTTGCTCGGCCGGCGCATCGGCCGCCCGTTGCGCCGGCTTACGGAGCAGGTGCAGGGCCTGGCCGGTTTTGATTTCAGCCGTGAGGTGGGTGTGCTCTCGCGGGTGTCGGAGGTGCGTGAACTGAGTCGGGTGCTCAGCCGCATGTCCGGCACCATCCGCAACTTCCAGGCGATCACCCTCACGCTCAGCCGCGAGACCCAGCTCGAGCGTATGCTCGACGGCGTGCTCAACCACCTGGTGGCGGCTGCCAGCGCCAGTGCCGGCGCGGTGTACCTGTACGATGCCGACAACGCACGCCTGCGCCTGGCTGCGGCCTGCCGGGCCCAGGACTATCCGACTGAACTGGCGGTACATGAGCACGACCATCAAGACCTCGCCAAGGCCGTGACCCAGGCCTTGTCGTTGCAGGGACGCAGCCTGGCGGTGGTGCTCAACGACCGCGGCCAGTCGCTCCTCGGCATTCTGGTCCTGCAACTGGAGGACGAACACGCCGGGCAGGCGTTCCGGCGCTTCGTCGAGGAACTGTCCGGCGCCGCCGCCGTGGCCATCGAGACCCGCCAACTGGTCGAGGCCCAGCAGCGCCTGCTGGATGCCATGATCAAGCTGCTGGCCGACGCCATCGACGCCAAGAGCCCCTATACCGGCGGCCATTGCGAGCGAGTGCCGCAGCTGGCGCAGATGCTCCTGGACCAGGCCGTGCAGGCCGAAAGCGGCCCCTATGCCGGCTTCAGCATGAACGAGGACGAGCGCTACGAGTTTCGCGTGGCCGCCTGGCTGCACGACTGCGGCAAGATTACCAGCCCCGAATACGTGGTGGACAAGGCGACCAAGCTCGAGACCCTGTACAACCGTGTGCATGAGGTGCGCATGCGCTTCGAGGTGCTCTGGCGCGACGCCGAGATCGCCTACTGGCAAGGCGTGGCCAACGGCGATGACGAGTTGCTGCTGCGCCAGGCGCTGGAGCAGTGCCGGGCCGAGTTGCAGGACGAATTTGCCTTCGTCGCCCACGCCAATATCGGCGGCGAGTTCATGCAGGAGGCCGACATCGAGCGCCTGCGCCTTATCGGCCAGCGCCGCTGGCTGCGGCACTTCGACAACCGCCTGGGCATCTCCCGCGACGAGGCCGCGCGCTTCGCCGACACGCCAGTCGCGCCCTTGCCGGTGGAGGAGCCGCTGCTTGCCGACCGCGACGAGCACCAGGTGCCCTGGGGGCCGCGCAAGCCACCGGTGGCCAAGGACGACCCGCGCAACCACTGGGGTTTCGACATGCGCCTGCCGGCCCATGCCAGCAACCACGGCGAGCTGTACAACCTGTCGATCCGCCGTGGCACCCTCAACGACGAGGAGCGCTTCAAGATCAACGAGCACATCGTGCAGACCATCATCATGCTCAGCGCGCTGCCGTTCCCGCGTCAGCTGCGGCGCGTGCCGGCGATTGCCGGCAACCATCACGAGAAGATGGACGGCAGCGGCTATCCGCGCCGGCTTGGCAAGGATGCGCTGGGCATCCCCGAGCGGGTGATGGCGATCGCCGACATCTTCGAGGCGCTGACCGCGGCGGACCGGCCGTACAAGGCGCCGAAGACCCTGTCCGAGTCGGTGAAGATCCTGGTGTCGATGGCCCGTGACAACCATATCGACGGGCAGTTGCTGCGGCTGTTCCTCAACACCGGCGTGTATCGCCAGTATGCCGAGCAGTTCCTGCGCCCCGAGCAGATCGATGAGGTGGACGTGGCCTACTGGCTGGCGCAGTTGTAGGTATTCAAAGCCTCAGACCCTCAGCAGCAGGTGCTCACGCTCCCAGGCGCTGATCACCTGCCGGTAGTTTTGCAGCTCGGTGCGCTTGACCGCCACATACCCGCGCACGAACCGGTCGCCCAGGTACTCCCCAAGCAGCTCGCAACCCTCCAGCCGCGCCAGCGCCTCGTCCAGCGTGGCCGGCAGGCGCAAGCCGCCATGGTCGTAGGCGCGTCCCTGCACGGGCGCGCTGGGCGCCGCCTGTTCGAGCAGGCCGAGATAGCCGCACAGCAGACTGGCGGCCATGGCCAGGTAGGGATTGGCATCGGCGCCGGGCAGGCGGTTCTCCACGCGCAGGGCGGCCGCTGTCGCGGTGGGCACGCGCAGGCCCACGGTGCGGTTTTCTTCGCCCCATTCGACATTGACCGGGGCACAGGCGTCGGGCAGGAAGCGGCGGTAGGAATTCACGTTCGGGGCGAGCAGCGCCAGTGCCTGGGGCAGGTACTTCTGCAGGCCGCCGATGTAGTGCAGCAGCCGATCGCTCGGTGTGCCGTGGGCGCTGGCGAAAAGGTTGGCGCCGGTGGCCCTGTCCAGCACGCTCTGGTGGATGTGCATCGAGCTGCCAGGTTCATGGGCGATCGGCTTGGCCATGAAGGTCGCGCTGATACCGTGCTGCAGCGCCGCTTCGCGCAAGGTGCGCTTGAAAACGATCAACTGGTCGGCCAGGCGCAGCGGGTCGCCATGGTGGAAATTGACTTCCATCTGCGCAGGGCCGCTTTCGTGGACCAGCGTGTCCAGGTCCAGGCCCTGGACGGCGCACCAGTGGTAGACGTCCTCGAACAGCCGGGCGAATTCGTGGGTGGCTTCGATGGAGAAACCCTGCCGACCCGTCTCCGCCCGGCCCGAGCGGCCTTCGGGCGCTTCCAGCGGCAGGTCCGGGTCATGGCTGCGCTTGGTCAGGTAGAACTCCAGCTCCGGCGCCACCACCGGTTGCCAGCCACTGTCGCTGTACAGGGCCAGCACGCGCTTAAGCACATTGCGCGGCGATAGCTCGATGGGCTGGCCGTGCCGGTCGAAGCTGTCGTGGATGACCATGGCGGTCGGCTCCGCCAGCCACGGCAGGCGGTAGATGGCATGGGCGGCGGGGCGGCAGTGCATGTCGATGCCGGCTTCGTCCAGCAGCGCGTAGAAGACCTCGTCGTCGACGAAGTCGCCGGTCACCGTCTGCAGCAGCACACTCTCCGGCAGGCGCATGCCGCCCTCGTCGAGGAAGCGGTCGAGGGAGGCGACCTTGCCGCGGACGATGCCGGAAAAGTCGCTCACCACGCATTCGACCTCGCAGATACCCTGTTGCCTGAGCTGCTGCGCCAGTGGTTCGGCGGGGGTGTTCATTCCCACCCCGGAAGGGGGCATGCGTTCATCCTGAATGCCGGCCCGCCCAGGCAGGGGATTCGCGTACAGCGTCATGTTGCACTCTCGATACGCCAAAGACCTGGCAAAGGGTATTGAGTTGCGTATCAAGTTGCTGTCGGTTTGCGGCTCGTCGGCGTAAAGAGTTGATAAAGCGTGGCGGGTAAAATCGGCCCGCCACCGCTCTATGAAACAACAGGCGCCTTTCAGGCTAGACAACGTCAGCGTGGGAGCGGGCTAGCCCCGCGATCACCGGCGTAGCCGGTGCCATACACGGCATCGCGAGGCAAGCCCGCTCCCACAGCGATCGCTCAGGACGGTTGGGCCGCCAGGCGATTGCTGACGCTGCGCCCCAGCACCAGCACCGTGACAAAGCCGCAGCCCACCAGCGCCGTGGCCAGGCTGAACAGCACCGCGCTGCCCATCTGGTCGACGATCCGCCCACCGAAGAACGAGCCCAGGGCGATGATCACCTGGAACATGGCGACGAACAGCGGCATGCCGCGCTCCACATCCTTGGGCGCCACGACGAACATCCAGATGCTGGCGCAGGCCGGGAAGGCGCCGAAGGCGAAGCCCCACAGCGCGATCAGCATCGCCGCGCCGGTGAGGTTGGTGGCGAAGTAGGGGAACAGCGCGGTGCCGACGCCGATCATCAAGGCGACCAGCATCAGGGTGTAGCGCACGCTCTGGTTGGCGGCAAAACCGGCGAAGACATTGCCCAGCACCCCGGCCACGCCGTAGAGCAGCAACAGCGAGCCGATCATCGGCCCGTCGAAGCCGGCGTTGTGCTTGAAGAACGGCGCGACGTAGGTATACGCGGCAAAGTGCGCCAGGCCGATCAGCAACACCGCGATCAGGCCGACCCGCGCCTGCGGGTTGATGAACAGCGCCGGCAGGTCGCTGATGCGGATGGCCTTCTCCGGGTTGAGCCGCGGCAGCAGCAGGACCTGCGCCAGCAGCACCGGCACGCCGACCAGCGCGGTGACCAGGAAGGTCATGCGCCAGCCCATGAGCCCACTGAGCCAAGTGCCCACGGGCACGCCGAGCACGGTGGCCAGGGTCACGCCGACCATGATGATCGAGGTGGCCTGGGCCACGCCCACGCCCTTGGGCGCCAGGCGGCCGCTCAGGGCGATCGCGGTCGCCCAGAAACCACCGATGCTGATGCCCAGCAGCACCCGGCCGAACAGCAGCAGGCCGAAGTCGGTGGCGTAGGCCACCACGGCGTTGGCGACGATCATGATCAGCGTCAGGGCGATCAGCAGGTAGCGTCGGTCCAGGGCACCGATGCCCACCGACAGCAAGGGCGCGGCCAGGGCCGCCATGATGCCGGGCAGGGTCACCATCAGGCCGGCCTGGCCGGCGCTGATGCCAAGATCAGCGGCGACATCGTTGAGCACGCCCACCGGCAGGAACTCGCTGGTCACCAGGGCGAAAGCGCCCACGGCGACCGAGAGAATCGCCAGCCACTGCTGACGGACGCTCTGCTGGCTGTGTTCGGGTGGGCTGTGGGGGGACGGGTTGGGGCTTGGCATGGTGCGGGCTTCCATAGGGGACTGTCGCCTGGGACAGGCGCTGCAGCGAGGGGAAAACGGGGAGGCGATTATAGGGGGTGGATTTTGCAGCTCGACAGGCGGGCGGCTTGATAGTAATCATCAGTGGGATCGATGGGTGGCTTGGGGTAGAGCGTTTGGCCATCCCTTTGAGGGTATTGCGATTGTCGGGATATGACTGCTCAATTCAAGATTGCCGGGGTCGCTTTGCGACCCTTTCGCGGCACGAGGCCGCTCCTACATGGGGTACGCGATCCCTGTAGGAGCGGCCTCGTGCCGCGAAAGGGCTGCAACGCAGCCCCAGTACGCTGACTGACAGTCATCACAATTTTTCACCTGCACAGAAGGGCATATGACAGCGGCACATCAAGGAAGCTGCCTGTGCGCAGCGGTCAGCTACGAGTTGCTCACGCCACCCAAGGCCGTGAGCCATTGTCACTGCAGCCAGTGCCGCAAAGGCCACGGGGCTGCATTCGCGTCATACGGTAGCGTGCTGCGCAGCGCGCTTCGCATACTTCGCGGGGCCGACAGCATCAATGCCTACGCCTCATCGCAGACAGTGTTACGCGAGTTCTGCGGGGCGTGTGGCTCGACGTTGTTCTGGTCACGAACCGAAGGTGAGTTCGCCGACTGGATCTCGATCGCGCTGGGTACACTTGATACACCGTTCCAGCCAGGCAAGCAAAAGCACGTCTACATCGATTCTGCGGTGCCCTGGTATACGCCATCCCGTTATTGTCCCGAGGCCGACTGACGGCTTGCATCGCCGGAACGGGGTATGTTGTTGCCTCTGCGCTTGTTTACTGGCCTGTCATCACTGCTTGAGTACTCGATGCTGATTTCCACGCTTTCCAACGGTCGATTCATTACGCCATCGCTCCAGGCCGAACCCTGTGTGCCATGGTGGAGTTTCACCAAGACGGTGTTGGCCGCGACCGCCCTGACTCTGGTGCGCGACGGACGACTCGCCCTGGATGCCGCGCTGCCTGAAACCACTTACACCTTGCGTCAGCTACTGCGTCACGAAGCGGGTCTTGCGGATTATGGCGAGCTTCCCGCGTACCACGCGGCGGTTGCCAATCATGAAGCCGCGTGGTCCGCGGACGAGATGATGCAGCGCCTGGATGGCGCTCGACTTCGCTACGACCCTGGAGCGGGTTGGCGCTACTCGAATGTGGGCTACATGCTGGTAGCCAGGCTCATCGAACGTGCCACAGGCCTGCCGCTTGAAGAGGCGCTCAGGCAGCAAGTTCTGGCTCCACTTGGCATCTTGTCGGTTCGCTTGGCAACGAAACGCGCAAACCTGCACGGTGACTACCTCGGTCATTCGTTGAACTACGACCCTGGCTGGGTCTACGACGGCTTGCTGATCGGCCCTGTTTCCCAGGCTGCCCTTTTCCTGGATCGCCTGCTTGCCGGGACACTGCTTCCGGGCAACCTGCTCCAGGAAATGCAGGCAACAAAGGTGTTGGGTGGGCCAATGGCCGGCCGGCCGTGGATCGCACCAGGCTATGCCTTGGGTCTGATGCGAGGGACGATCGAGGGCGGCCTGACGCTGGCCGGGCATACCGGGTGTGGCCCCGGCAGTGTGGTGGCGGTCTATCGATGTGCGGTTGGGGAGGCCATCGCGTGTTGCGCAGTGTTTTCGATGGCGTCGGAGGAAGGACGTATCGAGGCGCTGGTCGCTCAGGAGATACGCAAGGTGCTTGAGGCTGTGCGCTGAAGCTGCCTGGTTCTTGTCCCGCTTTCAATGGATATCACTTGCTGCCCGATTCAATACCCATTTTGAATTGGTAACGGATACACGTGAGTGGCTGCTTCCGACCCAAAGCGGACAATCATGAAGCGCAGTAATCGGCCAAATGCGACCGCTCGGATATGCCTACGAATGAAGTGGCAATTGCCGAAACAACGGATTCGGATCAACACCCGCTTGGGCTCAGACACCCTTGCCACGAGCTTTACACTATCCCGTGTGGTACTTGTCCCAGAGCTTGTTCCGGAATCGCCCTCCTGGATCGACTTGCGCTTTGAGTGCTAACAGACGGCGCGCGTTTGGGTAGGCACTTGAGAACTGTTCCGGCGTGGCATGCAGTTGGTAGGGCAGATAGTAAGTACCGCCAAGCAACAGCGCCGCGTTGATGAGTTCGCGTGTCCACACGCCAACTGCCTCGCGATCATCCACCCCGACGCGCTGCCAATAATAGAGCACGAATGAAAACACTTCTTCGCGTGCCCAGGACAGAAGCGAGTCGGGGTCGGCCGGAGCGTGTCGGATGGAGATATTAACGGCGTCAACGCTGTGCGCCTGAAGAATGGCGGCCATTTGCGTTACGAACGCATTGAGCTGTGTCACTGGCACAAAATATTCTTGCAACGCATAGGTACTGTTTCGGGTTGCAATGGGGCCAAGCGAAGCGACATCCGCACTGGCCTCGTAGTTGCGCCGTACGACCGGTTGATTGAGATAGCGCAGTGGATCGATCACATCCTTGCGAATCATTGGGCCACCGGGAAGCTTGGTCACACTCCACATGACGGTCTGGTTGATCTTGTACGACTGCCCCGGGGCCACCAGCCTTTCCGCGACGGTCAACGCTTTGTCCGAGGCACGCCAAGTGACGGAAGTGGCCATGTCGAAATAAGGGGGGGCCAAATCGGCATTATGCAGGATAGCCTGTTCGTTCTCGCGGACGTGCTCATTGAAAAAACGCGGGTAATCAGCAACTGGCATGCGGCGTATCTGACGTTCAATTGTGATGTTGGACGCAAGGTCCAGTTCGACCTCAGTGATCACCCCCATCGCACCATAGCCACCGATAGCCGCGTAGAACAGGTCGGAATTTGTGGTGCGGGACGCTTCTGCTACCGAACCGTCTGCAAGCACCAGTTGCAGAGAACGCACCGAGTTGATGACTGGACCTGCGCCGACATAGCGTCCATGAGCATTGACTGACAGCGATCCGCCGACGGTGAAGTTGGCATAACTCTGCATGATTTTTATCGAGAGGTCGTCCGGGTCTATGACCGACTGCAGGTCACGCCAACGCATCCCTGTTTGCACGCGTATGACTCTGCTCTCAGGCGAGTATCGGATTACCTGATTAAACTGACGCATGTCGAGGTGCAGGCTGTTTTCGGTAGCAATCTGCCCCCCCATGCTATAGCGGCCACCACCGATGCTGACTGGGCCTGACGACATCGCGAGCGCCCGCTGTATTTCGCCCGTGGTGCGAGGTGCGAGCAAACGATTGACCCAAATCGGATTGAGCATCGTCACATCGTTCACCAGGACGCCCGATGGTGCCGCCCATGACGACCACGGTGAAAGCACACTGACGGCAATCCCGGTCATCCCGGCCTGGAGTAGATGGCGCCGAGTGAAAATAGGCGACGACTCTGAAACGGCGTGCTGTTGTGTACTGTCGATCAATTGGATCGTGTCCCAGGAAGTGGTGTAACTAAACCAACCGAAGGCGCCCTGCGGGCGAAAGAGGATGGTCATCGTGGTTCTTGGCTAACGTTGAGTTTGCGGACTTAACCTTCACCAGAGAAACCACAATGACCAAGCCCACTATCGCATTGACCGAGTTGGTTGTGAAAGGGGCAGACGCTGATCTGCTCAAGCAAATGATCCAGTTCGTTGCCCAACGTATGATGGAGTTCGATGTCGAAGGCCTGTGCGGCGCCGGCTTCGATGTCAAAAGCCCCGACCGGACAAACAGCCGTAACGGCTACCGGGATCGCCTCTGGCAAACCCGTGCTGGCGACGTTGACCTGAAGATCCCGAAGTTGCGCCAAGGTAGCTACTTTCCTGGCTTTCTTGAGCCTCGGCGCACCACTGAGAAGGCGATGGCTACGGTGATCCAGGAAGCCTACATTCAAGGCGTTTCAACCCGTTCGGTGGACGAGCTGGTCAGAGCCATGGGCGTGACCGGCATCTCCAAGAGCCAAGTGTCACGGTTGGCCGGCGAGATCGATGAGCGTGTCCACGCCTTTCTGGACCGTCCCCTGGAAGGCGATTGGCCTTACCTGTGGATTGATGCCACGTACGTCAAGGTGCGGGAGGCCGGGCGCATCGTCTCGGTCGCTGTAATAATCGCCGTGGCCGTGAACACCGATGGCGGGCGCGAGATCTTGGGCATGCGGGTTGGCCCTTCGGAGGCAGAACCGTTCTGGACGGACTTCCTGCGAAGCCTGATGCGGCGTGGCCTGCGTGGCGTGAAGCTGGTCATCTCCGACGCCCACGAAGGGCTCAAGGCAGCTGTTTCCAAGGTCTTCAACGCGACCTGGCAGCGTTGCCGCGTGCACTTCATGCGCAACGCCATGGCCCATGTGGGCAAGGGCCAGCGCACCATGGTGGCGGCGCTTTTGCGTACGGTTTTCGCCCAGGACAGCCGCACCGAATGCCACCAGCAGTGGCGCCTGGTCGTCGATCAGTTGCGCGAAAAGTACCCCAAGATCGCGGCGCTCATGGATGGTTGCGAGGATGAAGTGCTGGCCCACATGGCGTTTCCCAAAGCGTATCGACAGCAGTTGCACAGCACCAATCCACTGGAACGGCTCAATGCTGAAATCAAACGCCGCACCGACGTCGTGGGCATCTTTCCCAACGATCCTGCCATCACACGGCTGGTAGGCGCGATGCTGTTGGAGCAGAACGACGAGTGGTGCCTGCAACGGCGCTATATGCAGTTGGAGGCGTTCGAGGCAGTCAGCGATAATCCACAGGCCAAGCTGTCGGCCGTGATCAACTAAACGGCAAACTCAGTGGTCAAGGCCATGATGAGTTACACCACTTCCTGGGACACGATCGAATTCACGCTTGTGATCGGCGGCGATTGTTCGATTCTACTGGGGGCGCTTGCAGGCGCGCGGCAGGCCGGGCCGCTTTCACTGATCCACATCGATGGGCACAGCGATTTTCGTCATCCCGGCAACTATGACCCCGAGCAAACGCTGGGCACCGTGGCGGGCATGGACCTTGCCCTGGCGACCGGGCGTGGCGAAGGCGCTGGCAACGCATTGGCCGGGTGTACCGGCCCCGCTGTTTGACGATACCTACGTCGTGCAACTGGGGGAGCGCGAAAACCGTGACGAGGATTTCGCATGGCCCGATATCAACCACACGTCGATCAACCGGATTGATGTCTTCGAGGCGTTGGCGATCGGCCCCGAGGCCGTTGTGCGGCGCATCGGCGATGTACTTGACCAAGCTCCCGCCCAAGGCTTCTGGATTCACCTCGATGTCGATGTGCTGGACCAAGCCACGATGCCCGCTGTCGATTCCCCAGGCACTCCAGGGCTCACGCCGGACGATCTGGTGAAGATCATGACGCCCTTTGTGGCCGACCGACGCTGCCGGGGCATGACCGTTACCGTATTTGATCCTGACCTCGACCCTGACGGACGATTTGCCGCCGTGATCGTCGGGATCCTGGCGCGGCTCCCGTTTCCCAACGGTGCCGATTGAGGTCTACCGCCATTCGCTGCCGCTGACGGTCGCCAGCGGCAGGCCCCGGCGTGATGCGCAGCATTTACTGGGCCGCTAGCGGCGTCTCGGCCCGAGGCTCGGCGCTCGGTGCATATTGCTCGATCAGGCGCCACAACAATCTGCCCATGGGAAGCCGGTAGATGTCGCTATGAGCGCCCCCTCCCGAACCCGGTGAGTTGAATTGGGTTATTCCGTTGGATGCGTCGATGTAGCTGACCTTGTTCCGACTCAGCGTCGATGCCGTGCAATGGCTGTCACCTACCTTGCACAGGCTGAAAAGGCCATTCAGGGAGGCGGAGGTATCGCTGGCTTTCAAGCAGTCGAACGTGGCGGACCTCGCCGGAGCTAACGCCCCACACACCTGGTTCCAGGACTTGATCGAGCCGGACGGGTCGTACCAGAACACCGGGCCGCCGGCAGCGCCGTCATGCTCCGAGGCGGTAAGCGCGATGTGGGTGTTCTGCAGTTTTGCAAAATCCCGATAGGGGGCGCCTTCCTTGCCATCACCCACGGTGAAGCGATTGATACTGACCGCGCCCTGAAGGCCTACCGCCAGGTCCACATGGCTTTGCGGATAGGCCTGCTGTGGCACCAGCGCGGGCGAACTGAACAGCGCACGCATCATGGCGCGTGCACCGAAGCTGTGGCCGATGGTGACGACTTTGGCCTTGCTCTTGGACGCCGCAAGCGCGTTGGGCACACTCTGGTTGACGAGCATGTTCAACCAAGTCAGGCCGATCTCGTCGGCGTCATTGGCCTTGTTGCCATAGCTGAAGAAATTGGTGACCGAATTGGACCAGAACGATGGCCAGGTCACACCGATGACGAGAGGGCGAAATCGAGCAGTGTCGAGGACGTCTGTCTTGGGCGTGGTGTAAATACCTTTTTCGCCTGTTGGCTGGAAGATCTGGTTGCTCTGCAACGCCTTGGCCTGGTTGAGCGGCGCCTTTTGCGCCTGGCCAACTTCATAGGCGGCAGCCATCAGGTTGCCCGTGATGTCGTTGATGTTGCGGATGGCCTCGTCCTGGGCAGTGTTCCAGCCCATGACCACGACGACGACATGGGTGTAGCGTGAACCGGTAAGGTCCCTGGTCAGGTTTTGCTCAAGCGATCTCAGCGCTCGTGCGCTCTCCTGGTACAAGTTCGTGAGGTCTGAGTGGGTCTGCTCCAGATTGCGTGAGGCATCGCAGGCATTCCAATCGCTCACTTTCTTCAGGTCGTAGTCTTTGCGGATGCCAGCCAAGGCGTCGGCTGCATAGGCGTTGTAGACAAAGCAATGGGACTTGGCCATGTAGCCTGTGTCTTGGTCCAACAGCACGCCATTCTTGAGTATGTGCGAGACGAACATCGCCTTGGTGTCCCACTGCTGGATGCGTTTGATCTGGTGAGACGTGTTGCTAGCGGTATCTTCTTCTTCCCTGAAGTAATTGGCGTCGCCGTGAAACAGCTGTTTGCTCTCGTTGCTGACCTTGGGCCCACCGATGATCGGTTGTGGGCTCTTTTCGAGCGCGACCACGTAACCGGGGTAGTGGAGGGCTGTTCCGGAGGGGAAATAGAGCATGCTGTGGAATTTCACTGCGTTGACGCTATCTACCTCCAGTTTGTTCTCGTAGGGCGTCATGACGCGATCCGTCGAGGTGCAGGCGGTCATGGCCATGGGCATCAAAAGCGCGGACAGTGTCGTCAAACCTGCTTGCGTGAGCCTGAGCATGGAGTCCTCCGTGGAGCGATGTATTCCGTCTGGTTGGGGTGATGTCAAAATGACTTTAGCGGCTTTCGCGCATTCAGCATTCACCGCCTCCGATGGTTTCAAGGCCGCTGAGCGGCGAGATGCGCCATGAACTTGACACTCGAACATTCGAGACTTTAATGAAGACGTCAGGTCATTCATTTCTCAGCAGTTTGCGATGGGGGCGCAAGCGGACCGGCGACTCACCGGTCAAGGATCCCCCACATGCCCAATGCCAACGATGTGAAGTGGTTCAAGAACCAGTTTCAGAGCCAGATGTCGCCTGCGCTAGCCAATACGCCCCTGACGGTGGATTTCATGGCTGCGATCGCGTGTCAGGAAACGGGACAGGTCTGGCCGGTTCTGCGCAACAAAGGCCTGCCGGTGCCCGAAATCCTGGAGCTCTGTGTCGGCGACACCCTGGATGTAAACAAGCAGGATACAAAGAAGGGGCGCCAGGCCTTCCCCAAGGACAAGGCGGCACTGCTGGCCGCTCCCAACGGCCAGGCCATGTTCGACATTGCCCATCAGGCCCTGGTGGACATGGCCAACCATATTGACGGCTACGCCAAAGTCGCCCGCAACCCGGACAAGCTTTGCCATGGATTCGGGATCTTCCAACGTGATTTGCAGTTCTTCAAGACCGATCCCGACTACTTCCTGCAACGGCGCTACGTCAACTTCGACGATGCGTTGCAACTGAGCGTTGCCGAATTGAAGCGCGGCCTCAAGCAACTCGGTCTGACCAAGCGATCGTCCCTCAGTGACATGGAGCTTGCGGCGGTCGGCATCGCTTACAATACCGGCGGCTTCAATCCCCGCAAAGGGCTGCGCCAGGGCTTTTTCGACGGTAAGCGGTTCTACGGCGAGAACCTCTTCGACTTCATCCGCCTGGCCCACACCGTTGCCGTGGACGGCCAGCCCCCACTGATGCCTCAGCCTGCGCCGGGACGCTCATTGGTGCCCCCTCCCAGCGAGCTGACGGCACAAGGCGAACTCTTCAGGGTCGACACGCGCGAGGGCCCGTTGCGCATGCGCAGCGAACCGCGCAAAAGCGACCCGGCGCAAGCCAACGTGATCGCCAACCTGCCGGACGGCCAGCCAGTGCGAGCCCTCACCGGCAAGGCGCGCAATGGCTTCCTGGAAGTGGAGACATCACTCAATGGTGCCTTGCTGCGCGGTTTCGTTGCGCAGAAATTCCTGATTGCAGACTCAACAGTGAGGGACATTCCGGTTGTCGCCCCATCTGTATCCTCACCTGCCAGCGGTATCACCGCCGTCGCCATGCCACACAAACCAGGGGTAGTGACGCGGCGGATCGATTTCGCCGGTGCCCACTCACTCAACGAAGCGAGCATGCCGCAGCGGCGCGGTGACTCGGCCGACAGTTTGCGCGCTGAACTGGCGGCGATCGTTGACTGGCTGGCGGTGGACAAGCCGTCTCACAAGCGCTTCCAACCCAGGGACGGCATGACCTTCTGCAATATCTACTGCCATGACTACTGCATGCTGGCAGGTGCATACCTGCCGCGCGTGTGGTGGACGGAGAAAGCCCTGATCACGCTGTCGCAGGGTAAGCCGGTCGAGCCGCTGATCGGCACGACACTCCGCGAAATGCGGGCAAACGACCTGTTCCGCTGGCTGCGCGATTTTGGCCCCGACTTCGGCTGGCGCCAGACGGGCACGTTGAGCAAATTGCAGCAGGCCGCCAACCAGGGCGGCGTGGCGTTGATCGTCGCGCGGCGCAAGGCGGATGGAAAATCCGGGCACATCGTTGCCGTCGTCCCTGAAACGGCGCAGAAGAGCGCGAGGCGTGATGCCAATGGCGAAGTGTTGGCGCCGCTGCAGAGCCAGGCCGGGGCAAGGAACTTCCGCATGGAAACAGGGACGGCCAACTGGTGGAATGGCGAGCAGTTCGCCGAGAGTGCGTTCTGGATTCATGGGTGATGCGTGGCCGTCGAATGGTGTGGCGAGCGGTCAGTCGGAACAGGCTGCTCGCTTCCTTGCTCAACGTTCTTGCGCCGACGAGGCATGCGCTGCTGCGTCTTTACGGCTGAACCACAACAAGCAGGCGCCTGCGAACAGCAACCCCAGCGTGCCGTAGAGGCTCCAGCTCAGCGTGAACCCGACGCCGGCAATCAACGAAGCGCCCAACCCCACCGAGACCATTCTGGCGGCCGCCAGGAGAATGGGGATGAGGGAAAAGAGACGGGCCTGGGTCTGCAATGAGGTCTCCTGAGAGATCAACGCGGTGATTTGGGTGACGCCGAGAATCTCGCCCATCGTCCAGAAAAGAACGACAGGATCAACGCTGTGTGTTCGACGAGCGCATAGGCACCGAATCCGATGCCATAGAACATGGCCGCCAGGGCCAGGTTGGCGAGTGTGCCGAAACGAGCGGTCAACGCGATCAGAGACTGCGTCAGCAAGACGACCAGCAAGGCATTGACGAGCCCCACCGCGGCGAAGGTGCTCGCCGCCTGCTCGGCGGCGATCGCGTCGAGCCACAGCTGCAGCTGGTACTCGCGCTGCGCAGTACCGCCGTGGCGAAGAACAACGCGCCGGCGATGATCACGACACGAGGCACGTCGCCCAGGCCGCGCCCCGTGCCACAGGTGCCTGATCCTGGCGTTTGGGCATCGCCAGAAAGAGGCTGGAGACGAAGCGCAAACGGCTCTTTCAGCCCTTCACAACGACCAAGCAGGGAGGTCTGGGGGGGCTGGTGATGGTCAAACGCATCATGGAGCGCTTCGGCGGGCAGGTGGATATTCAGAGCACACCGAACGAGGGAACCCGCGTTCGCCTGACCTTTGCGCTGGCCGCCAGGCAATGAGCGCTTGTGCTGGCTTGACCGGTGCTTATCATCTAGGCGCTGGTGTAGCCCAGCTACCTGAGGCGGTTGGCATCGAGCGTGCCCTGGCACGTAAGGCCATCAGCAATGACAATCCCCCCCTTTGCCGCCGAGGAGAACCGATGGCTGAATCCACCTCACAGGGTGTTGCCGAGCAGCCCTCCATAGGGTTGCTCGAGGCTTTCCTCTTCTGGCTCAAGCTTGGGTTCATCAGTTTCGGTGGCCCGGCAGGGCAGATTTCCATCATGCACCAGGAACTGGTTGAGAGGCGCCGCTGGATCAGCGAGAAGCGCTTTCTGCATGCCTTGAACTACTGCATGGTGCTTCCAGGGCCGGAAGCCCAGCAATTGGCAACCTACATTGGCTGGCTGATGCATCGCACCTGGGGCGGGGTGATTGCGGGGACGCTTTTCGTGCTCCCTTCACTGTTCATCCTGATCGGCCTGTCCTGGGTCTACATTGCCTTCGGTGAGGTACCTGCGATCGCGGGCCTTTTCTATGGCATCAAGCCGGCGGTCACGGCCATTGTCATGCAGGCCGCGCATCGCATTGGTTCGCGGGCCCTGAAGAATGGCTGGTTGTGGGGAATTGCCGCTGCGTCGTTTGTCGCGATATTCGCGCTGAACCTGCCTTTCCCGTTGATTGTGCTGATTGCCGCCATCACCGGCTTCCTGGGTGGAAGGCTGCTACCTGGGCAGTTCGCGACAGGCGGCAAGCAGGGTGAAGTCAAGGCCAGCCATGGCGCTGCCGTGATCGACGACGACACGCCCACACCGGTGCATGCACGCTTTCGCTGGAGCTATCTGGTCGGCCTGCTGATGGTCGGCGCCGGCCTGTGGATGCTGCCGATGGGGCTGTTGACGCTGGTATATGGGTGGGCAGGTACGCTCACCCAGATGGGCTGGTTCTTTACCAAGGCCGCACTGTTGACCTTTGGCGGTGCTTACGCCGTGCTGCCGTATGTATACCAAGGAGCAGTGGGGCACTACGGCTGGTTATCACCGACGCAGATGATCGATGGCCTGGCGTTGGGCGAAACGACTCCAGGCCCCTTGATCATGGTGGTGGCGTTTGTCGGGTTCGTTGGCGGTTATGTCCACCCGATGTTCGGAGCCGATCATCCGTTTCTGGCGGGCGCGGTCGCCGCCAGCCTGGTGACGTGGTTTACCTTCCTGCCCTCGTTCCTGTTCATCCTGGCAGGCGGGCCGCTGGTGGAGGCGACGCACGACGAGTTGAAATTCACCGCTCCCCTGACGGCCATCACGGCCGCGGTGGTGGGTGTGATCATCAACCTCGCGTTGTTTTTTGCCTACCACGTCATGTGGCCGCAGGGTTTCGCCGGAGCCTTCGAGTGGCCTTCAGCGGTGATTGCAATCGCCGCCGCGGTCGCGCTGTTGCGCTACAAGCGTGGTGTGATCCAGGTGCTGCTGGCAAGCGCGCTGGCGGGGCTTTGTATCCACCTGCTGCGCGCCTGATGTGCAGGCGCGGCTTCAGCCGCGATGGGTCGCAAGGCGGCCCCTTGGTTCACACGTTCTTGCGCAGCGCGTTCAGGACAACTGGGCCGCCAGGCTGTTGCTGACGTTACGCCCCAGCACCAGCACCGTGACGAAGCCGCAACCCACCAGGGCCGTGGCCAGGCTGAACAGCCCCGCGCTGCTTCGGGTTGACGAACAGGGCAGGCAGGTCGCTGATGCGGATGGCCTTGTCCGGGGTCAACCGCGGCAGCAGGAATATCTGCGCCAGCAGCACCGGTATGCCCACCAGCGCGGTGACCAGGAAGGTGGTGCGCCATCCCATCAGCCAGATCGATAGGACGCTTTGAGAACACCTCTGTACGCCTCCCAACAAAGCCTCACAGCCTGTTGCCTGCAGGTGGTCAGGCTAAACCAGATAGACCGACAATCCGGCGCATTGTGATCTACGATGGCTGGGGGGGCAGTAGATTAAGGCTTAGTGCTGGGGCAGCGGAGCCCTGAAGGAAGCGTCTGATGAAAACGTTACTCGCCACTGCCCTGTTCGCGTGTTTGTCGGCGTCCCCTCCTGCGGATGCCGCACCATTGGAAGGTGCGCTGAAGGACTTCAAAGCGATTCTCTTCGATTATTTTCGTAATCAGCCAGACCCCGTTATTCCAATATTTCTTCCCGCAGGCGAGAAGCCAGGAGACGTGTACCGTGATGTGTTCGGCGGCTATGTTGCCCGACAGGCAGAGTGCTTCAACAATGTAAGTGTCGACAAGGAAGAATCCCGTTTCCAGGAGGCCGTGGAAAGCGTGGCTGGTAATCTGTCCGGGAACGTGCAGGCGCAGTTCACAGAAGCGGCCAGGGTTGGAGGTGGTGTCGGCGTCAAGATGGGCGATTCGGTCACCATTCGTTTTCGTGACGTTTCGGCTCACGTGGCATCGGATGTCGCGTTGATGACTGCATTCAAAAAAAACCTCCGGGCTTGTGCGGCGATCGGGAAACTTATGCGGCAACCAGGCTCTGGCAACGCGGCGTTGGTGTTGGGGCAAGTCTTCACAGCGAAACAAACGATCGAAACGATTGCGACTGTCGAGCACTCGGGTCAGCTCGGAGGCGAAGTGCGATTGGACGAGGTCATGAAGAAGTTAGGTGTGCTCAGAGACGTCCTAGGTGCCGCCGGCATTTCGCTGGATGTGCTCGGTACCGCAAAGATCGACGGAGGAAGAACTGCGACAACACAGGTATCACTGACTGATCCTCGGCCCTTGCCAGTCGGTTATCGACCTGCTTTTCTCTCGCAACAGCACCTGAACAAGCTACTTGAGCTCCGTCAAAAAGGAGTCCTTGCGGAGATTGAACGCACTGTTGCCGTTACCCGTGATACGCATGAAATAGAAAAAAAATACAACAATGTCATTTTTGATCCAAAGCGGCTCGCATTCGAAATGGCATCTGGCGACATGATTCCTTTCGA
This sequence comes from Pseudomonas sp. NMI760_13, assembly GCF_021283245.1. Lineage (NCBI taxonomy): Bacteria > Pseudomonadati > Pseudomonadota > Gammaproteobacteria > Pseudomonadales > Pseudomonadaceae > Pseudomonas > Pseudomonas sp. NMI760_13. Next base: position 34,277 of record NZ_JAJSRC010000013.1, on the reverse strand, counting down.
CAACAAGAATGCTGAACACGTCCAGTACATTCAGGGGCTTGGACTGCTTTTTGCCATAGGCATTGACGCGCAATCCGGTAGTCCGCGCCCAGCCTACACGGCGCCCCCCTCCCGTATCGAGGACGATGGTGCCCGCGCAGTGTTAAGCGAGCGCAAGGGGCCTCCTGCTCCCTGACAATGCACGCCTGGACGATGCTCATGATCTCTTTGCGGTCGTTGGCAGCCGCCTCTGCTACTGATGGTCTGTCGGTGAGGAGGATAGACCGATTTATTCCCATTCTTTGGCAGCCATGCAGCGACTACTTTATCTTCCAGCCTCAACTACTATTGACTCATCCGGCTTCGGTGGCACGGCCAGTTCGGATGATGGGTGACTTTAATAACGGGTACTACGGATACCCACAATGCCTTGTTGGAGCGCGCCATGAACAATGAGAGAGTGAACTTGACCGAGCTTCTAAAATACCCGCTGACCGTGTTTTCAATTCTCCTGGCTCTGATAGTGGCCACGCATACCTTAGGCATAAAATTTGGCGTGGTGTCGGAGTTGAGCGTTGAAGGTATAAAGTTTACTCAGGAAACCAAAAGTGAGGTCAGTGATTTGGCAAGTAAGCTCAATGCTGCGCTGACCGCAATTGAAGAGTTAAAGGCTCGCACGCCAAGCGCACAAACCCCTATCGTTCAAGCAGCCATTGCTGAGGCCGCTCAGACGGTGTCTGACCAGTCCGCACAGTTTTCAAGAATTTCTCCGGGTTCACGCCAGGGCTATATATTTATTGGCAATTACGACAACGCGTGGAGTGCGCTTAAACTCGGGGCGCTTGAGACAGGCCAACCCATCGTCATTGCGCCTGGAAACTTGAAGGCAGGCACTACCTATCAGGTGCTCGGTAACATGGTGGTTCGCGACGGCCTGCCAGCGAATGACTCGCAGTATTATCAAGGGCGTGCCAGTCTGGGCACCGTGCCGCGCGGTTCGAAAGTTCGATTGATCAGCACGCCGGTTGGAATACATCGTGAATTTGCGACCCAGTATTGGGCACAGATCGAGATACCTTAGGATCTGTCTGAAGTCCTACGGCACCTGACCGACGCCGGTACTAGAAGCCATCAAAACCACCAGCCACAACGCTGCAAGCATGATATTCGCCCCCAAAAGAATTGGTAGCTGGAGGAACGTTCTCATCAAGGTTAGTCCGTACACCATGATCCGACGGAAAAATCTCCAGACATAACGCTATGCCCAACACAAAACGGAGGGTTGCACATCCTTTCAGACGCTCTAGGTTCTGTATGAAAACCTTTGAAACCTCACCGGAGCCTCTGGAAGCCTGATTTTCCGTAGAGTTCTCGCTTTTTAGGCGAAGGATTCTGCCATGCCCAAGCGATACGAACTTTCCGACGCAGAATGGGAAATAGTCGCGGATCTCTTTACCGCACATCGACGTACAGGACGCCCAAGAGTTGACGATCGCTTGATGCTCAACGGCGTGTTGTGGGTGCTGTGCTCCGGTGCAACCTGGCGGGACATGCCTGAACGATTCGGGCCTTGGTCGACGGTCTATCAACGATTTCGAGACTGGCGAAACCAAGGAACCTTCAACAAGATGCTCAAGCGGTTACACCTCAAACTCAATGCACAGGGCCAGATTGACTTAACCACCTGGTGCATCGACTCAACCGCCGTGAGGGCCACCCGTGCCTCTGCCGGAGCAGGCAAAAAAGGGGGGCTGAAGAACCAACGGACCACGCACTTGGACGAAGCCGGGGCGGGTTGACGACGAAAATTCACATGGTCAGTGACGCCCGTGGCATCCCACTCCACTTCACGCTCTCAGGTGGTAACGCCAGCGACATCTCCCATGCTCAGCGACTGCTGGACGGTGTCCACATCCCTTCGAATCGAGGTAGGCCACGCAAGCGCTGCCGCTGGCTCTTGGCCGACAAAGGCTATGATGCAGAATCCTTGCGGCAATACTGCGACCGCTATCGGATGCAGCCGGTGATTCCGCTGCGTGACATGAAGCGCAAGCCGAAGCCGGGCTTACCGCGCCTGTTTGACACAAGCCCAAGTATCGGCAGCGGAACGCTATCGAACGGCTATTTGGTTGGTTGAAGGAGCACCGCCGCCTGGGTACACGCTACTGCAAGCTAGCGGAAAGCTTCGCTGCGATGGTTACGCTGGCTTGCTGGCGGCGGTGTTTACGACATTACTTTTCGTACAGTGCCTAATGCGGCTTTGGGCCGCCAGCGGCCAACATCGGATGGCCTCTATGGGGCGAGAGCAGCCGGTCACCAGGGGCCGTTATCGACCCACAGCTGTCGCTGACAAGGCCATGGCGAGGGCGAAGCAAAAATGCTAATTTAGATTCATTCTCATTTATTGCCCGTTTTCATGGACAAACCGCGATCCACCTCATCCGACCCAATTGGCGAACTGTATGCAGGGCACCATCACTGGTTGGTGACGTGGCTGCGGCGTCGTCTGCAATGTCCGCATCAGGCCTCGGATTTTGCCCAGGACACCTTTTACCGTGTACTCACCGCCGGGCATTATGATCCGCCTCGTGAACCTCGAGCATTTCTTGCCACCATCGCGCGTCGCATCCTGATCGACAACGGTCGCCGCTTGCGGCTGGAACAGGCTTACAGAGAGGAGCTCGAGCGCAGTATCGAGCACTCGGACCAGGCGTTTTCTCCCGAACAGATCCTGCAGGCCATCGAGCTGCTCGAACGTATCGACCGGGCTTTGTCACGCATGAAGGCGAGGGTCCGGGAGACCTTCATCCTGCGTCACCTTGAAGGCTGGCCTCAGGATGACATTGCACGCCACCACGGTATCTCGGTGAGGACCGTGCAGGCCGACCTGGTCGAAGCCATGCTGGCGTGCGATGCCGCCATGGGGATGAGCTGATGGCAGAGACGACGGCCGATTCCGTCCTGCGCGCAGCGGCGCAATGGCTGGTGCTGCTCGACAACCAGGCCGATGAGCATTTGCAGGCAGCATTCCAGGCTTGGCTGGCCGAGTCGCCCGAGCATGGCGCGGCGGTCGCCCGCTTGCAGGGGCGTCTGGGTTCGCTGCAACAGCTTCCCCGCCACGCGGCCGTCACGGCCCTGCGCCAGGCACCGCGCAAAGCCCTGAGCCACAAGGTGCAGGCACTGGCCTTGGCGATCGCCCTGGTGCCAATGGCGTGGGCTGCCACGACCTATTGGCAACAGGGCTACCTGCTGGCGGACCTGAGCACCTCGGCAGGGGATTGGCTCGATCACCGACTCGACGATGACAGCCAGATCCACCTGGACGCGGGGTCGGCGGTGGATGTGCGCTTCGACGCAGGCGAACGCAGGATCGAACTGCTGCGCGGCGAAGTCCTGGTCGATGTCGCCAAGGATCCTCGCCCGTTCGTGGTGGTCACGGCGCATGGGCGTGTGCAGGCCCTTGGCACGCGTTTCACGGTGGAGCGACAGGACGACTCGACGCAAGTGGTCATGTTCGAGTCGACTACCGCCATCAGCAGTGCCGGGCAATCATTGCACCTGACCGCCAATCAGCGCGTGCGCCTGAGCGCCGAAGGCCCTGGCAAGGTAGAGCAGGTGCAGGCAGAACCCTTTGAACAGGCGTGGCGCAAGCACCAGCTGTTGGCAGACGACCAGCCGCTGAGCGATGTGCTCGCGCGGTTGTCGCGTCACTACCCCGGTGTGCTGTGGGCCGACCATGCAGCCCTTGCAGGCCTGCGGGTCACGGTCATGCTGCCGCTGGACGATCCACGCCAGGCACTGCGGCTGCTGCAGCGCACCTTGCCAATCGAGGTCAGTCAGTACACCCCGTGGACAACCAGGGTGACCCTGAAGCCCGATGTGGTGAGTAAATAATTTCAATAATCATTTCGTGTTTTCGATTTTCGCCCGTCCTCCCATGGCCAACACCATCAGGAGTATCGAAAACATGAACTCGCCGATTCGAGCGCTGCCGCGTTCCACCTCGCGCAGCCTCTGCCTGGCCGTGCGCCTGGCCCTTTGTGCGGCACCGCTGGTGCTGCCCGCCAGCGCCTTGGCCGAGCAGATCGTGCAGCGATATGACATCGCTGCCGGCCCATTGGGTGAAGTACTCAGTCGTTACGCACAGGCCAGCGGCGCCCCCATCTCGTTCGAATCCCGCCAGGTGCAAGGTTTGACCAGCCCGGGCGTTCGAGGCAGCTTCACCATCGAAGGCGGTTTTGCCCAGGCGTTGCTGGGCTCGGGGCTGGTGGCAAGCCCAACCCAGGATGGTTATCAACTCCTGCAGGCATCGCCGGTTACAGACGCGCTGGAGCTCGGGGCGACCACCATTTCCAGCAAGGTGCTCGGCGCGACTACCGAGGGCAGCGGGTCCTACACCACGGGGTCAACCAATACGGCGACCAGGCTCGCCCTGAGCCTGCGCGAAACACCGCAATCGGTGACGGTGATCACCCGCAAGAAGATGGACGACCAGAACATCCAGAACCTGGACGATGTCGCGCGCACGGCAACCGGCATCACCCTCACCAAGATCGGCACTGACCGCTCTACCTATTACTCGCGCGGCTTCGAGATCAGCGATCTGCAATATGACGGTATTCCGACCAATATCTCGGAAAACTACTCCATGGACGTCATGTCCACTTCGAACATGGCGATCTATGACCGCGTCGAAGTCGTACGCGGGGCCAACGGCTTGCTGCAGGGGACGGGCAACCCGTCGGCGGCAATCAACCTGGTGCGCAAGCGACCGACCCAGGACTTTCGCCTGGGCGCGGAGCTGGGGGCAGGCTCCTGGGACAATTATCGTAGCCAGGTGGATGTGTCCGGGCCTTTGACCCCCACGGGCAATGTTCGCGGCCGCGCAGTGGCTTATTACAACAACGCCAACAGCTACAAGGACGGCTCCGGACGGGACAACCAGTTGCTCTACCTGGTCGGCGAAGCGGATCTTGACGACGCCACCGTGCTGACGGTCGGCGCCACGATCCAGAAGGACAACCAGAACGGCTATGACTGGGGCGGCTTGAATACCCGCAGTAACGGCTCTTTCTATCCGCTTTCGCGTTCCACCAACCTCAACGGCAAGTGGGCCCATCTGGATCGCAACAACTACACGCTGTTCAGCGATGTCACGCACACCTTCGACAACGAGTGGAAGGTGACCCTGGCCATGAACGCGATCTGGTCGGACGCCGACTTTCTCTCCGCGTATCCGAACCGGGTATCGGGTGACAACTATCGGATGACCGTCTCCCAGGCCGACTACGAAGACACCCAGTTTGCGCTGGATCTCTACGCGACCGGCCCCTTCGAGCTGTTCGGGCGCAAACATCAGCTGATGCTTGGGGCCAACACGCGCCAGGACCAGTTCGACGCGGTGATCAAGAGTGCCACCAACAACCCGACGATCAACATCACCGACTTCGACTACAGTGCGCTGCCCAGCCCCATCCTCAATGCCATCGGCGCGGACTACAACTACACGCGCAAGGAGCGTGGCCTGTACGGCGCCTCGCGCTTCAGCCTCACTGATGACCTTAGTCTGATCCTCGGCACGCGGGTGAGTTGGTCGGACTACAAGGTGGGCAGCCCCTATACCAACGATCAATACCGCGAGAATGGCCGGCTGGTGCCATACGCCGGGTTGGTACTGGACCTGGACAAGCACCACACCTGGTATGCCAGCTACACCGAGATCTACAAGACACAGAGTTACTATGGTGTCGGCAATACCCTGCTTGATCCGATCGAAGGCGAGAACTACGAAACCGGCATCAAGGGTGAGTACTTCGAAGGCCGCCTGAACACCTCCCTGGCGATTTTCCAGACCAACCTGGAAAACATGCCCGAGGCACTGTCGGTGTCGCCCACCTGTGGCGTGACCGGTACGAGCAAGTGCTACGAAGCCGGCGCGAAAGTGCGTAACCGCGGCTTCGAGCTGGAGATTTCCGGCGAGCCATTGGAGAACTGGAACGTCAGCGCGGGCTACACCTACAGTGATCCCGAGTATGTGGCCGGCGGTAGCAAAGGCTCGGACTACTATCGCAAGATCCCGCGGCGCCTGCTCAAGGTGTCGACGGACTACCGCTTGCCCGGTGTCCTCGACCAATGGCGTGTGGGCGGCGATGTGTATGCCCAGAGCCGCACCGCCGCCGATGTGACCGGGTACACGATTGAACAGGGTGGCTACGCCTTGCTCAACTTGCATGCCCATTACCAGATCAACCAACAGTTCAGTGTGCAGTACAACCTCAACAACGTGCTGGACAAGACGTACTACCAGTCGTTGCCCACTTCGAACAATTTCGGTGGCCTGTACTACGGTGACCCTCGCAATTTTGCGGTTACCTTGCGCTACCAATATTGATCGAAGGCCTGGGGTGGCGCTTCACCCGTCTTGTACCGATGCCCTTGCAAGTACGCATGCAGTTGACCGCGTCGCTGATTGCCGTAGAATCGCGCGCCCAAAATTCAGCAGGCATGGCGAGAGGGAGCTTCAATGCAACGGGTGATGATCATTGGTCAGCCAGGGTCTGGGAAAAGTACCCTGGCGCGCAAGCTGGGCGAGCGCACAGGGCTGCCGGTCGTGCATATCGACACGATTCACTGGCAGCCAGGGTGGGTCGAACGCAGCCGGGACGAGAAGACGCGTCTTTGCCATGAGGTCGAGGCCCGTGAGTGCTGGATCTTCGAAGGCGGGCATTCGACTACATGGACGAACCGGCTGGCCCGCGCTGACATGTTGATATGGATCGACCGCTCGGCGCCGCTTCGATTCTGGCGTGTGTTGCTCAGAACAATGCTGAACCGCGGTCGATCCCGGCCTGACTTGCCGGACGACTGTCCGGAACTGCTGGCCAACCTGCCGGAGTTTTTCAGGTTCATGTGGCGGACGAAAACCTCGTCTCGGGAGGCGATCAAGCGATTCGTGGCGACGGTGCCGTCGGGTTGTCGCGTGGTCTGCCTGCGGTCCAATCGGGATACCGAGGTTTTTCTCGCGAGTCTGGGCGCGCAGTCTGATCAGGCTGTGCAAGGTCACTAGATGCTCGAGCTCGATTGGCGGCAGGCGCCTGCCGTAAAGGCGCATCAGAACGGTTAACCTGCCTAAGGATGGCCCATGGCGCTGACCAGCAAGATCACGACCTACAACCCTGAATGGCCGCAACGGTACGAGGCGGACAAGGTGCTGCTCGCCTCGGCATTCGGTGATGAGCTTCTCGCCATCCACCATGTGGGCAGCACGGCTGTCCCGCAACTCGCGGCCAAGCCCGAGATCGATGTGCTGATCGAGGTTTCAGAGCATCAAAATGCGGCAGCGCGAGACCAAGTGTTGTTGAAGCTGGGGTATGTACGTGGCAGTGACCTTTCGCAAGGGCACCATTTCTATCGTCGCAATGTCGGTGAGGTACGCACCCACAAGATCCACATTTGCAGACGTGGACACCTTTCAGTCATCCAGATGCTGACGTTCAGGGATCTGCTCAGGACCGACGCCTCCCTCCGGCAGCGATACCAAGATCTCAAGATCGAGCTTGAGGCCACCAATACCGGGGGGATGGCTGAGTATCTGGAGAAGAAGGGGCCGTTTATCCTTGCGACGCTGCTCGAGGGCGGTATCAGGCGGTAGTGATGGTCTCCCGTAGGGCATTTCGATTATTCGAGGCCCACCGCTTTCGACCCGTAGCTGACGCACGCGGAATTGGCCTTCGACCAGATAGAAACGTTTTCCTGCTATTAGGCACCTCGGTGCCTGGCCAACTCATCCCGAACCGACTGCAATACGCGCGACTCATGCCCGTTGCGCCACACAAGGTGAGTTCGCACCCGAGCAACCTTTGGGGGCAAGGGGAGCGTTCTGACCAAGCTTTCCAAGTGTACAGCCTTGAGCACGGATTGCGGCATGATTGCCACCCCCGTTCCGGCTGCTACACAAGCTGCTATAGCATGATAGGACGCAAGTTCGAGCACTCTGGTGGGCACGATTTCGCAGGTCTGAAGCCAGCTTTCCAGAATGCGCCTGAACGAGCAGCCCCTGGTGAACGCGATGATGGTCGCTCCTTGGAGTGCACGCGCATTAGCGATTGGGCTGTTCTTGGCGACGACAAGCGCCAGTTCCTCAACGAAGACCTCTTGGCAATCCAGTCCGGCGACGGTGAATGGGTCCGAGATAAAGGCGGCCTCGATATCACCGCGATGAACCTGTGCAATCAGTGCGTCTGTTGAGCCAGATACCAACTCGATCTGAACATCTGGAAAGCGTTCGTGATAGCTGGATAGCAGCGGAGCAAGCCTAGCGGCAGCGGTACTTTCAAGAGTGCCGATCCGAAGCACACCTTGCAGAGTGCCGCGCTTGAGAGCGGTTTCTGCTTCTACGGAAAGGCGAAGCAACTTCTCAGCGTATTGATACAGCAGTAGTCCTTCATCGGAAGGCGTCAGCTTCCCACCCTGACGATGGAAGAGCGCCACACCCAATCGCTCCTCCAGGTTCTTTACTCTGGTGGTGATGTTCGATTGCACGCGGTTAAGCTGGGCTGCTGCGTTTGTGATGCTGCCGTAGTCCACCACGGCTTTGAATATTTGTAGTGAATCTAAGTCCATGTTTCTCATGTTGAGAATCAACTATGCTGATTATTCATTATTGAAGAAGATGCACACAGCATACACTCCAGACGATCCGAGCGGGCAGCTGCCTGCCATCTGGTTGTCGAGAGCAGCTTCCTGAGAGGTGAAAAGTGCGCAAGATTGGTCTTATCGGTGGAATGAGCTATGAGGGCTCTGCGGTGTACTACCGGGAGCTGAATCGAGGCATAAGCCAACGCCTGGGCGGTCTGCACTCGGCCCAGGTACTGCTGCACTCGTTGGACTTTCAGACCATTGTCGACAAGCAGAAAGCTGGCGAATGGGCGCAAGCCGGGAGCCAACTTGCTGAAGTGGCTCGGAGCTTGGAAAACGCGGGCGCTGACTGCGTGATGATCTGTGCTGTGACCATGCACCTGGTAGCGGATGCTGTCATGGCAGCCACCTCGCTCAGTGGTGCCATTCGAAGTAGCCACCAAGCAAGCGCCATAGAAGAGTATTTCCGCCTGTGTCCTCGGTCATGACGACAGTCCGCTATGGGTCGATAGCTGTCATTCGCGAATGGCTGCTTCCGACCCAGAGCGGACGCAGCCGACCTAACGATGTGTCGTTCGGCGAGCGACACATCACTTATGGAAGAGCAAGCTCTTCTAACCTAGTGCGGCGGCGAATGCTTCTGGCGTGGGGCTCTCCTGCCATTGCGCGATAGCCCCCGGCAGCACCAGCCATGGTTGCTTGCGCCGAGTCCAGATATGCGCAACCGGTTCGAAACGCTCAGCGCCTTCCAGGATGCCGGCCCGTACCACTCGCATGCCGGGTGCTGCCGTGGTCTCGTTAAACAGCCGGGTATGACATGTACCGCAGGCATGTTGGGTAGACGTTTGTCCCTGGTGTTCATGCTCAAAGATCGCCGTTTCGCCAGTCACCTGAACAGCCGAAGCCACGCTCAGCATGTGCAGACCAAACGCACTGCCGCTCCAGCGCTGGCAGTTCAAACAGTGGCAGGCATACAGCGGCGGCAATCGCTGCGCCACGATCTCAAGGATGACTTGCCCACATTGGCACTGACCGGTGATTCTCATGCGTTGGTTCCTTACAATGACGCCAGGTAAAATGTGAGCGAATGATCGCTTTTCATGGGCTCTGGCAGAAGATCAAATTAGGAGCAACTGTTGGCCAAGAATGTATGAGCGGTATTGAATGGGAAAGCCAGCGTGTATTTCTCGCCGTGTTGCGCTCTGGCAGCCTGAGCGGCGCAGCGAAGTTGCTGGATATCGCCCAGGCCACTGCGCGCCGGCGACTCGACCATCTTGAACACGCTCTCGGTGTGAGTCTGTTCACCCGCACACCTCAAGGACTGACGCCTACTGCCGGAGCGCAGCGCCTGATCGAACATGTGGAGGCCATGGATATGGCCGCGCAAACCTTCAACCGCATGGCCAGCTCTGAAGCGTCGATGGATCACGGTACAGTCCGGCTGACCTGTGGCGAGTTGCTTGGCGTCGAGGTATTGCCCGACCTGCTGCGCCCTTTCCGTTACGAACACGTCGGACTCAAACTTGAGTTGAGCATAAGCGATGCCCTTGAAAACATCGCCAGGCTGCAATCGGATATTGCGGTGCGGCTGATGCGGCCCAATGAAGCGGATATCACAGTGCGGCGTGTCGGAAGTTTGCGGATTGGCATCCATGCCAGTGCCGGGTGCCTGGAGCGCTACGGTAATCCAGCTTCCCTGCTGTCGCTGCGCCAGGGGCCGTTGATCGGGCCGGACAGACGCTCAGCGGATTTGCGTCGGTTTGTCGACGCCGGTCTGTGCGATGCCGATCAGCACTTCGCCATTGCCTCTGATCATCACCTTGCTCAGCTGGCCGCTCTGAAAGCGGGCTTAGGCTTCGGACTCTGCCCGACGCAAATCGCAAAATCGCACGGCCTGGTACATGTGCTAGCACACGATTTTGGCTTTGAGGTAGATGTGTGGATCGCAATGCACAATGACCTGCGCAAAATTAACAGGATCGCTCAGGTGTTCGAGGTTCTTGGAGAGCAGTTGCATCAGTATCTATGCTCGGCCGATCAGTGAGCAGCGTAGACGGTCGCATTCACTGCTGGCCTCAACGGCAGCTATGGGCCGAAAGCGGCCATTCTCGAGTGAGGCCTATCGACCCATAGCGAATCGCCGTGGCTGCCTGACAAAGCAGCCAAGGTGGGGTTGGGCTTTACGTGTGCTTGCCCGGGTCTATAAGTTGCACCCTTAGCCCCAATCAACTTCGCAAGAGGCAAACCTTTGTCGACCGATCCGCTGTGTCTCGTTTTTGTTCCGGCGCTTGTATCCCTGCTCAAGGCGGCGGAGGATCGCAAAGGCTCCCAGCTCAGCGAGGGTGAGGTGCTTGAGATTCGCGATAATGCAACCGCGACAGCAATACCCTTCAGTGTCGCCGTCGCGTTGGAAAGAGAGCGGGGTTACGAGGACATCGTCCCAGAAGAGTGTTGGAAGGAATGGCAGCGAGTACGCTCATTTCTCTGAGCAAACAGTCCTCACACAACCGTTCGGGGCCAGAAATTGCGCAATTACTATCGGAGCGATGGATCAAATGGCGACAGTATCCAGCCTCATCGGCCCTTGGAAAGGTGCGGCGTCGACAACGTTGCTACAGCGTTGTCGAGATGCCTGGGACACGCCTTTTGAAGAGCTTTCAGATCTCATGGTCGCTACTTTTCTGAGCCAGCGAATCGCAGTTCCTCAACTGTTGGTCGAGGCCATGCGGCGGTTGGATTCAGAGCCCCGCGATGACACGGAGTACTTCGATGGCCAACTGGCTGAGGCAGTTTCGGCGCTGAAAGCTGACTGCGTCTGACCGCTAGCTGCCCGACTATGGGTCGATAGCAGCATCACAACAGGACACCAGTATGTATGCATTCCTCAGCCTGTCTTAATCGCCATTTCACAACCACCGAAAGTGGTCGTTTGCAACGTCACGTCCGCCCATCACTCGGCTAGGCTTTCCTTGCTTTCAGCGCCGTGCGGAAAGTTGTTGCGGCGCCAGGAACGCGTCGTGGAAGTAATTGTGGAACGCGTGCATCGCCGGGCTGAATTCCCGCTCGCGATGCCAGGCCAGGCCGACGCTCATGGGGGTGACCTTGTCGCTGATGGTCACTGTTTCGATGCGTTTACCCTCCAGCGACCAGGGGCGGTGCACCAGGTCGGAGAGGATCGCCACGCCGCTGCCGTTGGCCACCATGCTGCGCACCGCTTCCACAGAGCTGGTGCGGATTCGCACGTTGGGCTGCTGGTGGGCATGTTCCCAGTAGCGCATGGCGCTTTGTTCGGCTTCGTCGACGGTAAGCAGGATGAAGGGCTCCTGTGTGACGTCGGCAAGGCTCACGGCCGAGCGTTCGCACAGCGGGTGATGACTGGGCAGCCACAGCCGGCGCTCGGAATTGAACAGGGTTTTCGAGACGATGTCCGGGTGGGTCAGGTTCGAGGTCAGCACCACCGCCATGTCGAATTCGCCTTCCAGCAGGCCTTGCTCGATGGCCTGGCGCTCCCGTTCGTGCACTTCGATGGCCACGTCCGGGTGCCAGTGTTCCAGGCGTTGCAGGTGGTGCGGCAGGAAGTAGCCGATCACCGTGTAACTGGCCGCTACCCGCAACAGGCCGGTGGCGCGAACGTCCGGCAGCGGGCTGTTGAGGGCGTCGTCGACGCTGCGCAAGATCACGTAGGCCCGATTGAGAAAGTGCCGTCCGGCATCGGTCAGGCTCATACCCTGGGCCGATCGCTGGAACAGTAGCGTGCCGAGCATGCCCTCCAGTTCCTTGATCGCAGTGGTCACCGCCGACTGGGAAATATTCAGATGAATCGCAGCTTGGGAGATTTGCCCGATCTCGGCCGTGGCGACGAAGTAGCGAACCTGGCGCAGGGTCAGTGACATGAACACTCCGCTTGATGAGGTATCTGATTTTCAGAAGATATCCCCTCGGATAATAGATCTTCCCAAGGGGGTGGCTGGAACTTAACGTGCTCTGCATGAAGTCACAAGCGTCAGGAGCACGTGTCATGCAGGCAGTAGATTTCAATTCGGACATGGGCGAAGGCTTCGGTCCGTGGACGATCGGCGACGGGGTCGACAACGAACTGATGGGCTTCATCAGCTCGGCCAACATCGCCACCGGTTTCCATGCCGGCGACCCCGGCACCATGCGCCGCACGGTCGAGCAGGCCAAGCGCCTGGGCGTGGCCGTCGGTGCCCATCCGGGCTTTCGTGACCTGGTCGGGTTCGGCCGCCGCCACATCATTGCATCGGCCCAGGAGCTGGTGGACGACATGCTGTATCAGCTGGGCGCCCTGCGTGAGCTCGCCCGAGTTCAAGGCGTGGCCCTGCAACACATCAAACCTCACGGTGCGCTGTACATGCACCTGGCCCGGGACGAAGAAACGGCGCGCTTGCTGGTAGAAAACCTGCAGCGCCTGGAGCCTGAACTGCTGCTGTATTGCATGCCCGACTCGACGATCTGGCGCATCGCCACGGAGCTTGGCCAGCCAGTGATCCGCGAGTTCTACGCCGACCGCGAATACGACATCAGCGGCTCCATCGTCTTCACCCGCAATGTGCGTGCCTACGACCCCGCGCAAGTCGCTGCGCGGGTACTGCGTGCCTGTCAGCAAGGCGTGGTGCGCACGGTGGAGGGTGAAGACCTGGCGATCGAGTTCGACTCCATCTGCTTGCACAGCGATACACCCGGTGCCCTGGCACTGGTCGAGGCCACCCGCAAAGCGCTCGATGGCGCGGGGATCGAGGTGCGCGCACCGCGATAACGCAACCGAAGACACCTGGCACGCAGACGCCAGGGTTTGCTCGACACACAGATTTTTTGCCTGCCTTTCTACAACTATTCCAAGAGGAACAGACATGGCGCAGCACACAGTCATCACCCCATTGCCGGGGACGTTCTACCGCAAGGCCACCCCGGAGTCGCCGAACTACGTCGAGGCCGGTGCCAGCGTCAGCGCCGACACAGTGATTGGCCTGATCGAGGTCATGAAGCAGTTTTCCGAACTGACCGCGGGTACGGCAGGGCGTCTGGACGCGTTTCTGGTCGAAGACGGTGATCCGGTGGAGCCGGGTCAGGTCATCGCGACACTCGAAGACGCGTGAGGGCACGACCATGACCCAAGGCATTGGTAAACTGCTGATCGCCAACCGTGGCGAGATCGCCGTGCGGATCATCCGTGCCGCGAAAGCGCTCGGGATTCCAACCGTGGCGGCGTGCAGCGAAGCAGACGTCGATTCCCAGGCCGCGCGCATGGCCGACGAAGTGCACATCCTCGGCCCGGCCCGCGCTGACAAGAGCTACCTCAATGTCGAGGCCTTGCTCGGTGCCCTGAAGGCCACCGGGGCCAACGCGGTGCACCCCGGTTACGGCTTTCTTTCGGAAAACGCCGAATTCGCCGAAGCGGTACTCGCGGCTGGGGCGATCTTCGTCGGCCCATGCCCCGAGACCATCCGCCGTATGGGTGACAAGGCCGAAGCCCGGCGCACCGCGCAAGCGGCGGGCGTGCCGGTGGTGCCCGGTTCTCCCGATGAACTGTTCGATGTGGAATCGGCGCTCGAAGCCGCCAAATCCGTCGGTTTCCCGCTGCTGATCAAGGCCTCGGCCGGAGGCGGCGGACGCGGCATTCGCCTGGCGCAAAACCTGCAACAGTTGCGCGAAGAATTCCCCCGTTCCCAGCGCGAAGCCCAGGCCGCCTTTGGCAATGGCGCGGTGTACCTGGAGCGCTTCATCGGCAAGGCCCGGCATATCGAAGTACAGGTGCTGGGCGACGGCAAGCAGGCGGTGCACCTGTTCGAGCGCGAATGTTCGCTGCAACGCCGTCGCCAGAAGATCTTCGAAGAGGCGCCGTCGCCGGTCCTCGATGCGCAGCAGCGCGAGGCCCTGTGCGCGAGCGCCGTGCGCCTGACCGAGGCGCTGGGATACAAGGGCGCCGGTACCCTTGAGTATCTGTACGACGACGCCACCGGCGAGTTTTTCTTCATCGAGATGAACACACGGATCCAGGTGGAACATCCGGTCAGCGAACTGATCACCGGTATCGATTTGGTCCAGGCCATGCTGCGCATTGCCGGTGGCGAGCCACTGGGACTCAAGCAAAGCGATATCGAGATCAACGGCGCAGCCCTGCAGATGCGCCTGAACGCCGAAGACCCAGCACGGGATTTCTTCCCAAGCCCAGGGCTTGTGCAAGCGCTGAACTGGCCACAAGGCGAGGGCGTGCGTGTCGACAGCCATCTGTATGAAGGCTACCGGGTACCGCCATACTATGACTCGCTGCTGGCCAAGCTGATTGTTCATGGCCGTGACCGCACCGAAGCTCTGGCCCGCGCGCGACTGGCGGTCGAGCAGACCACGCTCACCGGCATGGCCAGCACCTTGTCGTTGCATGGCGAACTGTTGGAGCAACCCTGGTTGCACACCGCCGATTTCCACACCGGCACTTTGGAAACCTGGCTGGCCGAACGCCGCAGTGGAGGTGCAGCATGAGCAGTCCGATTCGCTACAGCTTTGGCGCCGACGAACATCTGTTTGCCGAAGTCAGCGAGAGCATGTCCCTTGAAGCCTTCTTCAAGGGCATGGCGGTCACCCGCGCGGTGGAGCGTCTGGCCCTCGATGGCGTGCTCGACGTGTGCTTGGCCAACGCCTCGTTCCAGATCCGCTTTGACCCGGATCGCATCGCGCCGGCCGATCTGCTTGAAGCGGTGAAGGGGGCCGAGGCCCAGGCCGTGGCCGAGCGCACCCTGCACACCCGGATAATCGAAATCCCGGTGCTCTACAACGATCCCTGGACCCACGAAACCCTGATGCGCTTTCGCGACCGCCACCAGGACCCGAATGCCACGGACCTGGAGTACGCCGCGCGCATCAACGGCTTGGCCGACGTCGAGGCGTTCATCGCCGCCCACAGTGGCGCGCCGTGGTTCGTGTCGATGGTGGGCTTTGTGGCGGGCCTGCCGTTCATGTTCCAGATGGTCGAGCGCGAACGCCAGTTGCAGGTGCCCAAGTACCTGCGACCGCGTACCGATACGCCGAAGCTGACCCTGGGCCATGGCGGCTGCTTCGGTTGTATTTACTCGGTACGTGGCGCCGGTGGTTACCAGATGTTTGGCGTCACTCCGGCACCGATCTACGACCCGCAGCAGAACCTGGCGTACCTGAAGGAACACATGGTGTTCTTCCGTCCCGGCGACATCGTGCAGTTCAAGCCGATGGACCGCGATGCCTATGACCACGCCGTGGCCGAGGTCGAAGCCGGGCGCTTCGATCTGCGTATCCGTCCAGTGGAGTTCTCGCTCGATGCGTTCCTTGCCGACCCGATCGGCTATCCCAAGTCGCTGCAGGAGGTGCTGGCATGATCAAGGTGCTCAAACCCGGTCTGGCCACCTCGGTGCAGGACCTCGGCCGCGAAGGCTACTACCATCTGGGTATCCCGCCTTCCGGGGCGCTGGACCAGTACGCCCTGAGCGCGGCCAACCAGTTGGTGGGCAATCCGGCCAATTCGGCGGCGCTGGAGTGCACCTTGCTGGGGCCGGAGCTGGAGTTTCAGCAGGACGCCCTGGTGGCGGTATGTGGTGCGCAGATGACGCCGAAGGTCGATGGCGTGGACATGCACTTGGACACCGCCTTCGAAGTGAAGGCCGGGCAAGTGCTGCGTTTCGATTTTCCCAAGGCTGGCGCGCGGGCTTATCTGGCGGTGGCCGGCGGTATCGATGTGCCGGTGGTGCTCGGCAGTCGTTCCACCTACGCGCTGGGGGCGCTGGGTGGTTTTCAGGGGCGCAGGCTGGTGATTGGTGATGAACTGCCGATCGGCGCCGCCAGCGGCAAGGGCCGTGCCGGGGCGAGCCTGCCCATGGCCTTGCGACAGTCGCTGGGAGGGGAGATCACCCTGCGGGTGGTACCGGGGCTGTACTACGAGCGCTTGACCCTGGCGGCGGCGGACAGCTTTTTCGCTGAAGCCTGGACTGTCGGCTCGGAGGCAGATCGCATCGGCTATCGCTTCAAGGGTGGCAGCCCGCTGAGCTTCCAGCCTCGCGAGCAGCCGTTCGGCGCAGGCTCCGACCCTTCGAATATCGTCGACAGCTGCTACCCGATCGGCTCGATCCAGGTGCCGGCAGGGCTCGAGCCCATCATTCTGCACCGCGATGCGGTGTCCGGTGGCGGCTACGCGATGATCGGCACGGTGATCAGCGCCGACCTCGACCTGGTCGGCCAGATGCAACCCAACCAGAAGGCCCGCTTCGTTGCGGTGACGCTGGAAGAGGCGCTGCAAGCCCGACGGTCCTACAAGAAAAAACTCAGTTGTCTGAGTAAGCTGTTCCCTTCCTGATCTGCCCGCCGCACTGCGCGGGTAAAGCCAAAAAGGTAAGCCAACGCCGCCCTTCGTTACGGGGCGGCTGCCCGCGCTTCAACCTCTGACTTGCGGCGCCGCGCAAGGTCGGTATCAGCCGTCAGTGATGGTCTGGCCTCGGCTACCAGGCTTGCGCATGAGGTTCTGGACCTGCCAGCGCAGGAAACAGCGGCAGCACTTCTTCGGCCAGTTCCTGGATGATTTCCAACGGCGGGCGCCGCGCCATCTGCATGCCCAGTGCCGCATGATTGACCCCGGCGTCACGCCACTCATGCAGCAGATCGATCAGGCCGTTTCGACCGGTGCGCAACACGTAGCCGCCTTGTTGCGGCGTGCGAGGGAAGGTCGGGTCCTCATCCAGGTCGATCCATTCATTGGTGACATGCGGGCGGAAGCCTCCATCGGGAATGAGCGCCCGCCAGGCACTGATCTTCTCGGCCAGGCGCCGAGGGCCAAGGATATTGTGGGTGGTGTCGGGGTAGGTGATCCAGCCGTCGGCCTGCTCGCCAAGCCATTGCAAGGACTGGCGCGATGAACCGGTCACCAGCAGCGGGATCCGTCCAGTGACGGCTTTGGGGAGCAGTTGGGCGCCATCAAGCTGTCCCAGTGGCGAATGGATCGGTGCAGGATGGCCGGCCAGCAGTCGGCGGAAGTAGTCCACGCTCTGCGCGAAGCGCTCCCCTCGACCGTCATGGGTCAGGCCATAGGCCGGAAACTCCACCGGTCGATCGCCCGAGGCGATGCCCAACACCAGGCGTCCACCTGACAGACAGTCCACGCTGGTCGCGGCTTTCGCCAGGTCGACAGGGTGACGCAGCGTGAAAATCGCGCTGCCGGTTGCCAGGGTGATCCTGCGGGTATGGGCCGTCAGATAGGCCAGGTAGGTGAACGGATCGAATACCTGGCCGGCATCACCGAAGGCAGGGTCGTACAAGGGCACATCACGTACCCAGGCGGCGGCAAAGCCCAGGCGGTCGATCTCGCTGAGCAGTTGCGCCTGTCCGTGCAGCACGCCCATATCGCCGTCATAGAAACGAAGCGGCAGGAAGATGCCCAGGGTCAACTGACCGTGGGCGAACATACGACGGTAACCGGGATGCAGGGCGAAGGCATCGGCGCTGGCGCCCTGGGTGCTGATAGGGGTCATGGACATTCCTTGGTCGGGGAGTCAGGGGCCGGTGGCGGGCGCCGGGAGACGAATGCCGCGTTGCACGGCGGGACGCTGCTCGATCTGCCGGTACCAGCGATTCAGATGGCGGTAGGAACTGAAGTCGAAGCCAACGATCTCGGCGATGTGCAGCCAGGCGAAGCTGGCGATATCTGCAATCGAATAGGATTCGCCGGCCAACCATGGGCGGGTTGCAAGCTGCTGGTCGAGAAGTGCGAAGGCATCCTCGGTGAGGGCGCGGTAGCGCTTCTGCGCCGCAGGATTGGGGATGGGCTCGAAACACTCGAAGTGCACGCGCTGACCCAGCAAGGGGCCCATGCTGGCGCTGTGGTGCATCAGCCAGGTGATTGCCGCCCAACGCGGTTGCGCGGCCTGTTCGAGCAGCTGGCCGCTGTGTTGCGCCAGGTACAACAGAATCGCGGCTGATTCGAACAGCACAATGCCGGCCTTGCGGTCTATCAGCACCGGGATGCGGCCTGCCGGGTTGAGTGCCAGGAAGTCTTCGTGGCGATGCTCGCCCAGGTCGATGTTCACGTGGACCAGGCGATAAGGCAGCCCCAGCTCCTCGAGGGCAATGGTGATCTTGAAACCGTTGGGGGAGCTGTCGGTGTAAAGCACAAACGCAGGGTCCGGCATGTTATTCACCTTAATAAAACTGATTCGAATGTGTCTGGCACAACGCTATGCTAGGTATCGTCCAGGTGGTTTACGAACGATCATTCCACTTGCTCAGATCAGTTTTTCTAAGGTTGGTATTGCATGGGTGCCGTGTTGCCGTTGCTTGCGTTGCGTGCCTTTTCCGAAACCACTCGCCTGGGCAGCCTGAAGGCCGCCGCCGAGCGCATGGGCGTGACCCCGGGTGCTATCAGTCAACAGATTCGCCTGTTGGAAGATCGCCTCGGAGTCACCTTGCTGACCCGCAGCCGTTATGGCGTGCAGCTCACAGAGGCGGGCGCGAGTCTGTATCCGGGGCTGTCGCGTGGGTTTGGCCAGATCGAAAGCGCGCTGCTCGATCTTCAAGCCCTGACACGGGCCAACACCCTGACGATCAGCACCCAGCCGTCATTCGCGTCCAGTTGGCTGGTGCCGCGGTTGGCTGACTTCAATGCGCTGCATCCGGAGATCGACGTGCAGGTGCAGTCCACGGCCGAGCTTGTCGATCTGCACCGGGAGCCTGTCGATATTGCCTTGCGTCATGGTCTGGGCGATTACCCGGGGCTGGAGTCGATACCGCTGCTGGCGCCTGTGCTGCTGCCGGTGGCCAGCCCTGGCCTGCTTGCTGGCGGGCCGGTTTTGGAGGCGCCGCAGGACTGCTTGCACTACCCACTGCTGCAGGATGCTGAGCGTGCCGACTGGACGCTGTGGTTGCGGGCTCATGGTGTCGAGCCCGATCACCGTAGCCGCCGGGGACCGAGCTTTGACGAGGATCTGCTGTTGGTGCGTGCGGCTGTCAGTGGGCAGGGTATTGCTCTGGTACAGGCGCAGCATGCCGAAGAGGACCTGAGAAGTGGCAGGTTGGTGGTGGCGGTGGACCGGGCCTGGCCTTCGCGGTTTGCTTATTACCTGGTTGGTCGCGGGGAGAGCATGCGGCGAGTGCCGGTGCGTGCGTTTGTTGCGTGGATTCAAGCGCGGGTTGAGGCTGAGGCGGTATTGGGTGGTCGTGCTGGAGGGGCTGACTCAGGTGTTTCGTCGTAAGGTGTTGATGACGGAACTATGTGGGCAGGGGGCAGGGCTGGACGGGTGGAGCTCAGGCGTGGGCGGCGCGAGTGTCCGCCTCGGGACGAAAGTAATTGCCCGCTACCGGCAGCTATCGACCCATAGCAGAACTTGTTGCGAATGATGGCTATAGGCTACTCTCACGCTGGGTTGATAGTGGGGATATAGCTGCCTTCTAGGGCATCCCGTCGGGCCAGTAATAAATTCAAGGATCGAAATGAGTACCGCGAAGATTTCTGCGCCAATCTCAGGTGACAAGGCATACCAGATACGTGCCCGCGCCGCTCTTCCTATACTTGTTCGTCAAGCAGAGGCCGGTGTCCCAATTTCTTACTCCGATCTTGCTGAGGAGCTTGGAATGCCTAACCCTCGTAACCTTAATTACGTTCTTGGGAGTATTGGTCAATCGCTAGAAGGGCTCTCAAAAATATGGAAGGTGAAGGTTCCACCTCTTCAGTGTCTTGTAATCAACAAAAATACAGGACTACCAGGAGAGGGTATTGGTTGGTTTCTCGTGAAAAAAGAGGATTTTTCAGCACTTCCGCTCCGCCAGAAACGTGTCATTGTTGAGGCAGAGCTCGCGCACGTTTTTTCCTTTTCTCGATGGGACATGGTTCTTAAAGCTTTATCACTTGAGCCGGTGACGTGCGATTTTTCACCTGTTTTGAAAGAGGCCAGTCGGGGCTATGGATCGGGAGAGAGCGGGGAGCATAAGGCGCTCAAAGAGTATGTGGCTTGCAATCCGCAAGTCATCGGGCTCAGCTCTAATACACCAGTGGGTGTAACCGAATACAGGTTGCCTTCCGGTGACACTCTTGACGTCTCGTTCACTAGCAAAGCGGTTTGGATAGCTGCTGAGGTCAAATCTGCCATATCAGCGGAGTCTGATATAGTAAGGGGGCTATTCCAATGCGTTAAATATAGAGCTGTTATGGATGCAGTGCTGCTTGCTGAAGTGCGCCCTCACGTCGCGAAAGCCATCCTTGTGTTGGGAGGGAAATTCCCTAAATCACTTATACCTCTGAGAAATCTTTTCGCCATTGAAGTAATTGACGGCATCGTACCTCCAGCGAACAATCACGAATGCGATCCTGCTCATTTGAATAATACTAAAAAAGTAGATCTGCTTGGTGTTGTTTAGGTTGCACGTAAATTTACGGCTGTTATGGTGACGCGCCGTACAGTCCGTTCTCGACCCGGGGCTGCTCTTCAAGACGGACAGCTAACGGCAAGGAGCAGACGTTTTGTCCGATGACTGATAATGTCAAGTGTTTATCAATTAGGAACCAGCAAGTGCCAGAAAATTCGCTAAGCAAAATCGAAAGAATCCATATGGTGGTTCAGATCCTTGCACAAGCCGTGACCATTATCGCTGCAATCGTCGTAGCGGTGTGGGGTTATTACTCTACTGTGTATGTAAAGAAAGAAAAAGAAGTAACAGAGTATACATTGAAGGAAATGGATCAGAAGACCACAAAAATACCACATATCCAGGTAAAGGTCGAGCCAACGGCTCGGCCACTAATGGATGGGCAGACCTTGCTCCAGGTTAAGGTTGTTCTTTCTAATATTGGCAACAAGGAAAGCAAAGTAGACTTGGACGATGACTCCCTGACGCTGGTGCCAGTCGAGTTTTCTGATGGGAAACCGCTCTTCCAAAAACCAATTAGTCTACTTTCGGGTCGCTATTTTGGAACCCTCAACCGTACACCGCTAAAATTCGTTAATGTTGGAGCAGGTGAGAGCTACGAGATCACATTCGTACAGACCATCGAAAACCCAGGTATTTACCTCATTCACTTTCTCGCGCTTAACGGTATAGATCCCTCTCCGGGGGACCTTTTGATCACAGGTGGGGTGCCGTACAAGTATTCCATTGGTGCAGACCAATACCTAGTTGTGCAATAGGTCACCTCTCCTCTCAGGGAGTCTCCGCTTTTGGCCGCTTTCTGCTTGTCGGCACTGGCTGATGTGGGAAGAAAGCGGTCAGTGGTGAGCGGCTGCTTTCGACCCATAGCTGTCCTTCACCAAAAACAGCTACTGGCCATAAGTGGCCGGTCTCTCGGTAAATATATGCCTCCGTTTCGTCTTTACTCAAATATGTTTAAGGCTGTAATGTCGAAATGGCTAAGAGCGCTAGTTGTGACTGCAAGAATAAACAAAACCCAAGGTATCACATAGTCAGGACCATCCTCCTTCTCAAGAATAAATCTCACCAGTCTCCACGATTTGAATCGCAACCAACGATACTGCTCGTAAAAAATCTTATAATTCCTGAAGTATAAGTCGCCATGTTGCCCTCTATCATATTGAACCTGATATTCAAGCCTTAATTGATTCCCTTCATAACCGAAACCTAACGGAATAACCGAAAGGCACTCCCTGTTGTAAGATTCTATTTGGTGCTTTTGCGCGTAATTCTCGCGCTCTTGCTGAAAGGCTTCCCTATGATGCACTACGTAGTCGGCTTCAGCTTTTTTCTTTAGTGTCTTGAATATGCTGGAGGTTTGATTTGAAAAATTGCCAATGGCCAAATGGTTAATGAATCCATGTCTAATCCTGTTTTTTGAGCTTAAATAGAATCGCCATGCAAAATAAACTAAGGCGGCATGAGCCGCCCAGAGTAGGGCTTTAGGATTTTGTACTTTATAGTTTATTATCGAAAGTCTAATTGAGTCATCTGCAGGGCTTAAGGCAAGCAACCAATACAAAACAAACATCAGGGATATTAATTTTAGATTTCGCGAGTGATGGTTTGGTTCGCTATACATATGCCTTTCGCCTAGATTGAGTGTTCATTTTGCTTGTGCGAATGGAAGTTCTATTTTTCCTCGCGCGCGACCGACCCTTCAGAATGAATTCTAGGCTGCGAACTAATCCGCCAATCCCAGTTGCCGCTCATTAGGAACAGAGCGCAGTGTGAACCGATCCCTCAACCGAATGAATTATCCAGCCAGCATCAAGCATGAGTGGATGCTCAAGAGAAAGGTTGGCATCACCTGTCTTGTACCAGTAAGATATCTCTTTGAACTCCTTGATTTCACCCGATTGGCTGATTAGCTTACCCGTAAGCTCGTATTTACCACAACTGGTAGTGCAAGGCATCGTTACATTGAATGGTATCCACCAATGATTCACTTCTTTCTGGAAAGGTTTTCCAATTGTGAAGGATACTCCATTCGCTGGAGTTGCTGGAAGCATTGGAAGAGGAGGTAGAGGATTGCTGTCTGAATGAATAACTTTAATTGCTGTAAAGTGGATGACCGTGTAACCACAGTTTCCGCCACCCCTATATGAAGTGGGATAGGGTTGTGCAAAACCGAATCGCCCATCGTTTGGGCCTGTTTTACCTGCAAGGGCCTCTGCCGTACTTTGAATGGAGCCACCGTGGGCAGGACAGGGCACGCGAGTTCCTGTGCCCCAGTCGTCTCTCTCTCCTTGGAACCCCCAGGAGCCTGAGATTTCGAGCTTCGGCCAGGGCGAGATTGGAATGGACTCTGCCACACCAAAAAGTAACGCTTTCAATAGATTTTTGTCTTTCTCTCCAAAGTCAATTGCTCCTCCAGCGTTCCCGCTGTACGCCGCAGATGAAACTTGAAGTAGGTTTCTGAGTCGATATTGAAGGAAGCTTTCACCATAGTACTCTGTGGTTCCACTTGCGTTGTTCATCATGTTTCGTAATGCATTTTTTGCCTCCGCCGTCGCAAACTCCAAGTACGGCGTCATTTCTTGCGCGGCAGCTACGAGTCCAGGAGATGTTGCAGCCGTGGGAGAGAGCATTCCTCGGACGAGCGCCGTTTGATCTTCCAAGATGAGAATAGACCGAGCTATGTTATCAATCGCCGGCGGGTAGGGGCTCTCCAAATCGATGTGTTTTTGTGAGGGCCAGTTCTTTGCTTCTGAATACCCCATCAGATCAGCGAAAATTGGAACTGTACTACCGTCCAATCCCGTCGCTCCATATACCTCGCTCGCGAATACTTGCATCCGCTTTATCAGGTCAGTAGGTGTCGCTGTATAAATTCCGCCAGCTTCAGGCGTACCGATTTTCCCACCGCTCTGCGCGTACTTAATGTGGACCCTGCGGCCGCCTACCAGTGAAGTCACCTTCGACTCCATACTGGCTTCTCCCTTTGCGGCTCCCACTGCCGCCTTAATTTCCGCCCTAAATTCCTCTGAGCTCCGAGTTTCCGTCGAGGAGAACTCGAGAACGCAAGCGAGTTCTCCTCCGTGATATAATGTCCGGATAAATTTCGACCCGAATTTATCATAGAACTCGGCTGCGGATTGTCCATTCAGAATATCCAAGGTTTCGTCTGACAGATAAGCATTAACTATCGTGCTTTCTTTCGCAATAAAACGTGCCTTTACGGCGACGTATGCGCAGTCGCTTCTCATCGTCGTCGACTTCATCATTGAGAGGCTAGCACTTCCACCGGAAACACCTGAGCTCCCGTAACTCGCCGACGCAGAGACATTTAGCGCTTCAGAAAGTTCGGAATAATTTTCAACGTATTCGAAAGCATAGTCTGGCCTTACGGACATATTTGGCTTAGGTGTTGAGTTATCAATCACGGCACCATTTTTCATTCTATTGGTGCGGACTGCATAACCCAGTCCGAGTGAAACCGCGCCTGTTATAGGGATTTGTGCCGGATCGAGCGCATCCGAAGGAGAAGATAACGGGCGTCGTGTTTCCAGGGCATTCAATGGCTGATCGGCTTTGCTTGTCGTATTAGTCATTATTTATCTCCGCGCTAGTTATTAGAAGGAGCGACCAGGCAAAAAACTCACATTACAAAAATAGGTTGTATTTATTTTTCTACATGAGTGCATAAAAGATCCTCCAGTATTTTGCTTGTAGCACACCTTTCACATTGCGCGCGCCCGGATAAACAAAGCACTTATCGGGAGATCTGTGGCAATAATTATTCTCCTTCAATTATTCCGGGGTGATGACTGGCGTGCCAGCTAAGGGATCCTTTGTCACCCATAGAGGGGATCATTTCAATAGGTTTGACATTAAGCTAAATCAAAATACAGAATGCTGCTGCGTATTTATTGATAAAGAGGTGGTTTTTCTGTGCCGGCGCTCCTCTCCAGTACCCGCTAGATTTTAACTAAAAATTATCAGGTTTTAATCGCCTTCATGTCCTATTTTGCTTTATGTTGATAGTCATGTAATCATTGTGGTTGCGACCTATAAAATTATTTAACCTCACGGAAATTTGCATAACCGACTCTGCAGGTTGATTTAACGAAATCCCTTTTAACCTCTTCCATGCTAGCGATGTGCGCTGACGCTTAGCCCGCACTCACTGAGAAACCTTTAGGAAAGACCTGCAGATAGCCTCCCAAGGGTGACATGCCATGCATTTTGGCTCGACCTATTCTGTAGTGTAGATATCAATGAGCCCAATGCCAGCCAACACATCCTCAGCCCACTGCTTTTTTTGCTGCAAAGCTAGTCCCTTCGCACCAATTTCTCGCCATCGCATTCGTTCTTGAACTGTTAGCGATGTGACAGCAGGTAGCGTTTTGGCTGAAGTCTTTAGGCTGCAAGCCCGTAAGGCAGACGTATTGTTTATGGGAAAGGCAGGCTCACGGCACCTCGCCTATAGCCGTTCGTGAATAACTGCTTTGGGTCGATAGCAGCCGATCACGGATGGTCAAGTCGCAGGCTCGTAGCTTGCTGTCGAGGGCCAGATAGAACAGCGCAAAATCACGAGTTTGGAGCCTACCTGAATGACTCAGATATCTTTGAGCCGGAGCGGGGCTTTCTGCCCGACCAATTTCCCTTTGTTCCAAGGCTGATGGCTGCTGGTCGTAATAGTGTTCATCGCTTGTCCTCCATGTGAGGAAGGACAAGGATGGTCAGACCGATCCAGAAGTACTAACGACTCATAGCTATCCCTCTCCGCACTGACCGAAACAGGCAAAAGCAAAAATCCGGAGTGCCTGATCCTGAAACAGCTTTACCCCCGTTTCACTCAACCACCGGCGCATGCTCTGCCATCAACTCGATTATCCAGTCGATAAACACCCGCACCTTGGCGCTGACATGGCGATTCGGCGGGAAGGCCAGGTACATCGGCATTGGCGACATGTGCCAGTCTTCAAACAGCGGCAGCAGTTCGCCGCTGCTCAGGTGTGGCTTGGCCATGTACTGCGGCAGCCAGAGCATCCCCAGGCCAGCCAGACCGGCGGCAAGGTACGCATTGCCGTCATCGACCGTCAGTTGCGGGCGGGCCTGGACCTCTATGCGCTCCTCACCTCGCTGCATCGCGTAGGGCAAGGTTTTACCTGTTCGAAACCAAAGAAAGCCGATGGTTTTGTGTTGGCCTTCCTCTAACTCACAGGGGTGCACCGGTGTCCCGAAGCGCTGCAAGTAGCCGGGCGTGGCATACATGCCGAGCTGCAAGTCGCCCACATGCCTCGCCACCAGGGACTGATCGGTGATCTCGCCGCCACGTACCACGCAGTCGACGTTTTCACCAATGATGTCGACGATGCGATCACTCACGCCCACGGTCAGCTGGATTTCTGGATAACGTGCAAAGAACGCCGGCAAGGCGGGTATGAGCAGCATTCGCGCCAGCGGGCTGGGGACATCCACCCGCAGCCGTCCGCGCGGTGTCATGGACGCGCTGGACAAGCTGGTCTCGGCGTCGTCCATGTCGACCAGTAGCCGGACCACGCGTTCGTAGTAGGCCGCGCCGTCAGCGGTGACATTGACCTTGCGTGTGGTGCGGTTGAGCAGGCGCACGCGCAGCCTCGCTTCCAGCTGCTGAATGAGCTGCGTCACGGTGGTCTTGCTCATGTGCAGAGTGGCGGCCGCCTTGGTGAAGCTGCCGGTTTCCACCACTCGGGCAAACGCCTGCATTGCATCGAATCGGTCCATTCCACGCCTCGTTCGCACCTGGATTGTTTGGAGTATACAAACAGTCCTGGCCAGAGCTGCCCGTTTATCCAGGTAGGTGGCCTTTTTATAGTGGCCTCACCGTAAACACCGGGCCGCGAAGGCCCAGAACGAGGTAGGTAATGTCCAGCAAACGTGATGTTGTTTTCCCTCCCGATCGCCTTGCTTTGTACGAGCTGCACCGCTACTCGCCGGCGATTCGCTCCAACGGTTTTCTGTTCGTATCCGGTCAGGTCGGCAGCCGCAAGGATGGTTCGGCCGAGCCGGACCTCGCGGCGCAGGTTCGCCTGGCTTTCGCCAACCTCAACGCGATCCTCGCCGAGGCCGGCAGTAGTTTCGAGGATGTGGTTGATACGACCATCTTCATGGTCGACCCCGACTCGAAGTTTGAAACCATCTGGGAAGTGGCGGCCGAGTATTGGGGCGAAGCGCCTTATCCTACGGTGACCGTTATCGGTGTGACCTGGCTGTCCGGCTTCGACTTCGAGATCAAGGTGATCGCGAAACTGCCGCAATAGAGGCGGGCCAGCCCCTACTTCCGGTTCAAGTCGCAGGGCGCGTTCATGCTATTTAGCTGCACTCGGTCGGCCCCCGGTTACCCGTCGGCCAGACGGTAATGGCGGTTCGCCTTGCGGGGGCTATCGTTGCTTGTCTGGGCGACGACTACCGACCGAGGGCGGTGCCATGAACACGAGTGATCTACTGGAACAGTTGCTTCGGGCTGGGCAGGGCGCGCAAGCGCAACAAGGGCGCGGCGGCATGTCAGCGCAAGATGGACTGGGTGGCTTGCTGGGTGGGCTGCTTGGCGGTGGCAGTGGAGCAGGGGGTGGTGGTGGTCTTGGTGGTTTACTGGGCGGCATTTTGGGTGGCGGTGGTGGCAACGCTGGCGCTTCCGCTCAGGGACGCTCTGCTGGTGGCGTCAATTACGCGGCTCTGGCGTCGTTGGGCATGATGGCGTTCCAGGCTTATCAAAGCTGGCAGCGCAGCCAGGCGGCAGCCCCGCAACAGGCCGTGCGTACCGTGGATCAATTGTCTGGCCCCGAGGCCGAGGATCACAGCCATGCGATCTTGCGTGCGCTGATTGCGGCAGCCAAGGCTGACGGTCGCATCGACCCGCAGGAAGAACAGTTGATCTACGCCGAAATCAAACGTCACACCAGCGACCCGCAACTGCAGCAGTGGCTGGACGAAGAAGTCAGCAAACCACTCGATGCCGCCGAGGTGGCGCAGTCGGCCCAGGACCCGGGCATGGCTGCGGAAATGTACCTGGCCAGTGTGATGCTGGTGGATGACCAGCAGGACGCGGAGCGGGCCTACCTTGATGAGTTGGCCAGTGCGTTGGGGATCGATCCGACGTTGCAGGTGCATCTGGAGCAGCAGGCGAAAGGGGCCGCCTGATCGGGCTGAAGTGCTCTTGCTGTCTATCAATCTAAAGCCTGCGCAGGCAAGGCCCGAGAGATTGCGCGTACGCTCAGACTCTTCGTCTCGACCAGGAGCGGACATTGCTCCAAGGCAGTGTTTTCAACGCAGCCTGATTGTTGGGCTGCGTGGGAGCGGGCTGGCCCCGCGATCACCGGCAACGCCGGTGCCATACGCCGCATCGCGGGGCCAGCCCGCTCCCACGTTGGTAAGGCTTGTAACGTTGTTCCCTGCACGACTGCGTAGCCCTTTGGGCCTGGCGATCTCTTACAAGAGCCGGACCTGGGCTTCAGCCCACCTCCGTGAACCGCCGCCGCGTCACGAACAGCACCACGCCCAACGGCACGGCCAGGAGCGCCAGCAGCTCCAAGTCAAAGCCCAGCAACTGCTGCTGGCCGACTTTGAAGATGCCGACCAGGCCCGCAGCCAACAGCGCCACGCCCAGCCACTTGCGTAAGGGGTATGGTTTCAGAAACTGAACGAGGAGTGCGCCCAGTACCAGAAGGATGGCAGCTTGCATGATGTAAGGCATGTGCAGCTCCTCAGACCTTGATGACCAACGTCACGCCGGAACGCTGCGGGCCAATTCCGCCATGAACCTCTCCCTCGATGCTGACCAGTACGTCGCCTGCATGCAAGTTGGGTAAGGCCCCTTTGAGGTACCAGTTCATACCTGTCGTAACCGCTGCAGCGGAAGCCCAGCCAATGACCGGCCCGCCCAAAGCTCCCACCTTCCCGGCAGCAGCACCTGAGGCTGCAGCAATTCCTTTGGCGACGTTGCCGCGCAGGGTGTTGATGGTATCGGCTTGCTGCCGGGTCAGGGGGTTGGAAATGCGGACTGTCAGCAGGCAAGGCAGGTTTCGGGCCTGCATCCGGTCATATAGATCCACGACCATGTTGTTGACTTGGTAGTGGGCGCGTTTTGCTTCGCCAAAGTGCAACTCGCGCAGGCGGCCTCGGTCACTTTCCATAAGGGTAATTTGCGAGAGATTGAAGACGATCCCTTCATCGGTCCTGTACTGCGTGGTCCTCTCGAACTTCATGCGCGTGTCCATTCGTGCAAAAAGAAGGGATTTTCTACAAGCGGTGGGGTAGATGCAAACTGTCTTTTGGATAGCTGGTTGAGGGGTAGGAGAGCGAATTCGTGTCGCGTCCTACAGGGCTTAATCAGATTTTCCCTATTTCGAGTAGTCCATTTCCGAAGCATGCTTTGGCCGCTTTTACGCCCTCCAACAGAGGTCTAGTCTCGCAGGGTCGCTGCAAAAAGTAGCGGCCGGGTCTGCAAGCCTGAGCGGGACAACTAGATCAGCGCCACCCCTTGCCATTGGTCTCAAGCCATTGGCAGTGCGTTATGGTGGCTGCGTACGGGTGGCCTTCGGGTCAGCCGGGCTTACTCTAGTTGCCCCGGTCTTGCAGGCCCGTACGTAGCCGCCACCCTATCGCCTGCAAGCGATGGGCTGCGGTCCGATCAGCGCAACTAGAGAATTTCATCATGCTCAAGATCGTCCCGGATCCAC
This sequence comes from Pseudomonas sp. NMI760_13, assembly GCF_021283245.1. Taxonomy (NCBI): domain Bacteria; kingdom Pseudomonadati; phylum Pseudomonadota; class Gammaproteobacteria; order Pseudomonadales; family Pseudomonadaceae; genus Pseudomonas; species Pseudomonas sp. NMI760_13. The sequence continues at coordinate 4,560 of NZ_JAJSRC010000013.1, read as the reverse complement.
CCCCGTCCGCTGAATCCCCTCATCTCCTTGAAGACACGTTGGTCCAGGCCACCGAGTACGTCATGTGCGCGCTGGCCGTCGCCCATCAGTCGTTCAGCCATCTGCCGAAATCACCGGCCACTCTGGTGATACTGACGATGATGCACGAGCTTGATGCCACTCGCATGCTGCTGGAGTCGGCACTGGTTCAGCTCCAGATGAGTGCGCGACCGCCGTCATACACATTGCACTGATAGAGCTGCCACAGGTCCCAGGTTCCGCGCGCAATCAAAATTGCCGGGGCCGCTGCGCAGCCCTTTCGCGGCGCAAGGCCGCTCCTACAGGGTCGAGCTAAATCAATGAGTTACGGTTAGTTTCACGAGAGAGGATTTCGCAAATGGACAACGAAACCCCTGCAGACCACGGTCAACTCGGTTGGACCGTCGGCACCTGCACCTGCCTGGAAGGCGCCACCAAAGGTACGCGCCTGTTCCGCGTAGAGCCCGGCAACTGCGCGAGCCACGCCATGGAGCAGGCTTCCGTGCTGCTCGACAGTGCACGCCGGGCTTCCTTCATCGGTGTGATGGACAACGAACCGGTGTTGGTCTGGGCATCGCACTACCTGGGCGATATGGCCAAGGCATTGATGGATGATGCGCATATGGGGATGTTGAAGAAGGTGTGAAACAGGCCCCGGTGGTCTGGGTCGGCCAGCCGCACCGATCCAGGTCACACTTGGAGGTGCGCTTCAACCGTGTGCCTTGATCACTGGGCGCTATCGAGGTCTTTTAAGATCTCTGTCAAATAAGGTTTGGTATAGCGCTCTGACGGCTGTATGTGTTCCGAGTCCCCTGGACGGTGGTATTCCCCGTCATCGAATGCCAGGTAGATGTCAAATGCCGGCTGTGGCATCTGCTCGTCCATGCTCAGTTCGACGATGGCGGTGAATAGGCCATTCATGATGTTATCGCCAGCCTCATACGATATTGCCCCCGAAATGAATCGTCGGGCCGTTTCGATTGATAGGGCATTGAGCAGATCGGCAGATCGCAGTTCTGGGCTTCGGCAGTAAACCGATAAATCGTCCAGGGTCAGCGAGCGATCGTGCGCTGTACCTAGCAAGGCATCGGTATCGGAGTGTGGGACCGGTGTGAGCATCAGCGACGAACCTAATGTATTTCAAGACTGGGGGTGCCGGATCTCGAATCGCTTGCCGGGCAGGCTAGTCCCAGTACATTTCGATGTTTTCCTGCACTCTGAACTCATCCAGCACGCTGTGAAAATGCGACCTTTCAAAAGTCAGGCTGGGTATCGCGTCGAACCAGTCAACAGCAGGGGCTTCGACAGTGACCAGGTCTTTCAGCAAGCCAAATCGGCTCCAGTGAACGGCATGCTCATGGGCGCGTTGCTCAGCGACAATCACGGTACAAGTGAGGTCCAGGTCATCCGAGCAAACCAACAAAGGCACCAAGGTCTTCCATCCAGGAGCCGTGGAATAGATCCGGTCCCAGATCAACAAGGTGTCTTCATCACTGTGCAAACCTGAGTGGGCGGCTACAAGGTGGAGTTCGGCATCCGCATTCTGCCTGGGTAGCCAAACCTCAAGGGGTGATCCGTCAATCGCAAAGGTTGGGTAGTAACCTTGGCTGTACTTGGACTTGTGACTGGCAATTGATAGCCGGTTGAACATTCAGTTTCTCGCTCTGCTGAAGCTCACATAACTTACTGCTTTTGGCTGTGAATGTCTGCCAAGGGGTGAGCAGTGAGTAGGGCAGGGCCCGGCCAATGATTTGTTGGTACGTCCTACAGGGATGAATCAGATTTTCCCTATTTCGAGTAGTCCATTTCCGAAGCATGCTTTGGCCACTGTTGCGCCCTCGAAGTGGCGGCTAGTCTCGCTGGGTCGTTGCCAAATCAACGACCGGGTCTGCAAGCCTGCGCGGTATTACGATGGTGCTCACCATGAGCCTCGGCGTCGAGTCGTGGGTCTCGCTTTATGGTGGCTACGTGCGGGTGGCCTTTTGGTCAGCCGGGTTTTCGCCTCGTAATGCCCCGGTCTTGCAGACCTGCACGTAGCTGCCACCCTTCACCTGCAAGTGAAGAGGTGGCGGTCTGACTAATGCATTGCGAGGTGTTTATGCTCAAGATCGTCCCGGATCCACCCCCGTCCACCGAATCCTCCTATCTCCTCGAGGACACCCTCGTCCAGACCACCGAGTACGTCATGTGCGCACTGGCCGTTGCCCATCAGTCGTTCAGTCACCTGCCGAAATCACCGGCCACTCTGGTGATGCTGACGATGATGCACGAGCTTGATGCCACCCGCATGCTGCTGGAGTCGGCTTTGGCCCAGCTCCAGATGAGTGTGCGACCGCCGTCATACACATTGCACTGACAGGGCTGCCACGGCCCCCTAGGCGATCATCTAGCCATGTAGGAGCGGCCTTGTGTCGCGAAAGGGCTGCGCAGCAGCCCCGGCGATTTTGATGGCGGCTCGGAACCTGGGGCCGCTGCGCAGCCCTTTCGCGGCGCAAGGCCGCTCCTACAGAATTGAGCTAAATCAATGAGTTATGGCTTTTCCACGAGAGAGGATTTCGCAAATGGACAATGAACCGGTGCTGGTCTGGGCATCGCACTACCTGAGCGATATGGCCAAGGCATTGATGGATGATGCGCATATGGGGATGTTGAAGAAGGTGTGAAACAGACCACCGGTGGTCTGGGTGGTCAGCCGAACCGACCCGGACCACACTCGAATGCCCTCAACACCTTTTATCGTGGCGACAAGCCCGTATAGTGCCTAGCTGTCATCAGTCAAAGGAGTGGTCATGAAACAAGCAGCACATCGCCCGGAGAGGGGAATCTGATGCGTATCGCAACGATCCTCGCGGCAGTCGGGACTACCTTGTCGTTGATGTCGGCGTCGCTGTCGGCGTCACCCGGCCAGCCTTCGTCTCCGTTACACACTGATCAGCAGCGTATCTCGGTCCAGGTCGAAGGCGAGGGCAGGGATGTGATCCTGATTCCGGGGCTGGCATCGTCTCGCGAGGTATGGGCTGACCTTGCCGCTCGGTTACGCCAGAACCACCGTCTTCACCTTGTGCAGCTCGCAGGCTTTGCCGGTTTGCCTGCGGTGTCCGATAGCGAAGGGAAAGTGGTCGCTCCGGTGGCCGAGGCAATTGCTGACTACATCCGCACCCAGCATATAGAGGCACCCGTGATCATCGGTCACTCACTGGGGGGAGAGGTTGCATTGATGCTGGGGGCTCGTCATCCCGATCAGGTTGGGCGCTTGATGATCGTCGATGCGTTGCCGTTCTATACGTTGCTGATTGACCCTTCGGCCACCAGCGAAACCGCTACGGCGCAGGCGGCAGCAATGCGTAGTTCGCTCTTGTCGGCATCGCCGGAGCAGAGCGAAGCGATGCAGAAGGCATCCATCGCCCGACTCGCCAAGACCGAGGCGGTCAGGCCAGGGGTGGTTTCTGCGGGGATCAGCTCTGATCGCAAGACCGTGGCGGATGCAGTGTATGAGTTGATGATCACTGATCTGCGTCCCGAACTCGGTCGCATCAGCGCGCCGGTCGAAGTCGTTTATGCATACGACGATTTTTACGGTGTGCCTGCATCCAGCGTCGATGCAACGTTCCGTCGGGCCTATGCCTCGACACCTGATATCCATTTCACCCGCATCGATGACAGTTTTCATTTCGTCATGCTCGATCAACCGGAACGGTTTGCCAGCGTTGTAGAAACCTTCCTCAAAAAGTAAGCAGTGCGGAGCCCGGCCAATGATTTGTTGGTGCGTCCTACAGGGATGAATCAGATTTTCCCTATTTCGAGTAGTCCATTTCCGAAGCATGCTTCGCCCACTGTTGCGCCCTCGAACTGGCGGCTAGTCTCGCTGGGTCGTTGCCAAATCAACGACCGGGCCTGCAAGTCCGTCTGAACATCGAACTGTACTCACCTTCGAGTCGCTGGCGTTTTCCAGTGGCTGTGCTCAATGGTGGCTACGTGCGGTTGGCCCTCGGGCCGGCCGGGTTATCGCTCGATGTTCCCCGGACTTGCAGACCCGCACGTAGCCGCCACCCATCCTCCTGCAGGTGAATGGGTGTCTGGTTGATCATTCATGAACGTCGAGTATGAAGTCATGTTGAAGATCGTCCCAGATCCACCCCCGTCCGCTGAATCCCCTCATCTCCTTGAAGACACCCTCGTCCAGGCCACCGAGTACGTCATGTGCGCAGTGGCCGTCGCCCATCAGTCGTTCAGCCACCTGCCCAAATCACCGGTCACCCTGGTGATGCTGACGATGATGCACGAGCTTGATGCCACCCGCATGCTGCTGGATTCGGCTCTGGCTCAGCTTCAGATGAGTGCGCGACCGCCGTCATACATATTGCACTGATAGAGCTGCCACAGGCCCCAGGTTCCGCGCCGCAATCAAAATTGCCGGGGCCGCTGCGCAGCCCTTTCGCGGTTCAAGGCCGCTCCTACAGGGTCGAGCTAAATCAATGAGTTACGGTTAGTTTCACGAGAGAGGATTTCGCAAATGGACAACGAAACCCCTGCAGACCACGG